>JBBSNT010000116.1:0-10932 GCA_038260485.1 Aggregatilineales bacterium | reverse complement strand
CGTACTCGTAAATCTGCGCGGCGTTGTAGTTTGCCACGATGTTCTTGCTAATGTCGTCCAGCTTGACCATATCGAACAAGGGCATGGCGACACCCATGTCTTCGAGTTTGAACGGGAATTCGATATGCGAGGCGTCGGAGTTTGCCTGTCGCCAATCGTAAAAACTCGAATTGGCGAGGTTGAGCAGATACTCGATGACCGCCTTTGCCGGATAGCCCGCCTTGTAGTAGTACATCATGTTCGCTTCAGGGTCTTTGCGCTTGCTGAGCTTGCGCTTCGAACTGCCGTCCATCTTGGCAATCGGCGCGACGTGGGCGAATTCCAGCAGCGGGGCGTCGATGTAACCGAACAATTGGAGATGCAGCGGTGTCGAAGGCAGCCACTCCTCGCCGCGAATGACCGTCGTCACGCGCATGACGGTGTCATCGACGACGTGGGCGAAGTGGTAGGTGGGCAGGTCATTCGACTTGAGCAGCACCGCATCCTGATCGTTGACCGGCAGGTCGAGATCGCCCTTGACCACATCGTGAAACTGGACGCGATCTTCGGTGGGGTAGGGTGCGCGAACGCGGATGACGGGACGCTCGCCGGTATCGAGCCGCGCCTTGATTTGAGCGATGTCCGCGTCACGCCATTTCGCCCACTCGCCGTAATAGCCCGGTTTGACATGCTGTGCTTCCTGATCCTTGCGAATCTGGGCAAGCTCGTCTTCCGAGCAGAAGCAAGGATAAGCGCGCCCACGTTCGATTAGATATTTTGCAAAAACCTCGTAGATGGTGACACGCGCGCTCTGCAAATAGGGGCCGTATGCGCCAATCTCGACCAGCGGAGTGTCACCGACGATGCCTTCGTCCGGCATCAATTCGAAGCTGCTGAGCGTCTTGACGATTTCTGCAATGCTGTTGTCCTGCTCACGCTTCTTATCGGTGTCCTCGATGCGCAGGAAGTAGACACCGCCGCTGCCGTGCGCGACGCGGCTTTCGACCAGTGCCGTCAGCAAGCTGCCGATGTGCACGTATCCGGTGGGACTGGGTGCAAAACGGGTCACGCGCGCGCCTTTTGGTAGATCACGCGGGGGGTACTGGCTGTAGACATCATCCGGCGTGGTGGTGATATGCGGGAATAAAAGCTGCGCCAGTTCCGAATGAAGAGTCATGCTGTGCTCGCCTCTCATGTGTGAAGGTCTACTGCTAGTTGAGTTCTTCTCTGGGGCGTTGTGCTGGCTTTGCAAGCCTCTAACGCCCCTCGATTGTTCTAGAGATTGTGCCGTCTATAAGCGGCGACGGCGCATGATGACGCTCTCTGCCAGACCGATTCCCGCCAGCGTCGAGAGCAAGGATGTGCCGCCCGAACTGATGAAGGGCAAGGTTAAGCCTGTGACGGGCATGAGACTCAAATTCATGCCAATCGAGACGACGCTCTGGAAGAAAATGAAAGTCGCTACGCCGTAGCAGATCAAGCTGCCGAGTGGATCGACCGCCATACGTGCGCCGCGCAAAATTCGGGCGATGACAATGCTGATCAGGATCATGACTGTGACGCCGCCGACTAATCCAAATTCCTCAGCGATGACGCTGAAGATAAAGTCGGTGTGACGCACGCGCAGGAAACGCCCCGTATTTTGCGGACCTTGCGCGTAACCTTTGCCGACTAATCCCCCTGAACCGATGCTGATCCGCGCCTGAAGGATATTGTAGTAGGCATCAGGATCGCTTTCAGGGAAGATGAACGAGGTGATGCGCTGCTTCTGGTAATCTTCCATGCGCGAAAATGCGAATGGAATCGAGATGGGCGCAGAGATCATGATGACAAGCGCGAAGATGGCGATATGTTTCAGGTTTAGCCCTGCTGCCCAGACCATCACCAGCCACATGACGCCGAAGACAATTGCCATACCGAGGTCAGGCTGGATGAAAATTAACGCGGTTGGAACGCCGATGTGGATGAGCGACTTGATAATGGTGGTAATGCGCCCCATTTTCTCGTAGCTGCTGGCGAGAAACTGCCCCAACGTGACAATGATCAGCACTTTTGCGACTTCAGAGGGCTGGACGCGAATACCGATGTTGACCCAACTTTTCGCGCCTGCGTCGCCTTCAACGCCGAAGAAGAAGACCATCAGCAGCAGCCCGATCATGACCAGATAGAGCCACTGATGCAGCCCGCCGAGCAAGCGATAATCGGCTGCCGCCAGCCCAAGCAGGACGATGACGCCGAGAATGGCGAAGCGAATTTGGTCAGGAACGCGATTGATGAGGTCAGGGTCGATAGCGTCGAGGGTCGCGCTGCGAATCATCAAGATACCGAAGACGGTCAGCACGACAGTTACAATTAGCAAAACGTAATCGAACTGTCGCCAAATGCTGCCGGAATGACTCATCTAGAAGTGCCTGCTAAAGGTGCGTTAGCGTCATTATAGCGAACGCACGCCGTGAATTGAAGTCTATTCGCTCTCGTCCGCCAGCCGCGTGGGGCGCGGGTCGTCCTCGTCGTCCTGCTCGATGGCTTCGCGCGCCTTGTAAAAGGGGATTTCGGCAACGAGCATACTGTTGCGGTCGCGCTTCTGGAGTTCGATGTCTACGTTGTCGCCATCGACCGAGACGTACTTCGAGATCACGGCGAGAATCTCGGCTTTCATCTCCTGCATACGCTCTGGCGGCAGGTTGATGCGGTCGTGAACGAGGATGAATTGGAGACGCTCTTTCGCCGTTGTGCCGCTATTTTTCGGCTGTGTCCGCCCAAGCATCCGGTCAAAAAAACTTGGCATCATCAGAACCTCTCATCACCCGTTTCTACCACCGAATAACCGCGTGATCCGTTTGAACAAGCCGCCGGATTCCCCAAGTTTCATAAACGGAACGTCTTCACCCATCAGCCTACGGGCGATATTGCGATAGGCTAAACCCGCGCGTGAGTTATCGTTCAGCGTAACCGGGATGCCGCTGTTTGACGATGGGACAACAGTCTCGTCTTCGGGCACGATGCCGAGCAGACGTATCGCCAGCAGGTCGGTCACGTCGTCTGCGGAGAGCATATCACCGCGCCGCACCATTTCGGGATTAACGCGATTGAGGATCAACTGACCCGGTCCCTTATTCTCATTTTCGAGCAGCCCGATCACGCGGTCGGCATCACGGACGGCTGAGACTTCAGGGTTGGTGACAATGACGACTTCGTCGGCAGGGGCGACGGCGTTGCGAAAGCCGCGCTCGATACCTGCTGGTGAGTCGATCAGGATAAAATCAAAGTCACCGCGCACGCTGTCCGTGAGCTGGATCATATCCGCCGGACTGACGGCAGTTTTGTCACGGGTTTGAGCGGCGGGAATCAGATAAAGCTCCGGGAAAGTCTTGTGCCGGATCATCGCCTGCCGCAGTTTACAACGTCCTTCGATGACATCGACGATATCGTAGACGATGCGGTTTTCCAGCCCCATGACGATGTCGAGGTTACGTAAGCCGATGTCCGCGTCGATCATCAGCAAGCGTTGATCGAGCCGCGCCAGTGCCACGCCGAGGTTGGCAGTTGTCGTCGTTTTACCTACGCCCCCTTTGCCGGACGTAATCGTGATGACTTTTCCCCCCACCTGCAAATCCTCTCTTGGCTCTACCGCTATGCGGCGTTAACGCCATGCCTCGACCGTGATGTGCTCGTCCCGAATGAGCGCGATCTCCGGTTTGGGTTTATGACGCTTATCTTTCGGCGAAATACTGATGTATCCGGCGATGCGTAACTGCGTCGGCGTCATGTCGAGCGCGCAGACGAAGGCGCTCTCGTCGCCGTAAGCGCCCGCGTGGACTTTGCCGCGCAGCCGTCCCCAAATGATGACGTCGCCCGCCGCGATGATTTCCGCGCCGGGGTTGACGTCGCCAAAGACGATCACGTGTCCCTCGCTGCGTACAGTGCGTCCGGAGCGGAGCGTACGCCTAATCATGACGCCCGCCGTGCCATCCTCTTCGGAATTGGCGGTGAAGCTGTGCTCGGCTGCGGGGGTGTTGGGCATCAAGTTGGCGCGCAGGTCGAGCGCACTGGCTGAGTCGATGGTGGTGCTGCTTTCGCTGACGACGGCATGTAAGACGACGCCGCGCCGTTCGAGCAGCGCCTTGACCGATCCAAGTTCATCACGGCGTACCGGGCGCGTTCCGACGTCAAGCGTAATACGCGCGCCCACGAAGAAGGAACTCTGCTGATCGATACGGGCGGCGAGGTCGGCTAAAACCCCCTGCCATTCCTCGGATTCGTTCAGGGAAATAAGCAGCCCGTCTTTCACGCCTTTGATTGCCACTGTTTGCATGGATGCTGTACCCTGCTCCGCAAAGAATTCTAACATTTAATATACTATATTGGATCACCAAGATGCGCTACACCATCCCGACAATCCTTAGCAGCATGAGAATGGGCAAGAGCGTAAATGCGGCGGCGGCGAGCCATTTTAGGCGCGCGGGTTTGAGGCTTTTTTGCAACCACTGCCCGAAGGTGTAAACGGCGTAGGTCATCCATAACAACTGGATCATGAGCAGGGGCAGCAGCAAAACCGGACTGTCATGACCGTAGTAGACCAGCCCAAAGGCGGCATACGCCCCGTAAGCGACCATTGTAACGACGCCGATGGGCGGATACCAGCGCGAGAGGCGCGCTAAGCCTAAGACGCCGAGCGCCAGCCCCAAGACCGTAAATTGATGGATGACTAAATCCATTAAGCCGATCCAGCGCGCGGGTTCGCGCCAGACGCCGCCGATGAGGAAGGGGATATGGGACGTTAGTGCTAGTGCTTGATCGACGGGGTAGTGCCACCAAAAATCGGAGACGTAGGTGTCGATGACGCCATAAATGCCAAAGACGCTGACTGCCAGCAGCGCCAGCCAATACCAGAGCGGCAGCGTTTTGCGCGAGAGGAATAAGCCCAGCGCAACGGCAGGTGCGAGCAGGACAAACAACGGATCGTTGAGAATGCCAACGCTTAAGACGATGAGCAGCCCGTAGGTATGCTGTGCGCCGAGCTTGCCTGTCGCGGGCGAGTCGGGGTGCGGGTTGCTGATGAGCAGCCCATCGACGAGCAGGTAGAGCAGCCACGCCGTCAGCAGGGTGGTTAGGCGCAGGCTGCGGGGCGTGCCGACGCTGGTGAGGAACAGTGCCGAGAAAATGATGACAGCGGTTGCTAAGCCGAACCAGCGCTGCTTGCTAAAACGTCGGGCGACGCCCGCCGCCACGCCCGACGCGATCAACGCGCCCGCGACTTCGGGCAGGCTGAGACTTTCTGCGCCGCCGGTCTGAATCCAGAAGGATGGGCTGAACGCTAACGCCAGCCCGCCGATCACGGTTAAGGCGATGCCCATCGAGCGCAGCGCTAGCGCCATGCCGATGATCACCAGCGCTAAGCCGGACGCGCGAAGCAGCGGCGTGTGCCCCAGTGTCAAGAAGGCGAGCCACGCGCCCGCGCCCGTGAGCAGGGCGGGCAGCCAGTAGCGCACCTGTTCGCGCTGGATAGGCGTGAGGGCGATCACGGGGTATCTGTCTCGCTGAGGCTTTCGGGCGAAATCGCCGTGATGGCGATGTCTGCTGGCGCGGCGCTGATATTGCCACGTTCGGTCTGAAGGCGGAGGTAAGCCTGCATTGTCTCCATGACCATTGGCAGCGCGACCGCTGAGCCTTCACCGCCGTGATAGACGAAGCCAAGAATCAGAATGTCGGGGTTGCCGTAAGGACCATAGCCAACGAACCAAGCGTGCGAGGGCCAGTTGCCCGGTTTGCATAAGCCGAGTGGTCGAGCGATCTCGTCGCAATATTCCGCCGTTCCGGTTTTGCCAGCGACTTCGAAGTAGGGGAGGTTTGCCGCCTTTGCCGTGCCGTTGGTGACGGCGAAGCGCATCCCTTGTCGAACGATGTCGAGATTCGAGTCGCTGACGAAGGCGGGGCGATACGCCGGGTCGAAGCGGACAGGGCTGCAAAAATCATCATTGAAGGCGTAGCCGTTGGGCACCTGTACCGTGTAGTTACGGGGGGTATAGAGGTTCTGGTCGGGATTGACGTTGGCGGTGTTGACATAGGTCGCTGGATTGCAGCGGAGCGGATTATAGAAGTCGCTGTCCGCTTCGCAGACACAGGCGAGACTGTCCTGTCCCTGAATGATCATGTCCTCAAGCAGCATGAGCGTGATCGGTTGAGTCTCCGGGATGTGGTCGATATCGACGGTGCGCTCGACAATGGGTTGGAAGGGCTGCGTCACGTTGCCGTCGGCGTCGAGATAATCGTGGATGAGAGTCGGTTGGTGGAGCGTCCCGCCGTTGACGATGGCGGAGATGGCGTTGCCGAGTTGCAGCGGCGTTATGTTGACGTAGCCCTGACCGAAGGCGGCGTTATAGGTGTCGCCGGTTGACCAGTTCTCCCCGTAGAGACGGCGCTTCCAGTCCTGATCGGGCATCCGTCCGGCGTTCTCGAACGGCAGTTCGACGCCGAGCTTCGAGCCAATGCCGAAGGCGGTGGCATAGCGGAATAGATCGTCGATGCCTAGACCACCGGGGCGCAGCACCTGCGGCGAGACTTCTGGATTGCCGCCGCCGACTTGATAGAAGTAGACGTCGCAGCTCTGGGCTATCGCGCCGATGATGTTCAAGTTGCCGTGACCCTGCGGCAGCCAGCAGACGAAGCGCTGGGCGGCGGCGGTGTCGTTGGGGGCGTATTTGTTGGGCAGCAGCAGTTGACCGGGATCGTTGAGCAGCGATTCTGGATTGATGACGTGTTCTTGCAGCACACCTGTCGAGGTGATCAGCTTCCACGTCGAGCCGGGCGGGTAGAGCGACTGGGTGACGTGGTTGACCAACGGCGTCAGCGGGTCGGCGGCGATCTTGAGGTAGTAATCGACGTCGATGTTACGGGCGAAGCGCGAATTGTCATAGCTGGGATAGCTGACCATCGCCAGAATCTCGCCTGTTTGGGGATTCATGGCGAGCAGCGAGCCGGTTTCGCTGACGATTTGCCCCGCGCCCGCGTTCAAGGTGGCGATTTGATTGCGGAGCGCTTGCTCGGCGGCTTGCTGGAGTTCGGTGTCGATGGTCAAGCGGACGCTTAAGCCGGGGATGGGCTGCACCGAGACGATTGGATCGCCAATGGTGCGTCCTGCGACATCGACTTCCCAGACGTTGCGCCCGCGCTGCCCTGCCAGCGTGTCCTCAAGCGAGGCTTCAAGCCCTGAATAGCCGATGCGGTCATAAGCAGGGTCGTAGCCCTGTTCGATCAGTTCGAGTTCTTGTTCTGCCGGAATGCGCCCCATGTAGCCAATGATGTCGGAGGTGAGTTCGCCGGTCGGGTATTCGCGCACGGACGCGGTATTGATGTCCACACCGGGCAGGGTATAGCTCTCCTCAAGAATCTGCATGGCGGTGTGTTCGCTGACGTCCTGCGCGATGACGACTGCACGATAGGGGGCGATACCTGCGCCTTCCGCGACCAATTCCTCGATGCTGCGTACATTTTGCCCCGATGCTACCGCAATCGCGCGCGTGGGTGGGACGCCTGTCAGCGCTGACAGACGGTTGTAGATGCGCAGGACATCATCCTCACCACTGGGCAGCGAGGCAGGCACGACGCGCACGTTGTAGGCGGGCACGTTGATCGCCAATTTGACGCCGTTGCGATCAACGATAGTACCGCGCGGGGCGGCTTCGGGCAGTTCGGTGAGGCGGTTTTCGTTGGCGGCAGCTTGAAACTGATCATTCTGGATGATTTGGAGTTGGTACATGCGAACCCCAAAGAGGACGAAGACGGCGAAGATGATGCCCTGAAAGAACGACAGCCGCCATCCTTGAAATGGGTTGAGCCGCTGCATTCGATTTTGCTCCTCAAATCTCAATTGCAATAAGCATTCAGCGTTCGTCGCTGGCTAGAAGCCAACTGTTGATGGCGCTTTTTGCTACATCGCTCGCTGGTTGCGCGGCTGAATGCGACGTACAAGCCAATAGACGGGACCGATGAAGACTAGATTATAGGCGATGGTGGGCAGGATCACGTAGGTGAAGTTTTGAATCGGGGCGACGGTGAAGCCACTGAAGCCCGCGATGAGCATGACGACGACCTTTTGCAGCACCGTCCCAGCGATGACCAAGCCGAGGACGAGCATGAAGCCGATCCGATAGACCTGCTGCTTTAGTTGGTCGATGCCGAAGACGATCAGGACTAAGCCGACGACCGACGTTCCGGCGGGCGCGGCAGAGAGCAGGTCTTGCGTGATACCGCCGACGAACGCCCATGTCACGTTCTGCTCGATGCGTCCGTTGATCGACCACGAGAGCAGCATCAGGAATAAGAGATCGGGTTCGCCACCAAAGATGCGTATCTGCGGGATGACCGATGATTGCAAAATGACCGCAAGCACGATCAGCGGAAGGCTCCAATAGCTGCCCATTGATTATGGCGTGGTTGCGTCGAAGACGGAGAGATCGACGGGCTGGAAATTGGTGACGACGAGGACGAATTCCAGCGTGTCGAAATCGACGAGGCTGTGCACCTGCGCGACGCGGTTGAGCGCGTCTGACGAGAGGCTGACGCTGGTCACTTGCCCGATGACGAGGTCTGGCGGGAAGTTGCCGCCCAAGCCGGAGGTGATGACGAGATCGCCCTCACGTACCTGCGAATCGAGCGGGATCATGTCCATTTCCAAGTTGCCGGAGAAGGTACCGCGCACCGACCCTTCCACACGATTTGATTGCAGCCGGGCGCTGATTGAACTCGACGTTTCGTTGACGAGCATGATGCGGGCGGCATTGGCGCTGACACGGATGACGCGCCCGACTAAGCCCTGCTTGGTGACAACAGGCATACTGATGGCGATGCCGTCGCGCGTGCCGCGATCAATGGTGATGGTGCGCAGCGCGCTGTTTTGATCGACGGCGATCACGTTGGCGGTGATGGTTTCCTGATTGGTGACGGTGGTGGTGTAATTGAGCAGGTCAGTAAGGCGCTGATAATCGCTGTTGATTTCGCGCAGTTCGACCAACTCCGATTGGTAGAGCGCGAGCGCGGTTTCCAATTCGCCGATGCGATTTTGCAAGGTCTGGACGTCTGAGAAGCGCGTCAGGTTGTCGTTGACGGTCAGAGCGAGGCGGTGAAAGACGCCGGAAACCGCATTGAGCGGGGTGGCGAGCAGGTCTTCAACGGGAGCGAGCAGCCCCGTGCGGCTGGCGGCGATAACTCCGCCTGCTATTAGCAGGCAGACGATCAAGAACGCCATCCGGTTGGAGCGCCATCCGCGACTGAAGCCTGAACCTCTATTCATAGAATCGAATTCCTCCGGCGCGGATTATAACAGATTGACTTTTCTAATATAATGGGGGATGTAGATAGTGGGTGGCGCTATCGCGTTCGTTATGATAGGTGCTAGTGATGAGTGCTGCCGCGTTCCAACCCAACGAGCAGGCGACGCAAGTTGTTGTAGTCTTCGAGGACGCGCCCCGCGCCCCGCGCGACGCAGGTCATGGCATCTTCGGCGACCCAACTGCGGATATTGACTTCTTCTGTCACGCGGTCGGCAAGGTTGCGGAGCTGTCCCCCGCCACCCGCAAGGCAGATACCGCTCTCCATCAAGTCGCCAACGAGTTCGGGCGGTGTGTCGTCGAGGGCATCCTTGATGGTGTCGATGATGATGCCGACCGAGCCTGAGATTGCTTCGCGGACTTCGATTGAACTGACCTCAATCGCGGTGGGCAAGCCTGTGACGAGATTGCGCCCTTTAACGCTGGTCATGCGTTCTTGCGCCAGCGGGTACGCCGAGCCGATTTCGATTTTGATGCGCTCGGCTGTGGGTTCGCCAATGAGTAAGTTATGCTTGGCGCGCATGTATTGGACGATGTCCTCGTCCATTTCATCGCCAGCGACGCGAATCGAGCGGCTGATAACGATGCCGCCCAACGAGAAGATGGCGACCTCGGTCGTGCCGCCGCCGATGTCTATGATCATGCTGCCGCGCGTTTCCTGCACGGGCAAGCCGGCGCCGATAGCAGCGGCGACAGGTTCTTCGATCAGGTAGACTTCGCGCGCACCGGCACTGACCGCCGCATCGTAGACGGCGCGTTTTTCGACTTCGGTGACGCCGCTGGGAATGCCGACCACGACACGCGGGCGGGGAATGGGCACCCAGCTCTGCTCGTGCGCTTTGTGGATCAGGTGGTTCAGCATGGCTTCAGTTACTTCAAATTCACTGATCACGCCGTCACGAAGGGGGCGCACGATCAGAATATCTTTCGGGTTCTTGCTCCACATTTCTTTCGCCCGTGCACCCACTTCTATGGGGCGGCGGGTCTTTCTCTCGATGGCGACGAACGACGGTTCATTGATGACGATACCCTTGCCACGTACACTGACAAGCGTATTCGCTGTGCCGAGGTCTATGCCGATGTCCAGAGAGAACAAACCAAAAAAGTAGTCGAGCGGACTGAGCACTGAGTTCTCCTAACGGCATGAAACAGCGCGCGGCATTATAACATGCGGACGATTGAATACAAAGCATCCATGAACTTACCACACGGCGTTAATTCTGTCCCACAACAAATCCATTTACCGCTCGCTGGGACGACTCTAGTCGTTGGTGTTTCGGGCGGTACGGACTCGCTGGCGCTGCTGCACATGCTCGCCGGACTGCGCGACTCGCTGGCGCTGCGGTTGCACGTTGCGACGCTCGATCACGGGCTGCGCGGCGAGGCTGGCGCAGCCGACGCCCGCTTCGTGGTCGAGACGTCATTGGGCTGGAACATCCCCGTGACGGCGGGTTTCCGCGACGTTGGCGCGCTCGCTCGCGAACAGGGCATCAGCATCGAGGCGGCGGCACGGATGGCGCGTTACGACTTTCTCGCGGCTATCGCTCACGAGGTTGGCGCGGATCGAGTCGCGGTCGCGCACAATGCCGATGATCAAGCGGAAACGGTGCTGCTGCATCTGCTG
>JBBSNT010000115.1:0-10945 GCA_038260485.1 Aggregatilineales bacterium | reverse complement strand
GAATACGAAGTCCCGGAAATTTATAACGGGCAGGTCGAGATCAAGAATATCGCGCGGGAAGCAGGCTACCGTTCCAAGGTTGCCGTCGCTGCCTTGCAAGAGGGTATCGACCCGGTGGGCGCGTGCGTCGGTATGCGCGGTATCCGCATTCAGAATATCGTCAAGGAACTCCATGAGGAGAAAATTGACGTTATTGAATGGAATCCGAATCAGGAAATATTCATCGCCAAAGCGCTGAGTCCGGCGCGAGTGAGCGGTGTTTATCTCGAAGACGATCCCGACGCCGGACGCACGGCAGTCGTGATCGTGCCGGACGACCAACTCTCGCTGGCTATTGGGCGGGAGGGGCAGAACGCGCGCCTTGCGGCTAAGCTGACCGGCTGGCGCATCGACATTAAGAGTGTCGCTGAAGCCGTGCAAGAAGCGCTCGAAAGCATTGATTCGCCCGCCCTGCGCTCTTTGAAGGCACAGCAGGCTGTGATGGTTGAAGACGTGCAGCGGATCGTCGAGAAGCGTGCCGCCAACCGCGCAGTCATGCCTGAAGAATACAATGTGCTGGCGAAGTTCGCTGATCTCGTGCAGCGGCGCATGATCGCGGCGCACGATGCGGCGCGTGAAGCACGGTTAGCGGAAATCGAAGCGGTGAGATCGACTGTGCCTCAAGGTGCATTCCAGCTTCCAGTGATGGCGCTCGAACTCCCAGATGCTTACACGGAAGCGCTGCAAGGTTTCGACAACGTTGGCGAGATTATGCTGCGCTTCTTGATTGACGAGAACCGCGTGCGTCGCGCGCTCAATGAACTGCCATCTGATGCCTTCATGCACCTTCAAGAAGCGCTTGATAGGCTTGTGATCCCCGAATACGAAGCGCCAGCGGTTGAAGAAGAAGCGGAAGTGGAAGCGACCCTCGAAGCCGATGGGTCTGCGCCAGCAGTGGTGACGGATTCGCCACCGGAAACCGCCGAGGAAATCCTCGAGCGCGAAGCCGAAGTCGCACGCCGCGAAAAACAACGCCCGCGCACAGAAGTCTTTGTTGAAGAAGAAGACCCCGATGCGCTCGAAAAAGATGCGAATAAGGGTGGCAAAGGCAAGAAGAATAAGGGTCGCCAACTCGTCTTCGATGAGAAGACGGGCGGCATGGTCGTGAAGCGCCAGCGCAAGGGGACGCGCGGGAGCGGTGATGATTGGAACAACTGGGAAGAGTAGTGATGAGCGCCAAGCCGAGCGCCAAGCCCAAGCACGTTCCAGTACGGACGTGTATCGTCTGCCGTGATAAAGCGGGCAAACGCGCACTTACGCGCGTTGTGCGGACTGCGACCGGAGTGGAGGTTGACCCCGGTGGTAAAATGAATGGGCGTGGCGCTTATCTCTGTGACCGCGAAAGTTGTTGGGAAACCGCAGTGAAGACCGACATATTGGCGAAAGCGTTGCGGACGCCACTGACGGATGACGACCGTGATAGATTGCGAAGCGTCAGAGTACACTCATGATTAACCGATCATGGTGTACAGCGATAAAAACAACCGAATGACCGGCGATGGGTGAGTGAGTAAAGCATTTCGCTTTTCCTGATCCATCGCTCTTTGATGGAGGCATGAATGGCTCAGGAAAAACAAGTTATACTCGTACCCGACTATCTCACTGTACGTGAGGTTGCCGAACTGATCGACGCCAGCCCAATCGAGGTGATGAAACGCCTGATTGCGAACGGCATCATGGCGTCGATTAATCAACAGATTGATTACGATACCGCCGCTATCGTCATCGAAGATATGGGCTTCGAAGCGCAGTCTGCTAGCGCGCTGGCGGCGAAAACCGAGCGTGAAAAGCGTGCCGAAAGCGCGCAGACATGGCGCAAGGTTTACACGCAGGAAAAGCCCGAAAGCCTGATCAATCGTCCCCCTATTGTTACGATTCTGGGACACGTCGATCACGGTAAAACCACGCTGCTGGACACGATCCGCAAGACGAAGATCGCTGAAGGCGAAGCGGGTGGAATCACCCAACACATCGGCGCGTACCGCGTCATGCACAACGGAAAACAGATCACATTCCTTGATACGCCCGGTCACGAGGCGTTCACGGCAATGCGCGCACGCGGCGCTCAGGGTGCGGATATTGCTATTCTGGTGGTCGCGGCGGACGACGGCGTGATGCCGACGACGCGCGAAGCCCTTGCTCACGCGCGTGCCGCTAATGTGCCGATCATCGTTGCTATCACCAAAGTTGACAAGCGCAATGCCAACGTCGAACGTGTCAAGCAGGAGATCAACGAACTCGGTCTGACACCGATGGACTGGGACGGCGAAACCTTCGTCGTGCCGGTGTCGGCGCAGCAGGGCGAAGGTATCGATGACCTGCTCGAGGCGATCACACTGGTTGCGGACGAAAACGAGATCGTGGCGAATCCTGAAGGCAGCCCAACAGGAGTCGTTTTAGAAGCTGAAGTTGACCACAGTCGAGGTGTGATCGCTACGCTGCTGGTGCTCAACGGCACGCTCAAGACGGGCGACGAAGTGATCGCCGGGTTGACGTATGGTCGCTTGAAGGCGATGTACGACGAAACTGGAAAGACAGTCAAAGTTGCCGGGCCATCGATGCCAGTCGCTGTTATGGGGCTGAGCGGCGTCCCGCAAGCCGGCGATACTTTCGAGATCGTCAAGAACGAGAAGATCGCCCGCAGTGTGGTTGCTGAACGTCAGGAAGCGGTGGACGATGCCCGTACGCCGACCGGACGCGCAGCGGTGTCGCTGGAAGACATCTTCGCTCAGTACCGTGAAGGACAAGCTAAAGAACTTAACCTTGTTATCAAGGTGGACGTGCAGGGTTCGCTGCAACCGATTATGGACTCACTCCAGCAGCTTGAGGATCAGAACTCCGAAGGCATCAAGGTGCGCGTCCTGTCGAACGCCGTCGGCAACATCAGCGAAAGCGATGTCATGCTGGCGAGCGCGTCGAACGCGATTATCATCGGCTTCAACGTGGATGTGGACATTCCGGCACGCCGGCACGCCGATGCCCGCAGCGTCGAAATTCGACAGTACACGATCATCTACAAACTGCTGGAAGACGTTGAACTGGCGCTGAAGGGGATGCTCGAACCCGTTTACGCTGACCGTACCGTCGGCACTGCCGAAGTGCGGCAGGTCTTCCGCATTCCGCGTATTGGCACGATTGCGGGCTGTATGGTGCGTGACGGCGAAATTCGTCGTAACTCGCGCTGCCGCGTCAAGCGTGGTTCGCAGGTGCTGATCGAGAATATGACGATTGCGTCGCTCAAGCGCGTCAGCGAAGACGTGCGCGAAGTGCGCTCTGGCTTCGAGTGCGGTATCGGCTTGAGCAACTTTAACGACTTCCAAGAAGGCGATCATATCGAGTGCTATGTGAGCGAGCGCGTTAGCTAAGCATCTCGGTCATCAGGGCAGCGCCACCGTCCTTTCGACGGTGGCGTTGTGTTTCATTGGACAGGAGAAGGTTTTCATTATGAGCAAAATCAAACAGGAGCGCACCTCCGGACAGATACGCAAGATTTTGAGCCAATTGATCTTGCGGGAAGTGGCAGACCCGCGTTTGCACGGCATTACTGTGACCGACGTCGAGCTTGACCCCGAACTGCTGTTTGCTACGGTCTACGTCAATGCGCTGGGCGAAGAAGAACGGCAGCCGGAAGTCATGATCGCGTTGGAGCGTGCCAAGGGTTACCTTCGGCGCGAAGTTGCCAAACGAGTGCGTTTACGCAAAGCACCCGAATTACTTTTTCGGTGGGATGAGAGCCTCGAACGCAGTGAGCGGATCAATTCGCTGCTGGCGAGCCTCGATATTCCGCCTGACGACGCAGGGATAACAACTGATGACGATGGCGATACTGAACTGGATTGAAGCGACCGAAGCGGTCGATACGGCAGCATCCATTTTAATGGTCACACACATGAACCCGGACGGCGATGCGATTGGATCGCTGCTCGGTTTGGCGAACGCGCTGCGCGAACGTGGCAGCGCCGTCACGACGCTGGCAGTCGATAAGGGTGTCCCTAATTACCTGCGCTTCGTGCCGGGGTCGCAAGGCGTGCTGCCCGCCCTGACCAGCGGTGATTGGGATTTGATGATTTCGCTCGATTCCAGCGACGAGGAACGCACGGGCGAGGCGGGTGTCTATGGACGTTCGCACAGCAAGCGCGTGATCAACGTCGATCATCACCCGACGAATACCCACTTTGGCGATCTGTTTCTGTTCATCCCCGACGCTGTTTCGACCACCCAGATTGTGCAGCAGTGGCTTGAACAAATGGCACAACCGCTGAGCCGCGCCAGCGCTGTTCCGCTGCTGACGGGTTTAGTCACGGACACGCAGGGCTTTCGCACCAGCAACGTGCGCCCTGATACGCTCGGCTACGCACAGAAGTTGATGCAAGCAGGCGCATCACTGACCGAAGTCACCGCGCGCACGCTCGCTAGCACGCCTTATCAGAATATCCAACTGTGGAAATACGTTCTGCCGAGCGTCGAACTCGATGACGGCGTGATCTCGGCGATTGTGACGCAGGAAAATGCCCGCAGTGCCCATTTGAGCGACATGACCGACGGCGGCTTGGTCGAGTATCTCGTCACCGCGAACGAGGCAATGATCTCGGTTGTTTTTAAAGAAATGCTGGATAACAAAGTCGAACTCGGCTTTCGCTGCAAACCGGGTTATGATGTGGCGTCGGTTGCGTTGAGTCTGGGCGGGGGCGGACATCGACAAGCGTCGGGCGCGACCATCGCGGGGACGCTGGTTGAAGCGAAAGCGCGCGTCATGCCCTTGCTGCACGAAGCCTATCGACAAGGCACATTGACTATCGCTTGACGCTTCAGGGGTACGAAGGACAAATGTGCACGATTACATTGTAACGTAATACAATAAGACTATATTTTATTGTGATCGACATAGGGATGCCTCCGTCGAAATGCAAGCACCATGGGTTGTTGAATTCAAATTACCGAAGGCGTCCGAACCGATTCGCGCTCAATTCGAGAGTAAACTGATCATCGGACGCGCGGATAAAGCAGCATCCAGACCGGACGTTGATCTTAGCCCTTACGATGCTGAATCGTTCGGAATTTCCCGGCATCACGCCGCGCTGATCGCCGAGGGCAATCAACTGAAGGTTATGGATCTGGGCAGTGGCAATGGAACCTACTTGAACGGCGCGCGGCTCGTGCCTAACGAAGCTGTGCCGCTGCGACGTCAGGATCATTTGCAGCTTGCAAAGATGCCGATTTCGCTGCGTGTGGTGGTCTCGCCTTCGTATGCGGCGGGCTTTCAGCGTTCACTTGACAGTGAGACGTTGAAAGCGCCGCTGAGCGGAATGGGGCAGACGATCCTGATTGTCAGGAACGATGCTGAGGTGGCGCAGGTGATGGCGAACGCGCTTCAACAGGTCGATTTTAATCCGGTGATTGCGCGGAGTGTAGTTTCAGCGATTCGTCTGTTCACCCAGAGGAATCCCGCCGCGATTTTAGTCGATATGTCGCTGCCGGATATGCCGGGGCTGGAGTTATGTCGTTACGTGCGCCGTGATACGCATCACAGCAGCACACCACTGATCGTGCTGGCATCTAGCGACAGTGCCGCTACGGTGAGTGAATCGCTGGCGGCGGGCGCGGACATTGTGCTCGCCGAGCCGCTGAGTATGAAAGAGGTCACGCACGTCGTGACGACGCTGGCGGGCGAAGAGCAAGGCGCGGCAGCGCTGCATACCAAGAGCTTGATCGGGACTGCGCCGCTGCAAGCCATACAGCCGCAGACGCGGCGCAACTCGGTGGTTGTTTTCGTCGCTGGACACAAAGACCCGCTGGTGCTGACCGCGAAAGAATCGCTCTCCTTCGGTCGGTCGGTCAGCCAGAATTTAGACTCGCACGTCGATCTTGGACGCTACAATGCGGTCGATAACGGGGTATCGCGCTTACACGCGCGTCTGAATTTCGAAAACGGCAAGTTTTACATCGTTGACTTGAGCAGCGTGAATGGGACTTTTCTCAATGGCGAACCGCTGCGCCCAGAGACGCCAACGCCGCTCAAGAGCGCGGACGAAGTGCGGTTAGGACGTTTGAGGATGTACGTTTATTTTCTAGAAGATAGCTAAATCTGGGGTAATTCCTTCTGTTTGGATTTTTGAACGTTGATAAGCCGCGCGCCATGACGAGTCATGACGTTGTGGATCGTGTTCGTCGCGCGTCGGGGATCAAGAAGATCGGTCATGCCGGAACGCTCGACCCGCTGGCGACGGGTGTGCTGATCTTGTGTGTTGGTGGCGCGACTCGCCTGAGCGATTACATCATGCACGGGACGAAATGCTATACGGCGCAGGTGCGGCTAGGCGAAGTGACTGACACATATGACGCTGAAGGCGACGTGATCGAAGCGCGGGACGCCAGCGGGCTAACCCGCGCACAAGTCGAGCAGGCTCTCGACGCTTTTCGCGGTGATATTGCTCAAGTGCCGCCGATGTACAGCGCGATTAAGCAGGGCGGGCGCAAGCTCTATGATCTGGCGCGGGCGGGCGAAACCGTCGAGCGCGAAGCGCGGCAGGTGCGGATCGATTCACTGACGCTGATCGACTGGCAGCCGCCGGAAGTTACCCTCGACGTGGTGTGCAGCGCCGGAACGTACATTCGCAGCCTCGCCTATGACCTCGGCGAAGCGCTGGGGGTTGGCGCGCATCTAAGCGGTCTAAGGCGTACTGCCAGTGGTGTTTTCACGCTTGAAAACGCCGTGCCGTTTGCTACACTCCTCGACAATCCGGGTGCTGCGATCATTCCGGCAAAAGTGGCGCTGGCGGATTACTCCGCGCTGGTGATCGATGCTGACTCTGAAGCGGAACTGCGCTATGGGCGGTCTCTGCCGGGTGCGCTGATGGCAACGTCAAGCGGTGAGCCGATCATGGCTTACGACGCGGACGAACGGCTGATCGCGGTGCTGGAAATGGATGATGGACGGCTGAAACCCACGAAGGTTTTTGCCTAAATTTCTGCCTAAACGAACGGAAACTTCATGCAGCATCTTTACGATCTGGAGCAGGTTCAGCTCCAAAAACCCTCGCTTGTCACAATTGGCGTGTTTGACGGTGTGCATCGCGGACACCAACACTTGATCCGCAGTTTGGTCGAGGCGGCATGGGCAAGCGACCGATTGGTAGTGGTGCTGACCTTTTTTCCGCATCCTGACGTGGTGCTGCGCGGCTTGAGCGGACGTTACTACCTGACGACGCCGGAACAGCGCGCTGATTATCTCGGTGCGTTGGGCGTCGATACGGTGATCACGCTGCCGTTCAACGAGGCGTTTCGCAAGGTGCGGGCGGCGACATTCGTCGATCTGATGATCGAGCACCTGAAGCTGAGTTCGCTCTGGGTTGGCGCGGACTTCGCGATGGGGTACAAGCGCGAGGGCAACGTCGATTTTCTGCGCGAACAGGGAGCGGCGAAAGGCTTTGATCTGCAAGTCCTCGACCTCTTGTCGAGCGATGGCGACGGCGCGATTAGCAGCACGGCGATCCGCGCGGCGCTGCTGGCGGGCGAGCTTGATCAAGCGTGCGACTGGCTCGGTCGCTCGTATGCGCTGACGGGCGAGGTCGTTCACGGCGATCATCGCGGGCGCGAACTCGGCTACCCGACGGCGAACATCCACATCTGGGACGAGCAGGTCATCCCCGCGAACGGGATTTACGCAGGATGGGCGCATCTGGGCGATCAGCGTTTTATGGCGGCGACCAGCGTCGGCGTGCGCCCGCAGTTCGACGGCGAGGACGTGCGCGTTGAAGCGTATTTGCTCGACTTCGACCGCATGATCTACGGGCAGCAGTTGACCTTCACCTTCGAGAAGTACCTGCGCCCTGAAATGCGCTTCGACGGCATCGACTCGCTGATTGCGCAAATCGCCGCCGACGTTGAAGAGACACGACGCTTTTTAAGCGCGACTTCGGCGCGCTAGTCCTCGTCCTTGATGCGATAGCCGAGGCGTTGCATCAGCTTTTCGTCGCTGCGCCAGTTTTTGAGCACCTTGACACGCAGATCGAGGAAAATTTTTGTGCCGACGATTTTGGCGAGTTCGGCGCGCGCGTCTGAGCCGACCTTCTTAATCATATCCCCGCCTTTGCCAATCACGATCCCTTTTTGCGAATCGCGCTCGACGTAGATCACGGCGCTGATATAGGTCATATCGTCGGATCGCTCTTTGTAGCTGTCGATCTCAACGGCGACCGAGTAGGGGATTTCCTTCTCCGTCAGCAGCATGATCTTTTCGCGGATCACTTCGGCGGCGATGAAGCGCATGTTGACGTCGCTGAGTTCGTCGGCGGGGTAGTAGCGTGGTCCCTGCGGCAGTTTCTCGATCAGCGCGTTGATCAGTTCATCGACGCCTTCCCCTGTGAAGGCGCTCAAGACGAAAGCCTCCTCGTGCGGGATCAGCGCTTCGTGGGCGGCGATGTTCGGCTCGTAATTCTGTGGCGTGAGCAGGTCGGCTTTGTTGAGCGCGAGGATCACGGGCGTGCCAGCGCGCAGCCGCTCGACCGTCCCGGCGATCAATTCGTCGCCGCGCTCCGGCATCGCGGAGGCATCCAGCACGAGCAGGATCACGTCCGCGTCGCGGAAGGCGGATTCGGCTGTCTTGACCATGTATTCGCCCAGTTTATGCTGGGGCGCATGTAAACCCGGCGTATCAACAAACAGGATTTGGGCGCGCTCGTCGGTGAAGATGCCTAATTGGCGACGCTGCGTGGTCTGCGGTTTGGGGCTGACGATGGCGATTTTCTGGCGCAGGGTGCGGTTGATGAGCGTCGATTTGCCGACGTTCGGTCTACCGACGACTGCGACCACACCAGAACGATAATCTTCTGGCAGGGTTTCTTCAACGTTATTTTCGAGATCGCTCATCAAGCTCCTTTAAAATCAGTTAAATCGCGTTTCAGCGTTACACCTATTCGTGCGGAATGATCGACGTTTGGGCTTCAGCAGACGCTTCGAGCTTCTCGTGTTCTTCGTGATCATGATGCCCGGTATACTGAGGTACGTTAATATCGTCGAAGTTCTTGAAGGGCTGCACCAGCGCGATCCAGCCGCCGATGCCAAGCGCGAGCAGAATCAGCCCGCCGACAAAGGTGATGCCCATGACGCTGCCGTTTGCCGCGTCACCCTGCACAACGCCGATACCGAGGGCGAGCATCATCAGGATTAAGCCCGCGCCGCCGATGAATGCCAGCACCATGACTCGTGCCGGACTGGCTTGGGGGATGTCGGTTTTTGGATTGATCGTGATTTCGTGTGTCGTCACTGGATTTGCTCCTGATAGGCAAAATTGACACTATATTCGCTTAATTTTGCCGCCGCAAGCGCGGCGCGTCAACCCTAACCCACAGAATAGAGGCTTTATGAAGCAGATACTCCTGATTCGGCATGGTCAAACCGACTGGAATGCCGACGGTCGCTGGCAAGGACACGAGGATATTCCCTTGAACACGAACGGGCTTGAGCAGGCGCAAGCACTCGCATTTCATTTGAAAGATCATCCGATTACGGCGATTTACAGCAGCGACTTGCAGCGCGCGCAGCAGACGGCAGCGCCCCTAGCGCAAACACTCGGCTTGACGGTCAAGACTGACCCGCGCCTGCGCGAATTGAATCTCGGCACTTATCAGGGCATGACGACCAGCGAAATCAGCAGCCAGTATCCTGCCGAAGCCGCGAAAATGCGCGAGGATTACCTCGGCTTTCCGTTCCCTCAGGGTGAGTCGCGCCGGATGATGCAGATGCGCGCGCTTGAGGCATTCCGCGAGATTGTGGCGAACGAGGCAGCGCCTGAAGTCGCGATTGTCGCGCATGGCGGTACGATTCGCGTGCTGCTCATGGCGTTGTTCGCAGATAACGAGGGCGTCCGGCGGCAGTCGCTCTACAACACGTCGATCACCACAATTGAGAGCGACGGCGCGGTGCTGCGGCTGCTTGAAGCGGCGGCGACACCCCATTTGATCGACGACTAATCAGTATGTGACATTTATCACAATCAAAACCCTGCGCTCGTCACCTGTATTAAGCGGTGTCCTGACCTAGACTATGAGTGTCTTGAGAGCAATATGACTCGCAGGCAACGAGGAAGGGATTTCTGCTACTATGGTCGAGCAAATTCTTGAGCAAGCCGCACACAGCGATTATGGTCTGGAACATCACGGTTTGAACGGATTGAACCGGGTGTACTGGAATTTATCCACGCCGAGCCTTTACGAGCAGGCGATCATCAACCGCGAAGGCGCGGTCGTTCATAACGGTCCGATTGCTGTTCGCACAGGGTCGTATACCGGACGGTCACCGAAAGACAAGTTCATCGTCCGCGACGCCGACACCGAAGATAAGGTGTGGTGGGGGTCGATCAACAAGCCGTTCGAGGAAGAGGCGTTCGATCAACTGCACCGTCGGATGATGGCATACTTCCAGCAAAAAGATGTTTACGTGCAGGACTGCTACGCGGGTGCTGACCCGAACTATCGGCTGCCGATCCGCGTCGTGACGCAGTTCGCATGGCACAGCCTGTTTGCACGGACGATGTTCATCATGCCGCAGGACCGCGAATTGGCGACGCACGTCCCCGAATTCACCGTGATCGATGCGCCGTTCTTCCACGCCACGCCAGAAATTGACAATACGTTGTCGCAGACCTTCATCCTCGTCTCGTTCAAGCGCCGGATGGTGCTGATCGGCGGGACGGAGTACGCGGGCGAAATCAAGAAGTCGATCTTCAGCATTCTGAATTACCTACTGCCGCGAAAGGGCGTGCTGCCGATGCACTGCTCCGCCAACCTCGGCCGCGGCGGTGACACCGCGCTGTTCTTCGGCCTGTCCGGCACCGGCAAGACCACGCTCTCGTCGGACCCGAACCGGCCGCTGATCGGCGACGACGAGCACGGCTGGGGGCCCGATG
>JBBSNT010000114.1:0-11137 GCA_038260485.1 Aggregatilineales bacterium | reverse complement strand
GGAGAAGATCGAGCGGGCGCTGAACGAAGTCGGCGCGACGCTGGCGGACGTGGTGCGGACGCGCACGTTCATCACCAATATTTCGCGTTGGGAAGAAGTCGCTAAGGCGCATTCAGCCGCATTCGATGCCGTGCGTCCGGTGAGCACGCTGGTTGAAGTCAGCCAGCTGATCGACCCGGCGCATCTGGTCGAAATCGAGGTCGATGCCGTGATCAGCGGGGCGAGCTAGCAATTGTAAATCAAGCGCGCATCGTGTGCCTTACGGTTCGTAGGTGAGCGATTGGACGAGGTCGGCAAGCGACTCGTATTCGCAGACGCTTGCGCCGACGGTCACACGCCAGCGCGGACGGGGCTGATCGAGGATTTCGACGCGGGTGCGTGCCGGATGATCCGCGCTGGCGATGCTGAATCCGGCGCGTTCGAGCGCGCGCTGTGTCCAGATAGCGGGCAGACCTTCTCCGCTGAGACTGATCTGCTTGCGCGCGCTTCCACTGCTGCGAAACGCGCCCGTCTGCAGGTCGAAGGCGACGCCTTCAGCGCTAAAAGCTCTGGCGAATGCGCCGTTCAATACGAGGTCTTCCGGCGCGCCGGTTTGCAGCGAGCCATCGCTGGAGAGCAGCCAGATGCGGTCGGTGGTGCGCAGGGCGAGGTCGAGGTCATGGGTCGAAAGCAGAATAGCGCGATTCTGGTCGTGGGCGAGATTGCGCAACAACTGCATGATCTCGACGCGGCGCGGCAGGTCGAGGAAGGCGGTCGGTTCGTCGAGGATCATCAGGGCGGGTTCCTGCGCTAGCGCTCGCGCGATCATGATCTTCTGGCGCTCACCGTCGCTCAATTCACCGACCTGTCGGTCTGCTAAGTCATTTGCGCCAACTGCCGCGATTGCCGCGTGGACGATGGCGTCGTCCTGCGCCGTCAAGCGTCCCGACCAATCGGTATAGGGATGGCGACCGAGTGCGACGACGGTGTACGCCGTCAGCAAGCCGGGGTTGATGCGCTCGGTCAAGACGACGCTCAAGCGGCGGGCGAGTTCACGAGCGGGAAGGCGCTGCACGTCGTCGTCCATCAGCGTGACACTGCCGCTTAGGGCTGGCTGCATTCCGGCGAGCGTGCGCATCAGCGTCGATTTGCCCGCGCCGTTGGGACCAATCAAGCAGACCAGTTCGCCCGCGTGCAACGTGAGGTCAAGCTGCGCGGCGATCACGCGGGCAGGTCGTCCGCTGTAGCCGATGCTGAGATCGTGGGTTTGCAGAATAGGGTCGAGTAAAAAACCCGCCGTATGGCGGGAATCAAGCGGAGTCACTGCTACCATGCTTGTTCCCCTCTTTCCTCGAAGGTGAAACGCAAATTTCAAGCGATGGCGGGTATTCGGGCTTGGGTCTTTCGCTTGCGCAAAATTCCTTACCGCTGCGGGTCAGCGCCGGACTGTGCTCCTAACGGAACAGTCACCGGACTTTCCCCAAGCTAAGCGTTTTACTTAGCCTCTGCCGTGCATCCGGGCACGACAAACCCATCACTGATTGCTAGGTTGTGGGATCAGGATAGCACGGCTGAGAGTGGGAGTCAAAGAACAAAACGGATTTACCGCAAGGAACGATCACTCAGGTGGTAATCAGGCTGATGAGCACCTCGTCGCCTTCGAGCGCGAGTTTGCCGCTCGGCGTGCCGTCTGCTTCGTAGGCGAAGATGCGCTTGCTGGTGACAATCCAGAGCGGATCGTCGAGCCGCCAGAGGACGACCGAGCAGAGATCGCGCTTAGTGAAGACTTTGTCGCCGCTGCCGCCGAGATCGTCGCTGAGTGGGACGCTGATCGCGCGCAGCGCTGTGATCGTACCGTCGGCAGCGGCGAGCAGGAATTGGGCGTTGCTGTTGATGGCGAAGGCGGCGATCAGGCGATCCGTACGGAGCAGGCGACCGTCTGCGGCTTGCTCTAAGGCTCTGGTGGCGAGACGAACGGCGCGCCCGCTGTTGCTGAAGGCGATGATTTGTTTCCCGCTGCCAACCAGCGTAAACGGGTCGCCCTTGATGCGCTGGGTCGTGTAGCCGATGGGCTGTTCGACGCGGCTGATCAGCGCCTCGCCTTTAAATGCCTTGAAGTGACCGGACGTGCTGATCAATACCGCCGTTGTGTCGGGTGTGATCGGTTTCCAGCGCGCCATGCCTGTGACGTGTTCCGCACCGAAGGCGTCGGATTGGAAGCCTTCGGCTTCGGCGAGTGTCAAGCCGAGCGTGTTGAGCGTGGCTAGCTGAGTCGTGGTCTTGAGCAGAAAGCGATACTCTGACGTCATCAAGACGATTTGATCGTCGGCAGCGGCGGCGATCATGCGCGGCGCAGCGAGTCCGGCGTCGTGGGGTGCTTGCAGCGCGGCGCGCACCGTGCCGTCGTCATAGAGGGCGACGACTCTTAAGGCGGAATCGGTACTGCGCGTTTCGGTGAAGGCGACGAACTTCTTGAGCACCTCGAAATCGACCGCTGGCGTGTCGCTGGTTTCGACGTGTTGGTCGGGCGGGAAGTCGCGGGAGCGGTAGACTTTGGCGTCGATCTCGCCGTTTTCGATGCCGTGCGCGATGATGCCTAAGCCGCTGGTTACGCTGCTGAAGGTATCGACGCTGCGGACGCGCTCGCGCCCGAAGCGGGATTCGAGCATTTGGACGAAGGCGGGAATTTGTGATGATCCACCTGTGCGAATCACCACGTCGATGTCGTCGCTGCGGATACCCGCCTCGCTCAGCAGTTGATCGAGGTAATGCTCGATGCTGCGGGTTTCGGGACCGATAATCGCTTCGAATTCCGGACGTGTGACGGGCTCGTAGACGTTGAAGCCGCTGCCTTCCAGCTTAATGACACCGCGATCTGTTTGCGAAAGCTGACGTTTCGTGCCCTCGACGATGTCGAACATCTTCAATCCGTAGCTGCTGGAGATCAGGCTGAGCAAGGCGCGAAGCTGCTGCGGACGCTGCGCGGTCAGTTCGATGCGCTCGATCTCGCTGAATAGATCAGGGCGTTGGAGCGTCAGCATCTCCTGCCAGTTGGCGAACGACTCGTAAAAGGCGCTTGGGATCGGTAGGCGCTGCCCGCCGGAGCGATAGGTGCTGCCCTCGCCAAAGTGTTTGGGCAGGCGCGCGCGGGCGAGCTTCGAGTCGAAGATGTCGCCCGCAATCGGTACGCCGCCGGTTGCCAGCACCTCGCGCGTTTTTGGATCGCCAATCCGCAGGATGCTGAGGTCGAGCGTGCCGCCGCCGAAGTCGAAGACCAGCACGATTTGCTCGTGGTCGATGGTCGATTCATAGTGATAGGCGGCGGCAATTGGCTCGTATTGCAGATAGACTTCCTCGTAGCCCGCTCGAAAAGCGGCTTTGAGCAGGCGTTCGCGGGCGAGGGCGTCGTCTTCGGGTTTGAAGGCAAAGCGCACTGGACGACCGAGCGCGATCTGCTTGATCTTGGTTTGTAGGGCGGCTTCAGCGCGCTGCTTGGCGATATAGAGGTAGAGCGCAATGATGTCTTCGAGGAAGTAGAAATGCGACCCGACGACTGTGCCGAGATAATCGAGCGATGACAGCGCCGTCTTGAACGAAACGAACAAGCGCCCCGGCGAGAGCACGTCTTTATCGACCCAGACGTCGCGGAAGAACGTGCCGATCTCTGCGAAGGTAAGCTGAATTTCGCCGACTTTCGCTTTCTCAATGCGCACGGGACGGTTGAGGTTCTGGGCGAAATAGGTGTCGATGGCGCTGCGCCCGATGGTGAACTGGCGGTCATTGGTGATGTAGAGGGCGGTTCGGGCGATGGCGCTGCTGCCGTCGATGGGGATCAGGCGCAGGTGCTGCCCGTCGTAGGTGGCGATGCCTGAATTGGTCGTGCCGAAGTCCATACCGATGATCATCGTGGCGTTCCCTCTCATTATGGGCGGGATTCGTAATGTGCTTTCGACGGTTAAATGTGAATGGCGAGGGTTCAGGACGAACAATTATAGAGTATGGACGCTCGTTGGAAAGAGCAAGAACGTAAAAGATTTAACGCAAAGGCGCGAAGTCGCCGAGACGCAAAGAAGAAATTATTCTACAAGGCGTGCTCAAGAATCTCGGTCAGTTCGGAGTCGGTTAGGGTGATGGGGTTACCCTTCATGCTGCTGGAATTCTTGCTCTTGGCGACAATCGCTCCGAAGTCGTCGCGGGTGATGCCATAGCTGTTTAGCGGCGGAATGTCCAATGCCTCTACCAGTTCGGTCAGCCACGTCACCAGCGCTTCAGGATCAGCGCCATTGGTGACGATCTGGGCGATCTCGCCGTAGCGGTAGAGCGCGGGATTACCAGATTCACGGGCGTCCAACGCACGGACATTCACGGCAGTCGCGTGAGGCAGCAGCGCCGCGCAAATCGCGCCGTGCGGGGCGTCGTACATCCCGCCGATCACGCCTGCAAAGCCGTGAACCGCACCCAATTTCGCATTCGCCAGCGCCAAGCCACCGAACAGACTCGTCAGCGCCATCGCTTCGCGGGCGTCGGCGCTGCCGCTGTAGTAAGCTTCGCCTAGCGCTGAAAACCCGCGCTGAATCCCTTCGCGGCAGATGGCATCCGTCAGCGGATTGGCAAAGTGGCTGACGTATGGCTCGATCACCTGCGTCAGCGCGTCCATGCCTGTGTAGGCGGTAGCGGCGAGGGGTAAATCGTAGGTGAGTTCAGGATCGACCAGCGCGACGCGCGGCAGCATCAACGGGTGACGCAGACTGACTTTAGCTTTATGCTTCGGCGATGCCAGCACCGCGTTGCGGGTGACTTCCGCGCCTGTTCCGGCGGTCGTTGGGATGGCGATGACGGGCAGCGGCGTTTCGGTGAGCGGCTGTCCCTTGCCGATCACTTCGAGATAGTCGAATGGATCGGCGGTATTGGTCGTCAGTGCCGCAATCGCCTTGCCCGCATCGATCACACTGCCGCCGCCGAAGGCGATCACCATTTCGCTCTGAGATGCGCGCGCTTGTTCCGCGCCCGCCTTGACCAGTGCAACGTCGGGTTCATGCGTCACTTGCAGTATTTCGTAGCTGACGCTGACGGCTTCGAGCATAGCGATCAGCGAGCGAGCGCGGGGAATCGAGCCGCCGATTACGATCAGGGCGCGCGACCCGAACTCTGGCGCGATATTGGCGATCTGGTTCAGCTTGCCCGCGCCAAAGACGATCCGTGCGGCAGTGGCGAATTCAAACGGGTTCATAAGGGATTAACTCGATCTGCGCGGCGTAGCGCTCTATCTCTGGAAGCGAACATTCGGCAGTACGCGGCGTGGTGACGACATTGGTTGCGGCGGCGAAACCGAGTCGCAAGCCTTCCTCAATCGGCTGACCACGATAGACGGACGCCGCTAAGCCAGCCAGCACCGCGTCGCCAGCACCCGCCGCGTTGACAACGTGTACGTCGATTTGCGGGATGCGGTAAGCGCGATCACGCAGGACGGCGAGTCCGCCTTCACTGCCGAGCGAGATGATCGGATATGTGGCGTAGCGTTCAGCGACTTCGCGTCCGGCGTGATAGGCGTCGGCGATGGTCTGGATGGGTTTGCCGACCAGCGCTGACAGTTCATTACGGTTCGGCTTGATGTAGCACGGACGCGATGCCAGTCCTGCGCTGAGGTAGGGTTCGCTGGCGTCAAAAATCGCGGGGACGTCGCGGTCGCGCGCCAGCTCGATCAGGTCGGTGTAGAACGACGGCTGCATTCCGCCGGGGAGTGTGCCGCCGAGTACCGCGACCTCGCAGTCGTCGAGCGCGGCGATAAAACGTTCGCGCAGTGCGGCGACATGCGCATCGGTGACGATCAGCGAATCCACCGTGAGCGCGGTGTGCTCCTGCGCAGCATCGTCGGCAATGATCAGGTTGCGGCGCGACTCACCGCCAACCGTGATGTAATCGACCGTCACACCTTGATTGCGCAGGAGTTGGGTGGAGACGTCGCCCGTCATGCCAGCGGCGAAGCCGAGCGCGAGGCTCGGAATGCCCATCTCAGCCAGAATCCACGAGCAGTCGGTCGTTTTGCCGCCGATGCTCTGGATTAAGCTGCTAGCGCGCAAGGTATGCCCCGACTGCCAAGACGGAATGGTGTAGATGAAGTCGAGCGAGGTGTTGCAGTTGACGGTGACGATCATGTCTCTATACCGAGCGTAGAAAGTGCGGATTATAACGCAAGTTGAACATCAAGAAGGAAAAAGATTCAACGCAAAGACGCAGAGACGCGAAGGTAGGGGCGCAGCACGCTGCGCCCCTACGATACGGTGAAATCAGTCGAATGTTGCTTTGAGGGCGCGCCCGCGTAGGATGATCCAAATGACGACCGGCGCGCCGATCAGCGCGGTGATGGCGTTGAGCGGCAGGACGGTTTGGCTGCCGGGAACCTGCGCGATCAGGTCAGCGATAAGGGCGACGACCGCGCCCGCCAGAATCGTCGCGGGGATCAGTATGCGGTGATCCGAGGTGTTGAACAGGCTGCGGCAAATGTGTGGTACGGCAATGCCCAGAAAACCAATCGGTCCGCAGAAAGCGGTGACCGCACCCGCCAGCAGCGCTGTACTGACGATGATCCAGCGGCGGGCAATGGCGACGTTCATGCCCATGCTGCGGGCATAGGTTTCGCCTAAGAGCAGCGCATTGAGCGACTTCGAGAGCATAAAGGCAACTCCCAAGCCGATCAGAATGGTGGGCGCAAAGACGATCATCTGGCTCCACGTCACCGCGCCGAACGAACCGAACGTCCAGTTGATGTACGCCTGAATGCGCTCGGCAATGCTGAAATAGAGCAGCAGGCTGACGACCGCGCCGACGCCGTAACCGAACATCAAACCGAGGATCAAGAGCGTGACGCTATTTTGCACGCGCCGTGCGATCAGCAGCACCAAGCCCAAGACCAGCGCACTGCCGAGGCTGGCGGCGGCGACCAGACCGAGATCACCGAGTAAGCTAACGCCCGCCAGCAAGACCATGCCTGCCGTCCCGACGCTGAGGACGACCAGTGCGACGCCGAGACTCGCGCCCGAACTGATGCCCAAGACGAACGGGTCGGCGAGCGGATTACGAAACAGGGTTTGCATCTGCAAGCCGCTGACGCCGAGCGCCGCGCCCGCCAACGCGGCTGTCAGCGCTTTAGGCAACCGGAACTTGAGAATAATACTTGTCCACGAATCGCGGCTGGCGCTGCCACTGAGCAGGACATGGATAATCTCGCTCAGTGGGATCGGGACTGAGCCGATGGCGAGGCTGAGCAGCAACGCGCCGATCAGCACCGCCATCAGGATGATCAGCAGCAGGGCGGCGGGGCGATGGTTCATACCTCACCCCGTGCTTTCTGGGCTTGCTTACGCAAGCCCAGAAGCCATCCCCTCTCCATTGCATGGAGAGGGGGAGAAACATACAGCAGAATGAGATGAGCTTCGATATAAACGAATGACCACAACATGATTTATCGGGCGGGTGGCAGTGGGCGGAAGTAAACCAATTCGTGATCTGGCAGCAGGTCAGGATGCAGAATCTTGATCAGGTCGGCAAGCACGGTTTGCGGGTTGGCAACACCGCTCTCGAAATAGTCGTTGCCGCCATTGGCATTCTCACGCGCGTCGAAATTGTAGACCGCGCCGTCCTTGAAGGCGGCGAAATCGGCGAAACGTTCGTCCTGCGCGGCGAGATCGGCGAGCGTCTGCGTGCCGAACGTCCCCGGCATCCACATATCAGCATCGAGTCCGGCATCGTAGACCGCCTCAAAGCTGAAGGGCGCAGAGTTATTGTTGTTCAGCAGGGTCGGGTCGTCACCGAGGACGAGCTTGCCGCCCGCGTCGTGGACGAACTGCGCGGCGAAGCTGTGATCGCCGGGGATAAACCACGCATCGCTGTAGCTGGTGTAGCTGTTCCAGAGAACGCTCGGTGCTTCGTCAAGGGTGATGTCGGCGGTCAAGGCGGCAAGGTCGTTGTACTCGCTGACTTTGCTGTCAAAGACTTCGTTGGCGCGCGTTTCGGCGTTGTAGAACAGCGACGTGAACTTGATCCACTCGGCTTGACCGAGCGGCGACCCTTCGATGAAGTCCGAAGCGACGACGACTGGCACATCCGCCGCGATCAACGTCGGGTGAGTGTCGTAGTCGGGGCTGCCGCTGCCGAAGGTCATGACGAGGTTGGCGTCGGCGTCGAGAATGGCTTCGACATTGACGCCGGGACCGCTACCGACCTCGATCAGCTTGCCGTCGTCGATCATCTGGTGGACGGTGGGGTTGCTGACGTAGGATAGGCTGTCCATACCGATCAAATGGTCGAGCAAGCCGAGTTCGTCCAACTGCGGGATATAGCTGGTGGACATGGCGATGATCGTGTCGGCGGGGATGTCGATCACTTCGGCATCGTCGTAACCACTAGGCGCGGGCGTGCCGCACTCGACCAGCACGTAGGTGAAGGCGTCGGTAGCGGTCGCGCCGGGGAAGGGCGTCAGGACATCGACCACTTTGTAATTGTTGTGGTATTCGACGCGCCAGCCCTGTGCGTATTCTGGCTCGACCTTATCGGGGAAGTAATCGACCTGCGGATCGTAATCGGTGACGCATTGGGCGGCAGGCGATTCCTGCGCCGCAACGGGCAGGATCGATAAAGCAAAAACGACAAGTGCTAAAAGCAGAACGCGAAATTTCATTGCGTACCCCCATGATTGAGTAACAAGTCGTAAAACCTTCGCCGGGGGCGGCAGTGTGATGCGGTTGCTTGTGCTGAAACAAAAATCCCGCCATTCGGCGGGAATCAAGCGACGATTTATCGTTCACGCTCGCTCCCCTTGTGCCTCGAAGGTGATGTACGAGCAAAAGCGAAGTCGGGTATTCGGGCTGGGTCTTTTGCTAGCGCAGTTTTGCGCTTGCAAATTTCCTTACCGTTGCGGGACAGCGCCGGACTAGCTGCTCCTGATGGAGCTATTCACCGGACTTCCCCCAAAGCTGAGGTCGTGATCACTCTGACGCTCAACCGTGCTGCGCATCCGGGCGCAAGCACACCAACGCTTTAGCTGTTGAATTGTGGCGAAAGCATAGCACGCGGCGAAAGGAGAGTCAAGCAACCCAACCTTTGATCCTTGGGGCTGTTAGGGCGTTCAACGAAGGTGTTTTAATATGTCGATGCTTTAACCCCACTCCCGTCTTACCTGCAGTAAGCCTTCCCCTTCCTGAATTCAGGGAGGGGAGCAAACACGCTATCTCGCTGAGATATCTCGGTATTTAGCGATCTTGCCAGATAGTAATGTGCTTTTAACACGTTCAATCGGGACTTGCCTTGAGCGCTGCATTCGCGCTCAGTACAGCACGTTCTTTAACACGCTGTCGAGGATTTGCAGCGTCGTTAGGTTGCGCATGGTCGAGCCGTATTGCAGGTTCGCCTGTGTGAAATCGACAGTCGCGGGGACGCCGCCCGGTGGTACAGAGAGGTGAATGCCGTCGTCGCCGTAGCCGTGATCGGGCAGGTTGATCAGCGCGCTGTAGAGGTCGGTCAGCGGGACGCCATAGCTGTTCGCCATCGACGTGATCACCTGATTGTAAGCGATGATGTTGTCGTTGAACTGGGCGCGCGGGGGCAACGTGCTCAATACGGGCACAACATTGTACTGGATACAGATTTCGATGATCTGGCGCAGGCGTTCGCCGTAGGCGTCGGCAGAGTAGGCGGGCGCGTCGTTTGTACCGATCATGACCAGCGCAATCGCGGGTTTGACGACGCGCATCTCACAGGCGACGGGCGTTTCGCCGGAGTTGCAGCGACCGGGATCGGCTGAGCCGGGGTCGAGTGCGCTGACACTCCCCCAAGACGCGCGTGCTGAGATCGAGGCGCTGTTGAACGGATTGCCGTTCAGTGCCGAGCCGCCGATGAAGAACTGAATGGTCGGCAGCAGGTAGCCGTAATCGCGCAGGTTGTAGCCGTTGACGATGGCGCGCAGGAAATTGGGTGTATCGGTCAGGCTGTCGCCGACTTTGGAGAAAACGTTGCGCTGATTACCCGCTGCTTGTCCATTGGCGTAGATCGTGCGCGCACCGCCACCGCCCGCGCTGGCGACCACTTGCGGTCCACCTTCTGGTGTGGGCAGTTCAACGAATTGGACCGGTTGCGGGTCGCTAATTACGTCTACCGATGACAGATCGACGTAGATTTCGAGATAAGCGGTGCTCGTCCAGCCCTCGTAGCCTTCGGGCATCTTGACCAGCACCCAAGCATTATCCGCCGTGCGCCCTTCGAGCGTCAATTCCTTGCCTGCGTCGAGGTTACCCATGCGCGGCGCATCCGTGTTGGGAAGCTGGCGCAGTCGCAGCCCGCCCGCCGAGTCGAGTACGCGCGCCTGCACGACTTCCTGACCGTTATCCAGCCCTTCAACGTTGAGCACGGTCAGCAAATCAGGGTCGAAGTTGACGTCTACCAGCGAGCGAGGCAGCCAGCCTTCTTTGCTATCGGCGGTCAGCCCGTGAATCCAGATACCGTCCTCACGGCGACCGTCGAGGCGCAGCGGTGTCAATGCGGGCAGTCGAGTGACAACTTCCGCCGTCCCGTGCGGGCTGGCGTAGAGCGAGATGCCGTCGGCAGCATCCGATGCGACGAGCGCGACGAAATCGACGTTCTCCGCTGTCCCTGTGATGGGCAAGTTGTCAATGGCGGAGGGGAGCATGACCGCGCGAGTGAGTAGCCAGCCGGTTTGACTATCCCCGTAGGTCGCTTGCACCCAACGTTTGTCAGCGGTGCGCCCGACGAAGTTGAAGGAAGTGGAGACGGCGACAGTATCGCTTATTGCTGCCATCGCGCTTGGTTTTGGTCGAATATAGAGCGTATCGCCTTCGCCCGTCATCGCGTCGCGGACGATCAGCGGTTCAGTGGGCAGTGGGGTCGGCATCGCCGTTTCGACGCGGTCGAAGGTTGGGACGGGCGTGCGCGGGATCGGCGTCGTCGTGATCACGACCGGGGTTTCGGTCGGCGGCACTGGCGTCGCGGAACAGGCGGCAGCAAGGAGGAGTGTCAGGATAATGAAGCTGCGCTGTGCAGTCGATTTTGTATTCAAAGGCAATAAATACTAGAAAAAAGGACAAAAAAAGACGGTATCAAAGCCCTGTGGGTTAGGGTTGGTCCAGTGGAAAACGGAAGTTGGGAG
>JBBSNT010000113.1:0-11164 GCA_038260485.1 Aggregatilineales bacterium | reverse complement strand
GTCACCCAGGACATCCAGCGCAAATGGGCAGGACCGATCTTCAACTGGCCGCTGATCTTGAACCAGCTGGCTATTCGTTTCGAGGATCGCTTATCGTTTTGACGACCGGGGACCATTTACACCAGTTTCTTGACACTCCCCAAAAAGGGGACAAAATTGCCCCCTTTTCATGTCACCAAGCCGTGAAATTGTGAATGCCAGTAGAGATTGTTGCTTAGGAATCTGTGCGATCCGGCTCATAGATGAGCGCCGTTACGCCTGAGCTAAACGATTGTGCGTCCACCAGTTTGAGCGTCGCGCTGCTTCCCTCTTGAAACAGACGCTTGCCTTCGCCCAGAACCACCGGATAGACAAGCAGTCGATAGCTATCGACAAGATCGTGCTGCATAAGCGTCTGCACAAGCGTGGCGCTGCCGTAGACAAGGAGATTTTTACCGTCCTGCTGCTTGAGCTTAGTAATTTCGTCCACGATATTGGCTTTGATCAACCTTGAGTTGTTCCACTCCACCTTGTCTAAGGTCGTGGACACCACGTATTTGGGCATACTGTTCATCTGCTCTGCCCCTTCATCCTTACTTTCGGGCCACGCGGCAGCAAACCCTTGATAGGTCACGCGCCCTAGAAGAAGCGCATCGCTGGTGAGCTGCTCCTCGCCTTTGAAGTTCGCAATCTCGTCATTCCAGTATTTGAATGTCCAACCGGGATTTTCCATCACGCCATCGAGCGACAGAAACATGGTTACGACTATTTTTCGCATTATTGTGCCCTTTTGGATTGTTGATCGTTGATAGCGCTAGGATAAACGAATTCGCGCGCGCTGTCTTGAACGTTTACGACAGCGCCCCAGCACTACGACGAGCGACGATCTGCGCGGGCGTGCTGCCGATAAAACGCTTGAGCGAGCGCGTCAGATGCGGCTGATCGGCATACCCCGTCAATTCAACCACGTCGAGGATGGATATGCCCTGCTCCAAAAGCGCCGTCGCACGCTGGGCGCGTTCGATCTGCAAAATGGCACGCTGCGACAAGCCAGTCGCTTGGACGAAGCGCCGCTGGACAGACCGCAAAGACAGCTCGTTCATTTTCAACTGACCGCGCAGGGCAGCATCGACAATCGGTTCGCGCACGAGCAACCCGTCATGGATAAGCTGTGCGACGAAGCTATCCACATTTTCAAGGTTGGGGAACTGCCACGCCGAGCCGTTGAGCCAGAAGGCTTGCCCCGCCGCGAGCGGCAGATTGATGCCGCCATCGACAAGCAGGTTCGCGGGCAGCAGCGGCATAAATGTCCCCAACTTAAAGCGAATGCCTAGAAAATCAGCATCGAGCGGAATCGGTGCGAGCGATGCTTTCGTCTCGGCTCCGCGCACCGTCAGGGTGATCTCGCCCCGCTGCCGCGTCACCACAATCTCGCCCTGCGTGCCCGCCGACGACAAAAACGATCCGCCGCCTTCGCTTTGTGTTCGCCAAATCGAGTCGATTAAAGGCGATTCTGCCGCTCTCTGGTCGAAGACAAATCCCATACGGTCTCTCGCCTATTTTTAACGATGCGCTTTCTATTTTACAACGCGATAGAGGAGAGTCGTGCCACCGCCGACATTCTCAATCAGTTTCACCAATGCTAAGTCAGTTGGCGCAGCGCCAAGCTGATCGAACATACGCAGCCCTTCGCCAAGCAGCACCGGGATGATGTTCACTTCAATTTCGTCGATCAGCCCTTCTCGTATACACTGCTGACCTGTGTCCGCGCCGCCCACAATCGTGACGATTTTGTCGCCGGCGGCAGCTTTTGCCTGTTCAACCGCGCTTTTGGCACCATCGCTGACGAAGTGAATTTTCAACCGGTCGTTCTCGCCCTTTGCTGCTGCTTCGGGCGCATGATGCGTCAGCACGAAGATCGGCACTTGATATTCGTAACCAGTGAAGTCGCCGTTCCCCATGTCGTAGGAATGCCTGCCCATTACGACCGCGCCGGTCGTACGAATCGACTCCTGAAGATGATCCGATGCAACCATTCCCTCGAAATCAGGATAGAGACGGCTGACACTCCCGTTCTTGTCATTCACAAATCCATCAAGCGACATCGCCATGCCGAACACAACTTTGCTCATACGTGCTCCCAAGCCGAAGCTATCAGCAGCCTATCATCCACCATTCGTATTGTGATAGATCGTTAATTCTATTGTGAAAAATTGTGTGTTTATTGTTGCCGAGCTATCACGATGCTGACTTAACCGCCGCCACCAGTTGATCGCGCGTGATGATTTCGCGCATGGTTTCAACCCAGCCGAAGATCGAGTCGCTTTGATCACGGATCGCCTGAACCGCTGGACCAATTGGGTCGCTGCCGCCTTCACCCGGTGATCCGCTCTGATAGCCGCCATAAAAAGCGAAGTACGCCTGATTCAGCTTGCGGATGACATAGCCGTGCGCGACGAACTCCTGCCGCCGCTGCTCCATATACGCCTCAGCTTCATCGACTTTGCCCGCCGCCAGCAGATCATCCACGTGGACGCGCGTCTCGTTCATCTCCGTGCCGTAATCGAAGGCGTCCGAACTCGGTGCGAGTGCAGGCGTTTCACTAGTGGTCGGTGGCAGCGAAGGCGGCGGCAGCAGGTCAGGGTAATAGCGTGCTAGCACCAAGCGCGACATTTCTTTCCCAAACAGGTTCGCCGTTGTCTCATTGATGATGCGCGTCTCGCCAGCAAAGTCGTAATTAAAGCCTAAGGGGAAGAAGAACAAGTAGTGATGCAGCCATTCGTGCGTGAAAGTTTCAGCGATAAACGGAATCGAACTCGTTTCGAGAATCATGGCTGGATACAACGCGATACCGCCCAAGGGCACGATCAGCGATGATACGTCAAGCTGCTGGTCAATTTGATCTTCAAGCGCTTCCATTTCGTCAACAGGCATCGGATCAAGGTTGATCGACACGTCGAAGCGGATTTGATCGCGCGGGGAGACGATCAACAGGTTCGGCACTTGGGTGAAATGCATCGAGATTGGCGGAAGCAACTGCCTGCCTAAGCCAAATCCTTGACTCACCAGCACCGCCGCGACCTGCCCTTCAAGGATCGCTTCAGTCAGTGCCTGACGGTCAAGCAGGTCGGCGCGCATCGTATCACGACGAATGCGTAAGTCGGACGAAGCTGCCGCCGGATCACTGACGTTTGGGTCGGCGTAAATCCCGTTGATCTGTAGCTCAATCCGCTGCACCTGTCCGAGATCATCCATATAACTGCGGACGTAAGCGGAGCGTGTCGGCTCGTCCATGAACGGTTGCAGTCCATAAAGGGATTGTCCTGCTTTAATCGCTAGCGCGTTGATTTCCCAGCTCACATAGTCGAACTGCTCGTTGCGCGCGATAACGGCAACCTGTGTCCATTCGTCGCCCATCGGCAGAGTCGAGTAATTGAGCAGATACAGCATCGCCACGATCAAAACGATCCACAATAGGATGTGCTTCACAATGTGAAGCGCCCGTCCAAGCCATTGCCCGATCTTCAACGTACACCACCGACTGCTACGCTTAAATGCCGCCGAGCATTTTTCAACGAACATGTTACCATGATGAGCAAAGCCTTGCCTGACTCCAGCCCTGACAATGGAACTCAGCGCCCTCTGTAAGCGTCTTAGATGTGAATGACCTATGGGTGAGTAATTCAGATTTCAAGTGAACGATCAGGAGAAAGACATGCGTAAGTTGAGTATTCTACTCGAAATAATTGCGCTGGCGCTGCTAGCGCTGCCCGCTGCGGCACAAACTTCCACGCCGGATCGCCAAGTGGCGGTCACGCTGGAGCGCACGCCCTGTTTCGGCGCGTGCCCGGTCTATACAGTGACAATTTACACCGACGGCACGGTCGTCTACAACGGCGAGCGCTTCGTCGATGTTGAAAGCGAGCAGACGGGCAGTATCGACCCGTCAGAGGTCGATCAGTTGGTCGCTGGATTTGAAGCGGCGGGCTATTTCGACTGGAACGACGAATACACCGAAATGCACATCAGCGACCTGCCGACGATCACGACTTCGGTCACACGCGACGGCGTCACCAAGTCGATCACACGCTACGCCGGTGACAGCAGCGCGCCGATTGCGCTGCCGTATCTGGAAAACTGGATTGACGTGACCGCGTATACGCAGCAGTGGACAGGTAAGACAAGCTCGCTGACGAATGCGTCGGGCAGCACGCTGATCACGTTAGAGCGACAGGCGTGCTTCGGCATGTGCCCGATCTACACGCTGAGCCTCTATGAAGACGGCACCGTCGTCTACGTCGGCATCAAGAACGTCGCGGTCACTGGCGTACAGGTCGGTCAGGTCGATGTGGGAGTGGTGACGATGCTCTCGCAGATGATGACGGCGACGGGCTATTTCGATTGGCAGGACGAATACACGACCATGACCATCACAGACCAGCCGACGGTGATCACCTCACTCTCGACCGCCGAGAACTACAAGCAGATCACACGCTACGACGGTGACGCGAATGCTCCGGTCGGGCTGACGTGGATCGAAGAGCGGATCGACCTTGCCGTCAACAGCGCGCAATGGGTCAAGCTAGGTGCATAAGTAGATTGAGATTGTAGGGGCGAGTTTGAAACCTGCCCCTACAAAACAAATGCGGCGTTCTCTGCTTAGTCCGTGAACTTAAAGCGGGCAACCCCGTAAACGAAAAATACAACCGTCATCCCCAACAGCACGAGGATCGGCACGATCACGGTGCTGAGGCTGCCGCCGAGAAACAGCAGCGAATGAAAGCCGTCCATCGCCCACGCGACCGGAGAAATGTGCCCCAGTGCCCGCATCCACGCCGGAACAATGTCAAGCGACCACCAAGCGCCCCCTAAAGGCGCCAGCGTCAGCGACAGGAACAACGTGATGCCGGACGCCTGTCCCACGTTTTTGAGGATCGTCGTCAACACCAGCATCAACGCGGTGACACAAAGCGAAAACGCCACCATGATCAGCACCAGCGCCACCGGATCGCTGCCGTAACGCACGCCAAGCAGCGCGCCAAAACCGAACATGATCGCGTACTCCAACATGCCGATCACGAAGCGCGCCAGCAGTTTGCCGCCTAAAATCTGCGTCCGGCTGATCGGCAGTACAGCCATACGCTGAAGTGTCCAGTTCTTGCGCTCCTGAATAATCGCGGCGGCAGCGGGCAGGACAATGAACATGGCGTACATCGTGCCAATGCCGGGGATCGACTGGCTGAAGCCCGCCGCGCCAGAATCGGTAGTCTGGTCGGATTCCGTCTGGCGAGCGATCTGGTAATCGATCCGCACCGGGTCTTGCGCCCACAGGTCATTCGCGCGTTGGCGCACGTCAGCGGCGAAGGCAGCGCGATCCGCATCGCTGGCAAAATTGAGCGTGTCAGCGGCGGCATTCGTACCCACACGCGCGGCAGTCAGCGCGCCGCCGAGTTTCTGCACCGCCGCCTGTACTGCCTGTAAGATGTAGCTTGGCGCAGAGGCATCCTCGTTGGCGCGATAGACAATGCTGGTATCCTCACCCGCGTTGATGGTCATACTAAAATCCGCCGGAAGTTCGATCAACGCCAGCGACGTTTGATCCTCGATGCGCTGCTGTGCTAGCGTCTCGTCAAGCACCGCGCTGTTCAATTGGCAAACATCCGTCGCGTTATTGTCGAGCGGGCAAAGGACGATACTGCTGTTCGCGGCGCGCAGGTTGGCAAAGAACTGCTGCGCGATGTCACTGCCATTCGAGTCGCCGTCGTGGTTGATCACATCCACGATCAGCTTAGGCGCATCCGGCGCACCACTGTCAGCCGTGCCCGCGCCGTTGGCGAAGCCAACCACGTAGGCGATCAACAGCGGAATGATGACAAGGTTGATCCAGATACTGCGGTCGCTGAAGATGATCCGCAGGTCGTTGAGTGCTATGTCAATGATGGTTCGCATGTTGGCGATCCTCCTAAATGCTCAGGCGGCGGTCGAAGATCACCAGCCCGGCGACGAACAAGACGATGCCCATCACGAGCAGGACGGCGAGATTCGTGCCGATGTCGTTCTGGTTCAGCGCCAGCTTGGTGAAGGCGTCCGTCCCCCAGTACGTGATCGTCAGCTTCGAGATCGTCTGAGCGATGCCGGGACATGCCGCCGTATTGAAGAACGCGCCCCCGAAAACACCCATCGCAATCGAAATCACGCCGCCGATGACGTTGCCCTGCTCCGGCGTGCGCACCAAGCCTGCGACGACCGACGCTAAACCGGATGCCGCTAATGCGACCGCGACGATCACAAGCGCGACTGCCAGCACATTGCTGCCCCAGATGAATTGAAGCTGCCCGCTGATCACGCTGCCAACCAGCGTCAGCGCGACGATCAAGAGCGCGACCTGAGCGATGCAGATCACCAGTGTGCCCAACATCTTGCCCAGCAAAATAACGATGCGCGGCGTCGGCGAGACGATCAAGCGCTGGAGTGTGCCATCGCGCTGTTCTTCGAGCAGGCTGTTGGCGCTGCTCATCGCTGTAAAGAGCATGAAAAAGACCGCCTGTGCCGAACCGAATATCACCAGCGGGCTGAAACCCGCCGCCTGCCCCGTGACAGTCTGCTGCTCCAGCGTGATCGGATTTTCGCCGGACGTAAAGGCGGGCGCGAAATCGGGCTGAAAATTCCCCGCTGCCGACTCAGAAGCGAAGCGCAAGCCAAACACCGGATCGCTCTGCGCCCGCGCAATCAGCGCCTCGATGGTCGCCTCGACGGTGATGTTGCCAGTGGCAATCCCGTTGGCGATACTCTCAGCGATGCTGCGGACGATGATGGCGGCAATTGGCGTCACCGGTGAGGCGTAAACCTCGACCGACGTTGGCTCGATGGCGTGATTCTGGCTGTAAGTCAGCTTGGCGCTGAAATCCGCCGGAATGATGATCGCGGCATCGTACTGTCCTGAATCAACACCCGCGCGTGCGGCGTCGGCATCGTCAAGCTGGACGGAATCGGTCAGGTCGTAAAGCGGATTATCGTCGCTTTGATTGGCTGACGTGCCGTCAGGGGGGACGAGCAGGTTGACGAAGGTGTCGCCATTGTTGAAGCTCACACCGTTGGCATCTGTACCCTGATCGAGGTTGACGACCGCGACTGGAATGTCGCGCACGGGCACGTCATTGCTAGTGTTGATGAAACCGCTGAACGCCACGCCGATGATAGTCGCTAGCGCCAGCGGCGTCACGATCATGATCAGGATCAGGTTACGGTCGGTGAACGTGGTGTACAGTTCTTTCCAAGTGATCGCCCAGATTTTGCTCAGCATCGGCTAGTCCCTCAACGCCCGTCCGGTCAGGTGCAGAAAGACCGCTTCGAGGTCAGGTTCACGCACTTCAACCGAAAGCACGTCGAGTCCGGCTTCGTTGGCAAGCCGGATGATGTCGGGCAGCGCACTGCGCCCGCGCTGGGCGAACACAGTCACAATGCCATCCGCTGGCGCATCTGACGCCGCTGGCAGTTTAGACTCGCTGTCCGCATCCACGTGCTTGACCTCGCGCTGCGTATAGGCAGCGCTGGTCACGCCGGAAACGTCCGTTTCAAAGCGCTTGAGCAGCGCTTCCGGCACAGCTTGATCGCCCACATTGAAAATCAGGCGGTCTTCCTCGCCGAGCTTCTGGATCAGGTCGCCGACCGTACCGTTGGCAATCACTTCACCGTGATCGATGATCGCCACGCGGTCGCTGATCTCCTGCACTTCTTCCATCAGGTGAGACGTATAGAGCACGCTCATCTTGCGCTCGTCGCGCAGGCGCAGCACGGTGTCGAGCACGCGGCGGCGGTTCTGTGGGTCAATGCCGACGGTCGGCTCGTCCATGTAGATCAACTGCGGCTGATGCAGCAGCCCGATACCGATATTGACACGGCGCTTCATGCCGCCGGAGAAGCTCTCGACCTTGTCGTGCTGGCGCTCCTTGAGGTCAATGAAATCGAGCGTCTCGTCAACCCGACGAGCCAGTTCCGCACCACCCATGCCGTACATTTTGCCGAAGAAATCGAGGTTCTGCCGCGCTGTGAGCGTCGGATAGAGCGCGATCTCCTGCGGCACAACGCCGAGCAAGCGCTTCGCCGCGACCGGCTCTTTGGTGATCGAGTGCCCGCCGATCAGCGCGTCGCCGCTGGTCGGCGCGAGCAGACCGCTGATCATCGAAATCGTGGTCGTCTTGCCCGCGCCGTTGGGACCAAGCAAGCTAAAAATTTCGCCGCGCTTGATGTCGAAGTCAACATCTTTGACAGCGAAGAATTTTTCTCCGGTTGTGCGTTTAAATTCTTTGCTTAAGCTGCGTACCTGAACCAGCGTCGCTTGCATCAGCGCTCCCCCTGATCGATATAGAGTTATAAATTATATACGGGCTAAACGAAAAAAAGGTTGCGAGATCGATTGTCGAGGTAGGATGGAAAACTAAAAAAGAGGGACGGGGACGTCCCTCTCTCGATGGGACGAACATTCAGCGCTAGTATTCGATGTAGCGCTTCCAAGCGTCTACGCCGCTGCCCACAGCGATCACGAGATAACTCGTGCGCGGTGTCTTTGGCTCCCAGCCGAGCTTCATACCCGCTTCGTTTGGCAGACGGTCGCCCTTGCGGTGATTACAGTGATAGCAAGCGCACGCCGTATTTCCCCAGTGATCCCTACCGCCCTTCGACTTCGGGACGATGTGATCGACCGTGAAGTCGCTCTTATTCAGCGGCTTGCCCTTAACAATGGTGCCGGGTGTCGCTTTGCAATAGATACAGGTGTAGCTGTCGCGCACGAGTACACCACGTCTGCTCCAATGCGCCTGACGGCGTGGAACGTTGATGAACGTGCGCAGCGCGATAACCGATGGAACTGGATATTTATCGCGGACGGTGCGAAGAAATTCGCCGCTCTGCTCGACGACCACAGCTTTTTCAGCTAACAGGAGGTTGATTGCTCGGGGAATTGAAATGACGGACAATGGCTCCCAAGTGTGACCGTTGAGGAGCAGAACCTTGCCTTGTATGGTGCTTCCAGAATACATAACACCTCAAGATTCGCCCTTAGACAACGTTACAGATTATACACCCAAATAATGGACGTTGCAGCAGCGTTAACAGAGCCTTTAACAAGGGCAAAGTATCCTTAGGGGCACAACGCTTGTGCTCGTTCCCATGCTGCGCAGACTCGTTCGCCCAGCAGCGCCGCCAACTCCATCATACCGATTTCGCGCTCGATTCGTTCTGTCGCTTTGCCCATCGTGCTCGATCTCCAGCGCCGAACACCGGCTGATCTCGGCAAAAAAAAGAGGGAACCAGCCAACACCCTATTGTCGCGCCGGGTTCCCTCTTTATGGACTACCTATACAGTCTAACGGTAAAGCTGCGTCCAAAGTTACGATCCATTTTGCGTTTGCTAACAGTAAAACCCGCCCAACTTGCTTGTCATTCGATGACGTTCTGTTCTGTAGGATATTGGGCTTCGTGCCCAACCTCCATCGAGGCTAAACACGAAGCGTAGGCTTTTTCCGATTCGGTGGACGTGCCGTTGACGTCACTACCGTCACACATGGACTTTTGCCTCTCTCCACTCGTGCCCCGCACGACCGTGTCTAGCAGCGTAGATGCTAGAACAGCGTCCAGATACGTGTCCATAGGGGACTCGTCTTCTTTTGTTTACGCTGCGGCTGGCGGCTTTCATTCGCTAACCGCTGCTGATTTGCCTCGCGCTGCAAGTCTTTGCGGCGCTCTGCGCTTGCCTGTAAGTCCTTCTCATTGAGGAACATGTTGGCTTCTCCTGTCTGTCACTTACTCAGTTCTATGATGAATGTCGGCAGGCTGTTCATTACCAGCCCCCAGCCTAGACAGGAGTTGCGCCAGTCTTATGACGACTTCCTAACTAGGGTTAGCCCTACTGCGGCTTCTGCATTCTTGCTCTCGATCTCGTTCATCGCTTCTTGCGCCGTATAAATGATCTCGTAGAGCCAGCTCATCAACTCGGCATTGCTCAGCGGTGTCACCGCGCGGACGTTGCCATCGCTGGCAGCGCTGTGTAGTTCGTCGAGCGCCTCTAACAGCCCGGAAAGACGGGCTTCGTTGTAGAGCAATTGCAGATTAGGTTGAAGCGTCGGTCCCATAATTACCTCGCTTGCAAACATCTTGCGTACCAAAGAAACAAAAAGAGCGTGAGACTGATTGCTTTACAGTCTCACGCCCTTGGGCTACCCAGTATTTGGGAGAGGATCACCTCGGTGGGTGCGTTCCTCTTTCGTAAGACTGTCCTACTATGTTACCGACATCACCTTCGCCGCCGAACCGCACGGGCACATCAGCAGCAAAACGCGGACGCGCGAGCATTCCAGCGTTCAGCAGCGAGTAGGCGGAATCCGTCCCCGGATTCATGCCATTGGTGTGCGAGAAGCAGGTCTGAGCGAGTAAGGTTGCCATTACGCACCCCGCTCCACGATGGTGTTATCGAGCATCGCCAGAATACTTTCTCCGGTGATGAAAACACGACGCATACCATCCGGTTTGCTGACGCGCAGATGCCCATTCTTAACCAACCGCTTGAGCGTGCTCAGACTAATGCCGAGCGCTTCCGCAGCCTCTTGCCGAGAGTACACTGCTCCGGGTTCGATACGAGGTTTCACTGCTGTAGACATTTGACTTCCTCCTTCGTTCAACTCGGTATTACCGAGGATGCGCGCAGACAGCGCATCGAGTACTGGGTCGGGCGTTGATTGATATGCCCGTTTGTCATCGGGTGAAACTTTCATAGCGCGTGGTAAACACAGGTGTCTATGCACGCTATTGAACAGACTAGCACGGTTTCAGACGTGTGTCAAGGATTTTGGAACGTGTTTACCTGAGCTTAAAGGTTGCATGAAGCTAACAAGGGGTCAGACGCAGCTCAACTCGATGCATGGCGCGGATGGCGACACCTTTTACTCATTTCACACGGCTCAATTAAGATACTATACTTTCTCTATGATCAAAACATCTAAGGAAGATTAGCACTTAGGAGATCACAAATGATGCGCCGCTTCATATTTCTACCGTGATTGCTAGTTGAAGTCGTTCATGTGGTACTTGTTAAAATGGGAGTTATCAGACAACCATTGAGCGAGAAACCGACATGAACGACACCTATATTGTAACGACGTATGTGGTGATTGATGATATTTTGAAAGCC
>JBBSNT010000112.1:0-11164 GCA_038260485.1 Aggregatilineales bacterium | reverse complement strand
TGAGCAGGATCAACTGCCGGATTCCAGATGCGACCGGACTCACCTCGACGTACTCGTCCAAGCGATGAGCGTTGCCGCCGTAGGTGATGCCGATGGTCACGGCGGGGCAACCTTCCGAGAGCGGCACGTTGCCATCTGTGCTGCCCGTTTCGAGCGCACCACGCAGCCCGACGCACTGAAGTGCTGCTAATGCGCGCTTGACCAGTGGGTGATCCTGAGCGATCTGTCCCGCTGGACGATCCCCGACTACTTCGATGCTGAATTCAACGTCGGCACTGCTTAAATTGGCGATCTCGCGGCGCACACGCTGCTCAAAGACGGCGAGCGCGCCGCGTTCCTCCGAACGCATATCGAGCCAGAGCGACGCCGACGTTGCAATCGAGTTGATCGACTGCCCGCCTTCAATCATGCCGATGTTATAGGTCGTGCGCGGCGACTGCAAGGTCGGCAGAGTGGTGATTTGTGCGCCTAACTGCATCAAGCTGTGAATGGCACTCGGACGCCCGAAATGCAGCCAACTGTGACCGCCCGCCGTTCGCGCCGTGATCTTGAGGCGGCGCACCGCGATTCCAGCGTGGTAGACGTGTCCCAATGCTAGTCCTTCGACGTTGATGACGCTGTTCACGGAGGACTTCAAGCGCTTGAAGACGGCGCGCATCCCGCCCAGATCGCCTAAGCCTTCTTCGCGGGTTGGCGCGACGATCCACACGTCGCGCTTGGGCGTGATTCCGGCGCGGCGCAAGCCGGAAACCAGTGCGAGCAATCCCGCGACGCCAATACTGTTATCGCCTAAGCCCGCCCCGTAGACCAGATTCGCATCGCGTTGAATTTTCAAATCGGTTTCGGCGGGAAACACGGTGTCTGTGTGCGCGGACACCATCACGCCCGGTTGACCGTTGCTGCTTCCCGGCAGCAATCCGTAGACGTTGTAGAGGTCATCGATTTCGACGTTTTGGAGGTCGAGCGTCCGAAACGAGGCGGCGACGTGTTCGGCGCGGGCGCGTTCAGCGAAGGTGGGCGCAGGGATTTGCTGGATGGCAACAGCCTGCTCTACTGTCCACACGGCGAGATCGGTTAGCCACGTCCATTCGATGGTTTGGTCAAGTTTTTCGATCAATCTAGCTGCACCTGAATTCGTTGTCGCATCATTTAAGTTACCGAGAGATTACCTCAAGATGCGCTTTTTGGGCAGGGAAGCGTGTTAAGAAGGCTTGCTCACGATCTAATCCCGGCTATAATGTCTTTCTTTAAAGCTTTGTTAGGTCGTCGGGAGGAAGTAGCGTGGCGCGTATATTGATCATCGAGCGCACCGGGGCATTTGCGGATGCCTTAAAGAAACGCTACGAGGTGACGACCGTTTCAAGTGGCAAACAAGCCTTAGAACTGATCCCGACAGGTGATCACGCAGTTGTGGTCTTGGACGCCATTTCGATGCGGACTCCCGGCGAACGGATCGCGCGGCAGTTGAAGGACGGCATCGGCTCAACCCCGCTCATTCACTTGCACCCCGGTCCTAAAGATGGCGCGGACAGCCCGGCGGACATCGTGCTGTTTCTGCCGTTTACCGCCCGCAAGATCAGCAACAGCATTCAGCGGCTGCTCCAGCAGGTCGGCGACGATCAAGTCGTAGTTTGTGGTCCGTTCCTCGTGAATTTGTCGCGCCGCGTGCTGGTCGCCAACGGGCAGGAAACCACCCTGACGCCCAAGCTCGTCCAGTTGGTCGAAATTTTCTTCAGTCACCCCGGCGAAACGCTGGATCGCAAGTTGTTGATGGAGCGTGTGTGGAATACGTCGTACTTGGGCGATACGCGAACCCTCGACGTTCACGTCCGCTGGATTCGCCGCGCAATCGAAATCGATCCAAGTAAGCCGCACTTCCTGAAGACGGTTCGCGGTGTTGGCTATCGGCTGGAATTGACTGTACCCGTTCAGGCTGTTGAATCTATCCCACTAACATTACAAGAAGTGTAAAAGCTTAATCGTAACAAAAAGCCGGCTTTTTAAGCCGGCTTTTTCGTTCATTGATAAGTGCTGCCTTTACTGGGCAGTTTTGAGTTCGTTCAACTGCTTCATCAGGCGGCTTTTGCGGCGCGCTGCATTGCGTGCATGAATGACGCCCCGGCTTGCTGCCTTGTCGAGGTCGATGATCGCCTCACGGGTAGCAACTTCAGCGGCTTTCAGATCGCCTTCGCCGATAGTCGTTTTGGCTTTCTTGACAAAGGTGCGGGCGCGGCTGCGATAAGCACGGTTGTAGTCGCGGCGTTTTTCGTTCTGACGGATGCGCTTAAGCGCAGATTTATGATTAGCCATAACTTTTCGGCGGCAATCAGAGCCGCTTACTCCTCTCGTAAAACGGTCTTTGGGAATAGCTAGTTATTTTAGCATTGCTGTGACGCGCTGTCTAGGCAGTGATCAGCTTAATAAGCTGAACATGACGAAGCTGCCCACCCCAATATTGAGCAGAATCAGCAAGACGACCGCCAGCCTGAGCAAAATGGGCGTGCCTTCGCGCGTGCCGGGCAGCCGAGTGGGGGCAATTTCGGCGGGAATGTAGCCGAATAAACCTGCTTCGCCAGCCTCAAGCAGATCGCCTTCCGGGTCATCGTCTAGATCGTCAAGCAGTAGTCCTGTATCTCGTCTGCGAGACGAGCGTGAGTCGCCGCGCGACTCAGGCGGTACTGCACGCGGTGGCGGGGCGGAACGGTTTGACGTTCTCGCGGGCACTTCAGCTTCCGCGGGTGGCGCGCTGAAGGGTCCGCCTGCGAACATATCCTCGTCCACGTCGAAATCACCAAAGGGCGACGAGCCGCTGCTGCTCATGTCGAAATCACCGAAGACGCTGGCGTTAGATGGGGTTTGGGCGTCGCTGCCAGACAAATTGAGATTGCTCACCCAATCGTCGAGCACGTCAGCAGTAGGTTCGATGGGAGCGGGCGTGCTCCACGCGGGCGTGGGTGCGTCATCAGGCAGCCCCCATTCGACACTTGTCGGTGCGGACGAGGGCGGCGTGCTTGACGGCGCGGATGCTGCGCTAAACGGCGATACATTGCCCGCCGACGTTTGTCCGGTTAGGTAGGCGAGTCCCTGCTTGGCGCGCTCGTTATCGGCATTGATCGCCAGCACGTTTTCGAGACATGTCCGTTGATCCTCAGGGGTATCCATGAGTCCACTGAGCCACAACCATGCCTGTTCGTTGTACTGATCAAGCTCGGTTGCTTTGAGCAGCAGCGCGCGCGCTTCCTCTTTGCGCCCAGATTTAAAGGCGTTGACGCCTTCACGCACCATTGCTTCGACATTCGCTGACATCGGCGTCCCCCGTCCTGCCCAAATGCGTAATGAACGTATCATAGCACATAGGGGCGAATGGGAAAATACACCTTCGATTTAGTGTTGAGCATCATTCGTTGGGGCGGGCTGTCGATGAGGGAGCGCCGTCGTCGATTCACAGGCGGCTGTCGTTGGCTGAAGGTAAGGTTAAGCATAATAAATGCGTCTAATCAGTATAACAATCATGGACAATGGGATGAGGTAAAGCGATGAGTTTGGAAGTTACAACGCTAGCGGGTGGCTGTTTCTGGTGCTTAGAAGCGGTTTTCGACGAACTGAACGGTGTCACAGATGTCGTTTCCGGTTATGCGGGCGGCGCGAAGCCAAACCCCTCTTATGAGCAGGTTTGCGGCGGGCAGACCGGACACGCTGAAGTCGTGCAGGTGACCTTTGACAGCGATGTCGTCAGCTTCCGTCAACTGCTCGAAGTGTTCTTCACCATCCACGACCCGACGACGCTCAACCGTCAAGGCGCAGACGTGGGTACGCAGTACCGTTCGGCAGTCTTTTATCACTCGCCGGAGCAGAAGGTGACCACCGAAGCTGTGATTGCAACGCTAGAGGCGAATCACCTATGGGATAACCCCATAGTGACACAGGTTGTCCCGCTCGACAAGTTCTACGCCGCTGAGGCTTACCATCAGGAGTATTTCCGCCAGCACCCGGATCAAGGTTACTGCCGCGTTGTGATCGCACCGAAAGTTGCCAAGTTCCGCAAGCACTATCTGGAGCAGTTAAAGCAGCACTAAGCCTCGCTGTCGATTAACATTCAAGCAAAGGACGACGCTCAATTCGTTGGGTGTCGTCCTTTTTGTTATCTAGGCGCGTTATTTTGTGAAGTTTGCCAGAATTTGAGCTTAAGATGCCGCTCGCTGCCGTGTTGCACTCGAAATAGAGCCGCGAGGATGACTGGTCTAGCAAGCTGCTCAAAAATTCGGTATCAACTGCGAAAGCGCCCCATCCTAGATCGACCGGGCGTAGAGAGTGACGGGCTAATGACGAGCGTCGCATGAGACACTTGCTAGGCTACATAAAACCGTACTGGAAAGCGGCGTTGATCGCGCCGCTGCTGATGATCCTCGAAGTGACGATGGACTTGCTGCAACCGCGCATGATGCAGCGAATTGTCGATCAGCAGTTGGTGTTGCAGACGGGCTTAATCATGATCGACTTTGCGCTTCTGGGGGTAGTCGGCGTCATCGGGGACACGTTGAGTCAGGGCACGCTGACCGTTGGTGAGATCATCATCACGATCACTTACCTGACGCAGACGCGCTCCAAGCTGGTGACGGTGAGTATGCTGTTGACGCGAATTTCACAGGCGCAAGGCGTCGGCTGACTGGATCGTCGAGGTGCTGTACAGCGCCTCCGACGTACATTATCAGCTTTGAGTCAATTTCGGGCGAACGCAGTGGTATCGATTGCCTAATGGGTGGATTTAGGCGGCTTTAAAACGAGTTGTGCATTCGATTGCATGAATGGGTGTTCGCAAACGTGACGGTTGGGTAAAATCGCAGAAAGTGGAGTTCAACGGTGTATTTTGGTTAGAACTCATGCTGGTTTAATGGGTCGCTGATCAGTTGTTGGCTGCTCAGCGCTAGAAGAATATTTCTACAAAAGGAAGCAAAATTATGTCAGTTCCACGTTCGGAATATCCGCGTCCGCAGTTCGCGCGCGCGGATTGGCTTTGTTTGAATGGTGAGTGGGAATTCGAAATTGATCAAGGGGACAGTGGGCTGGAACGCGGTCTACTCACACGCTCGCTCGCAGGGAAGATCACCGTTCCGTTCTGCCCGGAGTCGTCGCTTTCGGGTGTCCAAAACCCCGATTTTCTGAACGCGGTCTGGTATCGTCGTCAAGTCGATATTCCGGCGGCGTGGAATGAACAGCGCGTGCTGCTGCATTTTCAAGCGGTCGATTACGACACGACCGTGTGGATCAACGGCACTGAAGTTGGACGGCATCGCGGCGGATTTTCGTCATTTACCCTTGATTTGAGTGGTGTCGCGGCAGCGGGCGAAACGATCACGATGGTCGTGCGCGCCCGTGATGCCGCGCTGCCACAGGCTCGTGGGAAGCAGGCGCGCGAGTTCGATGGACATGGCGCGCTCTATGGACGGACGACTGGCATCTGGCAGACTGTATGGATCGAACCCGTGCCGCAGGTTGCTCTGGAGCGCCCGCGTTTGACGCCAGATGTTGCACACAGTGCAATCCATCTGGTGCAGCCGCTCAAGGGCACTCCTACTGGCATGAGAGTGCGTGCGACGCTCAAGGATGCGCAAGGTGTCGTCGTTACCGTTGAATGCCCTGCTGATCAAGATTTTACGCCTCAGTTGACACTGCCGATTCCGGCTGACCGACGCCGTTTGTGGTCTATCGATGATCCGTACCTCTATGACCTTGAGCTGCAACTGATCGCTCTTGATGGGAGCGTGATCGACCAAGCGACTAGCTACGCGGGGCTGCGGAGCGTGACGATTGAGGACAAGGCAGTCAAAATCAATGGGAAAACCGTCTTTCAGCGGCTGGTGCTCGATCAGGGCTTTTACCCTGACGGTATCATGACCGCGCCGGACGACGCGGCACTGAAGCATGACATCGAATTGAGCATGGCGGCGGGCTTCAACGGCGCGCGTCTGCACCAGAAGGTGTTCGAGGAACGCTTTCTATATTACGCTGACCAGATGGGTTATCTCGTCTGGGGTGAGTTCGGTGACTGGGGCTGCAATATGCCCGGTGATGGACTTGATCACCAAAAGCCGTCGGCATCTTACATCACCGAATGGCTGGAAGTGCTTGAGCGCGACTATTCGCATCCGGCGATCATCGGCTGGTGCCCGCTCAACGAAACGTGGCAGACGATTGGCGACCGCATCGTCGATTTGGACGTGGTGACACGCGGGATGTTTTTGGCGACCAAAGCGATGGATCTGTCGCGTCCGGTGCTCGACACGTCAGGCTATTCGCATCGAATCGCCGAAGCGGACATCTATGACAGCCACGACTATACCCAAGACCCGACGCTCTTTGGAGAGCATCAAGCCGGGCTTGCGAACGATCAGCCGTTCGTCAACGCGCCCGATTCTCATTGGGAGCGCGCGGCAGGCGAACATGCCATCTCAATTCCGTATAAGGGGCAGCCCTATTTTGTCAGCGAGTTCGGCGGCATCTGGTGGAGTCCGGCTGCGAAAGAAGGCGAAGATTCGTGGGGCTACGGCGAGCGAGTCAAGAATCTTGAGGAATTCTACGCGCGCTTTGAAGGCTTGTTCAACCTCCTGTTGGACGACCCGAATATGTTCGGTTACTGCTACACGCAGTTGACTGACGTGTGGCAGGAGCAGAACGGGGTTTACACTTTCGACCGCAGCACGAAATTCAACATGGAGCGACTGCGGGCGGTGCAGCAGCGGCGCGCGGCGATTGAAGCTGCCAGCGAAGCGTAACGGTGACCATATCTAGGTCGGGGCGACTTGCCGAGTCGCCCCTTTACTGATCGCAGGTATGGATCAACATACTCCTGCGCAGTGTTTCTGCTAATCAAGTGGTATTGTGGCGATCATGTCTAAGAGCAGCGGCGCGTAGCTCTTAAAGTCGTCGGTCACGACGACGAAGGTCACGGTTACATTCGGCTCAAGCTCGAAGGCGACGAGATGCGTGTTCTTTGGCAAGCTGGTCGTGACGTTCAGCGGCGCGGTGTAGGCGGTGTAGCGCGGCAGCCGCTCGAGGGGCTGAATGTCGGTTTCGCCTCCGAAGATGCCCGCCGCCGTTGACGTCAGGGGCAGCCAACTGTTCGAAGCGCTGATGCGGCTGTCGTACTTCAACGTGCCGCAAGCGATACCCGAACTCGATGACCCGGCGGCGCTGACAGCGCAAGCCGAGGCTGTGCTGCCCGCCGTCAAGACGCGCCGCGACGACGCGCAGGGCATTTTGAGGCGCGCACGGGAAAACGACGCGAACGCCAGCCCCGAACAGCGCATACGCACGGCGCGTGCCGTGTTTGCGATGATTTTGGGGCGCGAGTATCCCGTCATGCTGCGTTTTCAAATGCCGCTACAGAGCGAAACACTAAGTGATCAGCCGGTGGGCGTGAGCAGTGATCCACATGCGGCTGCAGGCTGGCTGCTGAAGATGGTGCGCGTTCGCCCCGAACTCGTGCCGCTGCGTGGTCTGATTACGACCGCCGAGGCGCTGCGCGATCAACCGCTGTTCGCGTTTCGGGTCGCGCAAGTGCCGACCGTCGCGGGCGAGGCTTGGACGGGCGTGGCGCGTCCGAACGACGAGGGGGCAGATCGGCTGTCGCTGGTGCTGACGGGCAACGGCGATCTGTCGGCGCTTGGCGGTGAAATCTGCGGGTTGGTGCTGGATCAGTGGGCCGAGCGCATCCCGTCGAATTACGAAATGACGGGTTTGACCTTCCATTTCGACGCGCCGACCAGTCGTCCGCCGCAGTCGCTGCTGCTGGCGGTACCGCCGGAAGATGCCACGTGGGATTTCGGTCTGGTGGTCGATACGGTGCGCGAGGCGTTTGCGCTGGCGCGTATTCGCGCCGTCGCGCCGGAGACGCTGGGTGAATACGGGCAGCACATCCCGGCAGTATTCCTCTCACAAGACCTTGATATGACAGGAGCGGCGGACGATGTATAGACAGTATCGACTGGAAGGCAGCACGCGCTCAGAGGAGATCGAAAGCGGGCTGCAATCGCAGATTGCCGACGCGTTGTGGCTGCTGGCGCGTCAATGGCAGGTGGGCGAGTTTCACGGCGAAGACGCGGCAAGCCCGATCCAAGCCCGGTATGCCACGCAAATTGCGCCGGTCGACCAGTTCCGACCGTACGCGGGAAAGCAATTCAGATCGATCGACCCGTTTTTGCCGCTTGAAGCCTACGCCGAGCAGCAACCGCTGAACGATGCGGCGAGTTTCTGGCGCGCTGCCGAAGCCGGACAGCACCTGCTGCGCTTGCTCGCGCCGCTCGACAACGGCAAATGGCGCAAGGTCCTGCGCGACGAGTACGCGCTGACTATGCCGTCGAACATCGAGCCGCAGGACGTAGCGGTGGTTGCGCTAATGGTGCGGCGCTCGTGCGACGGCGAGCGTATTTATCTGGAACGCGCCAGGCTAGAGGCGGAATTCGTCAAGCAAGACGAAGATTTCGAGGCGATGTTCTCGGCGTGGGTGGCGTGGTTTGAAGACCGGCTGTTCGACGACTCGGCGCTCGAATCGTGGGACCCTGAACGAATGGAATATCGCTTCAGCGCCGGCGCGACGACGAGCAAAGGCACGATCGTGCTAGACGCAAAAGAGTATCCGGGTGGGCATCTCGACTGGTTCAGTTTCGACAAACGGGATAATGCCGTTGATTTACCGAAGGACGGCAAGGGAGAGCTTAAGACCGTCATTCCGACGCCGGTACAGTTTTCCGGCATGGCGGTTCAGCGCTGGTTCGAATTCGAGGACGGCACTGTCAATTTCGGCGATGTATCGGCAGGCGCGGTCGATTTTGCCCGCATGATCACGGCTGCGTTTGCGACCGCGTTCGGCGACGACTGGTACGTCATGCCGGTACGCGTGCCGATCGGGTCGCTGGCGCAGATCGGAACGCTGACCGTCCTCGACTCGTTCGGCGATACGCATCCGATTCGGTCGATCGCGGCGAATGACGGTACGAAGCGGGTCTGGCGCTTCTTTGAACTGAACGGCGACGATGACGACCCACTCTTGTTCGTGCCGTCGGTCGCGCTGGGTAGGCTGGAAGGCAAAGCGGTCGAGCGGGTGACGCTGCTGCGAGACGAGACGGAGAATCTAGGCTGGGGCATTGAAAAGGCCTACGAGGGCGTTCTCGAACGGTCGGTTGAACGTGGACGGCAATGGACGACGGCACGCTCGCAAGTTTCGAGCCAGGGTGTGAGCGACGACGAAAGCTGGCAATACCGCTTGCTTAACCCGATTCCGCCGTACTGGATACCGTTCGTCCCCGTGCGCATGACCGGCAGCGCGCAGATCCGGCTGCGGCGCGGACGGATGAGTGAATGGGAACTGCTGCCGCCGGAAATGATCGGCATACGCGGGACAACCCTGCTGCCCGACCCTGCCGCGCCGCTGAACGTCTACGAGGAAGAAGTTCCGGCGAGCGGTATCGACGTGTCGAGTTCGTACCAGTTTGCCCGCCACGCCTCAGGGCAAGCGGTGGTTTGGCTCGGCAGACGCAAGCAGGCGGCTCAGCCGCAAATCACGCTTGCGCGCGAGACGGATCGACTCAAGCGTCAAGGGGAATAGGCTGTGCTGGACTGTTTGCACATCCGTTCTTGATTTAGAAGATAACAGATGTCATTCTATGCCTGTAGTAGCAATTAATCCAACTTGGGTTTGATAGAATGCTTCCCGAAGCCTATCGCGGCAGTGGAATAGAGCATTCATGATTTGGTATCTCATCCAGCAGGTAACAAGTCTACTCTGGGACAGCCTGTGCTTCAGTCGCCTGTCTCCAGATTCAAAAACTCTCGAATTGTTGCTGCTTTGGCAACAATTACTCATTGTGCGTCGTCATCAGAAACGCGGTCGCTCCATCACGCACAGTGAGAAATTCATCTTGCTCACCCTGATTGAGCAGATCCGTCAATTTGCCAACCTACAGCAGGGACAATTGGAGCAGGTGATGCTTATCTTCAAGCCTGAAACCTTGCTGCGCTGGCATCGCGAGTTGATCCGGAAGAAGTGGACTTTTTCGAACGCACCGAAAGCGTCCGGTCGCCCCTCAACAGATCCGCAGTTGGTTCTGCTCCTTCTTCGCATGGCGCGAGAGAATCGTTGGGGAGACGATCACATTGAAGGGGAGTTGAAAAAGCTTGGCTACCGGATCAGTCACGAGACTATCAGGAAAATTCTCCGAGGTCACGGGGTTTTGCCCCTACCAGCTCGGTCGACATCATCCAATTGGCGCTCCTTCTTGACCCACTACAAAGATACATTCCTTGCGTGCGATTTCTTTACTGTGGAAACCATCCGCCTACAGACGTTGTACGTACTGTTCTTCATCGAATTGGGAACCCGTCGCGTATATGTCGCCGGGATCACAGCACATCCCAGCCAACCTTGGGTCACCCAACAGGCACGCCAATTACAGTGGGACTTCCAAGAACAGGAATGTTCATTCACCCATTTGATACGCGACAACGACAGCAAGTATGGTGCGTCGTTTGATGCTGTATTTGCGTCTGATGGGATTGAAGTGGTTCGTACTCCGTTTCGAGCCCCACGAGCGAACGCTTACGCCGAGCGCTGGGTAGGATCAGTACGAGAAGAGTGTCTCGAGCAGGTGATCGTCATCAATCAAAGCCATTTAGCCTATATCCTTCGTGAGTACGAACGCCACTTCAATCACACGCGACCTCATCAGGGAATCAAGCAACAGATTCCTTGTCCACCGGCGAAAATGTTAACGCAAGGAAGGGTTGATCGACGCACCATTCTGGGCGGGATCATCCACGATTACTATCGCGCCGCTTGACTCGTTTTCTCGCTCAGATTACATTTATTGCTACTACAGGTCACTGAAGGCCACGTCAACCGGCTGAAAACGATTAAGCGTATGATGTATGGCCGAGCCAGTTTTGATCTGTTGCGTCGGCGCGTTCTCGCCTCTGCCTAACCATGTCGTCCGCTGCACCAAAGCTGACGGAGAACCAGACTTCTTGACATTGAACTGATTCAAACTATTTGATTGAGCAGGATGGATAGTGCATCATGAGAGAAAAACCTGACCAAAGGTGATTTCTCATGAGCACTATCCCGACCAGTGTAACCGAAGAACAATTCGATCTGCATATCCGACCGTTG
>JBBSNT010000111.1:0-11202 GCA_038260485.1 Aggregatilineales bacterium | reverse complement strand
TCGTAGACGCCGCCGAAATCGACCAGCAGCGGATCACCGGGCTGGATGCCGTATTCGAGCGGCCCGATGTGGGGCAGGGCAGTGTTCGCGCCGCTGTGCAGCAGTGTGTCGAAGGCGAAGCCCTCTGCGCCAAGCGTTTTGAGGTTCATTTCCAATTGGGCGGCAATCGCGCGTTCGCTCATGCCCACTTGAACGGCGGTGAGCGTTTGGCTCAATGCCTGCTCGGAAATGGCGATGGCATGGCGGATGGCTGCGATTTCCTCTGCGTCTTTGTGGAGACGCAACTGTGCGAGGAACGGATCGGCGGCGACAATCGTCGTGTTTGGCGCGGTTTTGCGAATGATTTCGCTCTCGAAGTAGCGCATACGCCCGCCTTCGATGCCGATGGTCTTATGGGCGGGGTCGAGGGCGCGAAAGGCAGCTTCGAAGGCGGCGTCGAAGCCTTCTGCGTCTGTCCACGCGAACAGTTCGGCGGGGATGCGGTGGCGCGAAAACAGCGGGACTTCCAGTTTCGGAATGACGGCGACCGGATCGCCCGTCAGCGGCAAGAACCAGAGGATCGGGCGTTCTAGAACGACGTGAACGCCGCCCGTCAGGTAGCGCAGGTTGGGTCCCGGTATGAGCGCGATCAGGTCGAGGGCGTGCGCGTCCATGATGGCGCGAAGATGGTCGAGGCGGTGGCTGGTCATCTACAGACTCCGATCTGCGTAATGCTAACGCGCCAGCGTCAACAGCGACGGGAGCAGCAGCGCCGCGACGATCAGCAGGACGACGACCGCCAGCGCGATGCGTCCGCGCGTCCAGAAATGCGGATTGTTGCCCCCGAACTTGCCGACGGACAGCGGATCGTAGTCGAAAGGCGACTGCTCGCCAAAATCCTCGACGTCCTCGTCATCGGGGTATTCGTCTTCGTCGATCCAGTCGTCAAGGCGTTTTTTGGGACTCATGGACGCTCCTCAGCCGGCAGCCATAATGTTGGTATCCAGAAACGTATTGCGGAATTTGCCTTGCGGATCGTAGTGGTGGAGCAGGTCACGGAACTGCGGCAGCTTCTCGTAAAAACTCTGTATCCGCTGAGGCGGTATGGTGAACAACTTGCCCCAATGGGGGCGGGCGTTGAAGGGCGCAAGCTGTGCTTCGATGAGGGGAAGCACCTGATTGACGGCTGACCAATCGGGCTGCCACGTGAAATGGAAGGCGACCGAGTCCTGATGGTAGCAGGGACTGATCCAGAAGTCGTCGGCGGCAATCGTGCGGATCTCGGTGATCATCAGCAGCGGTGCAAGGTCGGCGCTGAGGGTGCGCAGGGCGCGCATCGCTTCGACCGCACGCGCACGGGGCACAAAATACTCCGTTTGCAATTCAGCGCCCGCGCTCGGTGTGGCGTCAATGCGAAAGTGGGGCAGACGCTCGTGCCACGCGCCCCGCACGCCAAGCTGGACGGTACACTGCTCTGCCGAAAGCTCGGCAATCGGGTGCATTTCACGGGTGGCGGGGCGTGCGCCGAAAAATTCGGGCGGCTGCGCGATTGAATTATGATCCTCATGCCGCGCTTTGAGCCAAATTTGGTTGACGTAATCGTGCTGCCAGTCTGTGAACAGGCTGACGCTATAGGCGCTGGACATAATCTCGTCGAAATTGTCGTCCAACTGCGCGATGGGCAGGCGCTCGTAGACGTTTTGGCTGACGTCGAAGGTCGGGAGCAGGTCAAGCGTGAGGCTGACCACAACGCCCAGCCCGCCCAAGTGAACGACCGCCCCGTTAAACAGGTCGCCGTCACGGTCGCGCGAGAGCATGATTAAGTCACCGTTGGCACTGACGAACGTCATGCTGGCGATGGCGGCGGCTAAATTCTGGTTGCCAACGCCTGATCCGTGGGTCGCGGTGGCACATGCTCCGACGACCGAGATGTGCCCTAATGAGGCGAGGTTGTGCAGGGCGAAGCCCCCGCGGTAGAGCGCCTGACTGAGATCGCCATATTTGACGCTGGCGGCAATGGTCGCGGTGCGGCGCTGCGCATCAATGCTGATGGTAGGTGCGAAACGGTCGAGCGAGAGCAGATTTTCGCTTGAGTCGGCAAGGGTGTTGAACGAGTGCCGAGTTCCCAGTACGCGCAATTTTTCGCAACGCTCGACGAGCGCCTGAATTTGATCGACAGTTTTGGGATAATGCACATTAGTGGTGCTGTATTGGTAGTTTCCAGCCCAATTTTTTAGCTTTGTGATTATTACCTCCACTTCTTCGAACTGCTCACATTAGCGATCATCGGCTGGAAGTCTCCATTTTGACAAAATCCAAAACGTGTTTATGCGGCAGCCGATCACGCTGCGGTCGGCTGCCTCGGCAACGCGGACGTGCTGATTTTCGATGACACGATGGGCTTGGGGAACTGGCTCTAGGTACGACTGGTCGTACAAGGCTCTAATGACCGCCACGTCCGTGTCTCTATTCGCTGGTCGGGTGTGCATAGCTTTCCTGTTCGGCGTTGGTGGCGCAGCCGCGCAGTGACCACGATGTAGCGTTAATCGCCCTCCGGATTATTGAGGCGAAAGCCGTGACCGCGCACCGTGATAATGTACTGCCAGTCGGGATCGACTTCGGCGAGGCGGTCGCGCAGGCGGCGGATGAGCGCGTCGATTGCCTGTTCGCTGACGCCTTCGCCGATGGCGTCGGGCCAGACGGTTTCGATGACGGCGTCACGGGTACAGATGCGTCCGATGTTGTTGTAGAGCAGTTCGAGCAGGCGATACTGCGGCGGGCTGAGCGGTGGATCGATTTCTTCGTCGTTGATGAATACGCGGCGGGCGTCATGGTCAAGCCGGAGCCGACCGCCCGAGAGATTCATGGGCACTTCGAAGGCAAGCGGGGCAGTCGCGCCGGAGCCGATGAATTCCAGATGCACCGCCAGCGCGAGATCGATTTTGTCGCCGTCGTATAAGCGGCGCGATCCTTTGAGCTGCTGTCCGTTAATCCAGGTGCCGTTCTTGCTTTCTAAATCTTCTACGTAATAAGCATCGTCTTCTTTAAAAACGCGGACATGCTGGCGCGACACCTGCCGTTCTTGCAGCACGATGTCGCATTCTTCACCCCGCCCAATGACCGCGCTATCTTTTGCGAGTGTCCACTGGTGATCCTTAAGTTTGTCGTCATGGACGATGAGGATTGGGCGTTCCTTGTTGGACTCGGACATACACCGCCACTCCCAGATTCACAGTTGATAAGCATTAAACTGAAAGTTAATTATACTCAGTCCCGCGCGCGTGGCTAGCGTTATTGCCTCACGTTCACGACCAACATTATTGGATCGCTCTAGGGATGGTCACGGGAGCAGATTCGACGAAGCCCGTCCACAAGCCTTGATCCGGATAGATGGGCGTTGCCAGCGTACCCGCGGTTTGCGTGATTTGCCCGCGCTCGTTATTTCGATAGTAGGCGTGAACTGCCGCCGAACCGGACGTGACGCTTGGATCGACCAGCACGTTGCCGCCGGGGAATTCGAGCGTGACGACGCAGCTTTGACGCGGACCGAGAATGCGCAGGTTTTGCTCCGGGATCGTTCCGGTATCCTGACGCTGTGCGCCCCCGACCAACGAATTGGCAGGGACGAAAACTAAGCCTAACCCACTGGTTCCGTTATCGCCGACGATAACTCGCTGCGGATCGTAGACGAAGGGGATTGTCCCTAATGAGCTGTTGGTGACGATGATGCTGACGTACAAGCTGGCGCTGGCGTCGATGGGAAGGGCGGTTGTCTGCACGCGCAGGGTGATGGGGTTGGTAGCGGCGCGACCGAGCAGCGATTGATGATTGGCGCGGTCTTCGGCGGTCTTGAGCCACGCGCAGGGAACGCCCTCATAGAACTGCGGAAAGACGTTCGACAGGAAACGGGGCAGACTGCTGGGCGCGGCGAAGACTGCCAGCAAGACTAACAGGATTAGCCCGACAAATAGATTCGGATTGTTTGACCGGCGAATGAAACGCATTCGCTTAGCTCCGTTCTTCCAGAGTATCTTCGAGCCAACGTTGAGTCGATGTGATGATGCGGGTTGGCACTAGATTTTCCACATTGTGCCATATAATTTCGTGATCGTGACCGCGAAACCATGTATACTGTCGTCTGATAAAGTTGTGAGTCGCCGTGCGCGTCGCTTCAAGTGCATCGTCAAGGGTTCGTTTGCCGAGCAAATGGTCGGCAAGCTGGCGGTAGCCTAGCCCACTCATGGACGGCAGCGCGGGATTATAGCCTTTAGCGAGCAAGTCGCGCACTTCTTCGAGGAAACCCTGCGCCATCATCTGTTCGATGCGGGCGTCGGCGCGGGCGTAAAGCGGTTCTCGATCCAGCGTCAGCCCGTAAACGCGGGTGCGGTAGGGCGGGGGCTGCTTGCTGCGCTGTTCACTGAAGGGGCGTCCGGTTTCGAGGCAGACTTCGAGCGCGCGGATGACGCGGCGCGGGTTGCGGGCATCGACGAAGGTCGCGGCGGGATCAAGCGCGATCAAGCGGGCGTAAAGCGCGGCGAGTCCATGTTCGGCGGCGACCGCTTCGAGTTCGGCGCGCAGGGCTGGATTGGGTGGGACTTCCGGCGCTGACCAGCCTTCGAGCAGCGCGGTGATATACTGCCCCGTTCCGCCGACCAGCAGAGGCAGACGCTGACGAGCGCGAATGTCGCCGATGGCGGCGGAGGCAGGGCGCTGAAACTGCGCCAGCGAGAGGTCTTCGTCAGGATCGACCACATCAATCAGGTGATGCACGGCTTGATCACGCTGTTGGGGGGTGGCTTTCGCTGTGCCGATGTCCATCTGGCGGTAAATCTGGCGGCTGTCCGCGCTGACGATTTCGCCACCGAGCGCCTGTGCCATCTGGATCGCCAAGCTGGTCTTGCCGACAGCGGTCGGTCCGAGGATCACGACAAGGGGTTGGCTGCTCAAATTACCAGCCAAGCGCATCCTCGACGTGTTCGATGATTGGCGCACCCTGCGGGGGAATAGCAACGGCGATCACATCGACACGCCAAGCGACGTTTTCGTCGGCGGTCGAGTCTCTTTCAGCAAGGTAGCGATAAGCGGCTTGCTCGATGAGATGGCGCTTGCGCGCGCCGATGCTGGCAAAGGCGGCTTCTGTACCGCTGCGGCGCGTGCGGACTTCGACGAAGACGAGGATGGCATCTCGCTGTGCGATTAGGTCGATTTCGCCTTCAAGACAGCGCCAGTTCGCCGCCAAAATGATGTAACCATGCTGCTGAAGGTGCTCGGCGGCAAGCTGTTCGCCCTGCTTGCCGAGCGCTAAATGCTTAGATTGGGGCATGGGTAGGTGACATCTGACTAATTCTTCCGCCAAATTTTATAGAGGTTATCCAAAAAGCGCTGCACTTCCGCTTACGCTTTAATGGATACTATTTTACAACATCAAAGGAGTACTCATGGAATTTCTTATTACCAACGTTGCATGGATCGGGCTGGTGGTCAGCTTGATCGGGCTGGCATTCGCCGGTTACACGGCGCGATGGCTGCTCGCGCAGGATGCCGGTAGTGCGCGGATGCAGGAAATTTCTGCATATATTCGACGCGGCGCTCAAGCATTTCTTTCGCGCGAGTACCGCTACGTTGCCGCCGTTGTCGTGCTCGTGATCATCGTGCTGTTGATCCTGAGCGCCATTCCCGGTTCGGGCATGAGTCCGTGGACGGCAGTCGCCTTTGCTTGCGGCGCGGGTGCATCTGCGCTGGCGGGCTATATCGGCATGAGTATCGCCGTGCGCGCTAACGTGCGCACGACCGCTGGCGCGATGAAAAGCCTGAATCAAGGGCTGCGCGTCGCCTTCGCCAGCGGGTCGGTGATGGGAACGACGGTCGTCGGCTTGGCGCTGCTCGGCATCAGTATCCTGTTCTACCTGCTGACCAAAGTGATTTACCCTAATGACCCAATCACCGCCGCGAGTGCGCTGGCGGGCTTTGGCTTTGGCGGCACCTCGATTGCCATTTTCGCCCGTGTCGGCGGCGGTATCTTCACGAAAGCGGCTGACGTTGGCGCTGACCTCGTGGGCAAGACTGAAGCGGGCATTCCTGAAGACGACCCGCGCAACCCTGCCGTGATCGCCGACAATGTTGGTGACAATGTGGGTGACGTGGCGGGTATGGGGTCTGACTTGTTCGAGAGTTACGCTAGCTCGATCATCGCGTCGATTGCTATTGCTGGTCTGGGCGGCGGGTTGGCGGGGATCACGCTGGACCCGGCAGTGCTGCAAGCACGGATGGAAGCCTACCCGATCCTCGTCGCGGCGGCTGGCGTGCTGATCGCGCTCGGCGCGACCTTCCTCGTGCGCACGAAGGAAGACGCCTCGCAGGAGCAGCTACTCGGTAGTTTGCGGCGCGGCGTCTACAGCGCCAGTATCGTGGTTGCTATCGCCGTGATTGTATTAGGGCTGGTGCTTGAACTGGGCACGGGCGTGATCGCCGCGACGCTGGCGGGATTGCTGGGCGGCGTACTGATCGGTTACGTCACCGAATACTACACTTCAGACACGTATAGTCCGACGCGCTCGATTGCTGAAAGTTCGGTCGGCGGCCCGGCGATTGTCATCATTCAGGGGTTGTCGGTCGGGATGCAGAGCACGGTCGTGCCGGTGATCATCGTCAGCCTTGCGACACTGATCGCGTTCCAGTCGGCGGGGCTGTACGGGATCGCGGTGGCGGCGGTTGGTATGCTGGCGACGCTGGGCATCACGCTGGCGACTGACGCTTATGGGCCGGTGGCGGACAACGCGGGCGGTATCGCTGAAATGGCGGAACTGGGCGGCGCGGTGCGCGAACGCACGGACGCGCTCGACAGCCTCGGTAATACGACGGCAGCGACGGGCAAGGGTTTCGCCATCGGCAGCGCGGCAATGACGGCGCTGGCGCTGATCTCGGCGTTCATCACGGCGACAGGCGCGGCGCTTCCGAGCGAAAGCGTGACCTACCTGAGCGTGATCCTCGACGCCCGTTTGGCGACCGGATTGTTGATCGGCGCGATGCTGCCCTACTTCTTCAGCGCGCGGACGATGCTGGCGGTTGGACGTGCGGCGCAGGAGATTGTGGTTGAGGTGCGGCGTCAGTTCAAGGAAATCCCCGGATTGATGGAAGGCACGGCTGAACCAGATTATGAAACCTGCGTCGCTATCAGCACGCAGAGCGCGATCCGCGAGATGATGCTGCCGGGTATCGTGGCGGTGCTCGTGCCGATTAGTATTGTGGTGCTGACGCTGCTGGGACGGGGCAATTGGCTCGGCAACTACGTCGGCGTGCCAACGCTGGTCGGTGTGCTGCTCGGTTCGCTGGTGTCGGCGTTCATGCTCGCCGTGATGATGGCGAACGCGGGCGGTGCGTGGGATAACGCGAAGAAGTACATCGAGCGCGGTAACCTCGGCGGCAAGAAATCCGACGCGCACAAGGCGGCGGTGGTCGGTGACACGATTGGCGATCCGTTCAAGGATACGTCCGGCCCGTCGCTGAACATCCTGATCAAGCTGCTGGCGATTGTCTCGCTGGTGATTGCGCCGCTGCTGGCGAATATGCCTAAGTAGATAGCAGAAATAAATGCAAAAGGGCAGGTTTTAAACCTGCCCCTACGATGAAGATTGATCAAAAAAGGCGGCTCACGAGCCGCCTTTGCGTTTTCTAGTTCTGTTCGAGGACTTGGCGGAACTTGTAACCGTAGACGATCATGCCGCGTGTGCCTTCGGTGGTCAGCTTGCGGGTGACCATCTCGACGCGGTCGCCAATTGCGGGCGAGGCGGCGTCTAAGTCAGTGATCTGCGCGGTGATCAGGGGTCCTTCATCCAGTTTCACGAGCGCCAGCACGTAAGGCGCTTGTCCCTCGAAGCCTTCCGGTGCATCCTGCACGGTCGTATAGCTGTAGATGACGCCCGTTCCAGCAAAGGTGTAGCGCTCGGTCTGTGCGTCGATCTGTTTGCGCGTCTCCATCGCTTAGCGTCCTGCGGTGACGGGCACACGCTCCTGCGCCGCTTTCTCGGTGTTTACAGTCTGCTCCGAGCAGGGCAGCGCCCGCGCTTGTAACCGAACTTCGCCGTTCATATAGCGGACGCCTTCGAGACGATACCGCTGTGAGTTTAGCCGCCAGTGGCGTGAAATTTGCATTCTCAATACTCCCTTAACGCTATCTTGTACTTGCGCTTTTTGGCACAACTTGACTGGATTTTATGCTTCAAAGCCTATCAAAACCTATCAGCAAGGGAAAAAGGCTTTCAAAGTCTCTCAATGCGCGCTGATTTTCGCCCTGTAAGTTTTACGCTTGCAAAATGTGGGTGATCACTGTGCTGCCTAGACCGCCGACGCTCTGGATCAAGGCGACCTTTGCAGCTGCGACTTGATTCGCGCCCGCTGTGCCGCGCAGTTGCAGCACGGCTTCGAGCGCCTGATAGACTCCGGTCGCGCCTACGGGATTGCCGCGACTCTTGAGTCCGCCGAAGGTGCTGATCGGCAGCGCGCCTTCCAAGCCGATCTGATCCGCGAGTTTCCAGCCTTCGCCGCGCTCGGCAAAGCCCGCTGCTTCGAGCGTGAGGACGCTGAGGATGGTGAAGGCGTCGTGCAGTTCGAACAGGCTGATGGCGTCGCGGGCGATACCGGCTTGGGCTAGTGCTTTGTTGGTCGAGAAGTGGATCGCCTTCATGGCGAACAGATCGTCACGGTCGTGGAGGGCGAGCGTATCGCTAGCTGCGCCGCTGCCCGTGATGCGAACGGGCTGGGGCACAAGATCGGCGGCGCGCTCGGCGCTGGTGAGGATCAGCGCTGCCGCGCCGTCGGCGTCGGGTGCGCTGTCGAACAGGCTGACCGGATCGGCAATCATGGGCGCTCTGGCGAATGATCCCGGTTTGATGCGGTTGCGGAACATGGCATTTTCGTTCTTGCCGCCATTGGCGTGCGCGTTGATGCTGAAGTTCTCGAAGGCGCTGAGGTCAACGCCAAATTCCTCCATGTAGCGGCGCATGAGCAGGGCGGCGAGGGCAGGCTGAGTCGCGCCGTGAACCGCTTCGTAGTCGGCGTCTAGGCTGACGCCACGCGCGCGGGTGCGTGCCGTGCCGATCATGTCGGTCGATTTCTCGACGCCCAAGACCATGACGGTATCGAGCGCGCCGGACGCGACCGCGAGATAGCCCATGCGCAGCGCCGCGCCGCCGGATGCTTCGGCGGCTTCGAGGGTGAAGGCTTCAATGCCGTTCAGTCCAGCGTAATCGGCGATCAGCGGCGCGATCTGCGACTGGCTGCTGATCGCTTCGCCGTAAGCGTTGCCGACGTAGAGCGCTTCGACCTCGCTGATGCCGGCGTTGTCGAGCGCCGAACGTGCCGCGTCCGCGCCAAGCATTCGCAGGCTGGTATCCCAATGTTCGCCAACAGGCGTCTGCCCGACGCCGATGATTGCAACTTCACGCATTCTCGATTCCTTTCTCGCGCTGGGGCGGGTTTCAAATCCGCCCCTACACCGTTGATTTTTTAAGGCGTTAGTCTTTGAGCAGCCCGCGATAGCGGACGTAGGTGGCATAATCAATGACGGTGCGGCGGCTGATGTAGTCGCGGGTTTTGGGCGCGCGGTCGCGAACCTGCTCGATCCGGTCGGTGACGACGAGATCGAAGGCGTCTGAACCTGCGCCGCTGCCGTAGCTGATCATCAGGATACGGTCGCCCGCTTTGGCGATGTCGAGCGTCGCGGTCAAGCCCAACATGCACGAGCCGGAATAGACGTTGCCGACTTCGCCCGCGAGCAGCCCGTGTTTGATCTGCTCGTCGTTGAAGCCGAGCGTTGCGGCGGCACGCTGCGGGAATTTGACGTTGGGTTGATGAAAGACGGCATAGGTGTAATCGCTCGCCTGTGTGCCCATCATTTCCATCAATTTGCTGGCTGCCGAGATGGTGTGATTGAAGTAGGCGGGTTCGCCGGTGAAGCGCTCACCATGCGAGGGGTAGCTCTCGTCGGCACGCCGCCAAAAATCGGGCGTGTCGGTGACGAAGCTGTAGCTGCCCTGATAGACCGCGCAGGATTCTTCCGCCGCGCCGATGATAAAGGCTGCGCCGCCTGATGCCGCCGTGTATTCAAGGGCGTCGCCGGGACGCGCCTGTGCCGTGTCCATGCCGATGCTGAGCGTATAGGCGCCCATGCCGCTGCCGACGATGCCTATCGACGCCTGTACTGCTTCTGTGCCCGCTTTACAGGCGAATTCCCAGTCGGCGGCTTGGATGTTGGGCGACGCGCCGATGCTCTCGGCAACGATGGTGCTGGTTGGTTTGACGGCGTAGGGATGGCTCTCGCTGCCGATCCAGACGGCGCGCAGCGCCAGCGGGTCGATAGCGGCGCGGGCAAGGGCGTTGCGCGCTGCCTCAATCGACATGGTGGTCACGTCCTCGTCCGGTCCGGCGACGGCTTTCTCGGTCACGGGGCTGCCGCTCAGTCCGTTCGTCCAGACGCGGGCGACCTCGCTGCCCGGGAGCCGATAGCGCGGCACGTAAGCGCCGTAGCCAACGATCCCGACCGGACGATCTGGCTGCATCAGAAAATTAGGCTTAGGGTTTGTTCCGTTGATCATGGGTTTATTTTCCTTGCAATTCTCTAACTATTGCCTGCGCGCGTTCGGGGCGAATGTTGTCCTCGTCGATCATTTGCTGGACGACCTGCGCGACCATTGGTGCGGGTGCGCCCGCCGCAACGGCGATCTGGCGGGCGTGCATACGCATGTGCCCGCGCTGGATGCCTTCAGTCGAGAGCGCGCGAATGGCGGCGAAATTCTGCGCCAAGCCGACCGCGACCATAATTTCGGCAAGCTGACGCGCCGTCTGGACGCCGAGAATTTTAAGCGCGACCTGCGCCGCTGGATGGACGCGGGTCGCGCCGCCGACGATGCCAACCGCCAGCGGAATCTCCAGCGATCCGCGTAGGCTACCGTTATCGTCCTGCCACCAGCGGGTCATGCTGGTGTACTGCCCGCCGCGCGCGGCGTAGGCGTGCGCACCTGCTTCGAGCGCGCGCCAGTCGTTACCCGTCGCAATCGCCACCGCGTCGATGCCGTTCATGATGCCCTTGTTGTGGGTCGCCGCGCGGTAGGGATCGATGGTGGCGAAGGCGCCCGCTTCGACAATCGCGCGGGCGACGACCTCACCGCTGAGGGTATCGGTCGCCAGCTCACTCACCGGGATCACGCCCTCGACGCGGGCTTTACG
>JBBSNT010000110.1:0-11228 GCA_038260485.1 Aggregatilineales bacterium | reverse complement strand
GCTGGACATCACGCGCGGGATTGCCTATCTGCCGCAGACGCGGCTGAACGCCCAAAACACGGCGCTGACCTTCGACACAACCGCATTCCCGGTCGTCAACGTCGTCAACCTGCGCGACTTAACTGTGCAGCGCAGCAGCCGAATCGGTCTGGCGACCGCCGACCGTCCGGTCAACCTGCCGTTCGCGGTCGCGCTCGACCGCTTCGCCCAGCGGCTCTACGTCGCCAACGCGGGCAGCGACAGCATCTCCGTGATTGACCTGAACACGGGCTTTGCCCGCGCCAATATCGCCGTCGGTGCAAATCCGCGCGGCATTTTGCTCAATGGCGATAACACGCAGTTGTTCGTCCAAAGCACGCTTGATGGTACGATCACCACCATCGACACCAGCAGCTTGACCGTCACCGACGTACTGCCGATCATCAACCTGTCGGTGTCGCTTGACCTGCTGTTAGGCGCGCAGTTGTTCAACAGCGCCGCCGACCCACGCCTGAGCCAAAGCAGTTGGCTGAGCTGCGCGACCTGCCACTTCGACGGCGCATCTGACGGGCGCGTGTGGATGGGCTTTCCCGATGGACCACGCAATACGCCGACGCTCTACAATCTGCCCGAAACCGTCCCTTACAACTGGTCAGCGACGTGGGATGAACTCGCAGACGTGGAACTTAAAATTCGCTGGCTTCAGGTCGGTGCTGGCTTGATCGACACGCCGGAAGTCGCACCCGCGCAGGGCGACCCGCACGCGGTCGTCTCGGTTGATCTCGACCTGCTGACACAATATTTGACAACGCTGCAAGCACCCGCTAATCCCTACAACTTTGCGGCGGACGTGATCACGCGCGGCAAAGACGTGTTCGCGGCGCAGAACTGCACGCAGTGTCATGTGGGTCCAGCCGGGACGGATTTGCAAAGTTACGACGTAGGTACAGGAGTGTCAGCGTTGGAACGGCGCGGCACAACCTTCGATACACCGTCGCTTCGCTGGTTGTGGCTGACCGCACCCTATTTCCATGACGGGTCGGCGGCGACGCTGCGACAGGTCTTTGAACTGCCCGGTACCCATCAATTAATCGGGAATGTTCCAGCAGAACAAATTGATGCGCTGGTGGCTTTTCTGCTCACTTTTCCTGATTAACCACGCATAAATTTGAGGTTTAACCCTTGCTAACTTTTTGCGCCGCTGTTATATTTATGATGGATATGATAATAATTGCGGCTGTAGGACAAGGTGAAAGCGGATGAGCGCAAGCGCCGCGATGCAAGAGTATTTAGCAGAAGCCTATCGGCTCGCCTACTATCAGAACGACGAGCCGTACATCTCCACCTCAGCACTGGCTGAGGTCATGCACGTCTCTGCGCCAGCGGTCACACGGATGGTGCAGCGGCTCAAACAAGCCGGGTATCTCGAACACGAACCGTATCGCGGCGTTTACCTGACGCCCGCAGGCGAACGAGAAGCCTTGATGAGCATTCGTCGTCACCGCTTGGTTGAGGTCTTTCTGGTCAAGGTGATGAAGTTCGGCTGGCACGAAGTCCATGATCAAGCCGACGAACTCGGTGTCATCATCAGCGACGACGTTGTCAACCGGATGGACAAGATGGCGGGCTTTCCGCGCCGCTGCCCACACGGTGAGCCGATTCCCTCGTTCGAGGGTGTCATGCCGCGCGTGCGTGATATCGCGCTCAACGAAGCGGAACCGGGCAGCGACCTCGTGATCAGCCGCGTCAACACTCACTCTATGGACAAGCTAGCGTATCTTGGTGAACTGGGCTTAACGCCGGGATGCCTGTTCAGGCTGGTGTCGCGCGCGCCCTTCAACGGACCGATTCAGCTTCAACTGGACGGCGAAACCCGCATGATCGGCTACGAACTGGCGGGCGTGCTGCGCGTCTGCCCGCCGGACGAGTTCCAATTGAAGTAAGTCGCACACTGTGATGTGGTTGTAGGGGCATTCATACACAGCCTAGCTCACGCCTTCCACGCCGCGACGCCCAAGCAGACCCACCCCGCTAGAAATGCCGCGCCACCGACTGGCGCGAGCGCGCCCATGATCCGCACGTCGAGCAGGCTCAAAATGTAGAGGCTGCCGCAGAATACGATAATGCCGAGCGCGAACAACACGCCCGCCCAGCGCGCCCAGCGGTTCGGGTAGCGCTCGACGACCCACGCCGCGCCGATCAACGCCAGCGCATGGTACATCTGGTACTGCGTTCCGGTATGAAATGAGCTTTCGAGATTGGGATGCGCGGCGAAATATGCCGCGAGTCCGTGTGTGCCGAATGCGCCCAGCGCCACACCTAAAAAGGCGAACAACGCGCCCCAAATGACAAAGTTTTTTGAAGTCATCACATCCTCAATCAGCAGAACTTCACAAACCGCTTATAATAAGGGGAGATTCTTATGATCTTTGGCGGTCTATTCATATAACCATTTGTGAGCCGCCAACGTCCAACTGCTTTATATTTATAAGTTGATACCTGTACTTATAGGGGGCAAAGATTATCCGTGTTGTCTCCGGCAACGTATGCATTAGAGCACTTTTACTACGGGCAGCTATTCTATCAGGGAAAACCGCAAGGGGAACTGCAACTTCTAGCATCATCGCCCGGCGTAACGCCTGATCACGTCGCTGAAGCACTGCAAGAAGCGCGCATTCCACCAATGCCGGGTGTGCCCTCGAATACGTGGGCGCTGGTACGCGGGCGAACGATTCCCTTCCTGATGGTGCAAGCACAAGTGGGCAGCCGGGGGCAGGCGATGCGACACATCATCCTGATCCCGGTGGATGTTCTGCGCTCATTCGGCGGCAATTTACAAGCGCTCAGTAAGTTGATTGACCCGCAAATGCCGATCTACGAAATGGTCGGCAACACGATCCCGCCGCTGCAGTTGGCGCAGGCAAGTGCCTTCGATCCGGTCGCACAGGAAGCCGCGATGCTCGGCTTGATGACCGCCACGCGCGACCGTCTCGACGTGATCGAATCGCTGCTGTCAGCGCTGATTCAGAGTGTGCAGATCGTCATTAAAAACGCGCCGACCGATCTGGACTTACGGATCGAGTTCATCGAGGGGCTGCTGGCACTGCTGCCACCGCCTGCGCGCTTTGGTGTTACCTTTGCGACTCATTCGCTGCCCTCCACGCGCCTCGACGCGCAAATTCGATTCTTCTCGGATGATCCCGTGCCAACGAACGCGCTGATCTACCTGTGGGATGAAGCGCGTGTCGAAGGGACGCAGGTCGAAGACGAGTACGCCCACTTCATTCTCAGCCAACTGCGGCTCGATACCGGGCTGGTCATCGAGCAGACAACCGCGCTAACGGCAGTCGCCGCATGGCGGATCAAGCTGGGCGACACGCTTTCGGAAGCGCTCAAGTACGCTTCCTATCGTCTCAAGCTCGATACCGCGATCACGAACAACCAACCTGTCGAAGCAGCCGACACCACCAAAGTCCTTGCCGAAGACCCGACGCTGACCGATGCCTTACGCGGCTCTTACGTGCGCCATCTGCTGGCGTTCGCGCTGGTGCTGGACGAAATCGAGCACGCCGATAAGCTCGCGGTTATCGTGCGGGGTCAACCTGATCTTGAGCGTGTGATTTTGCAGCAGATGAACGAGGCATTGAACGCGGGCAAGGCGGATCGCGTCTATCGCACGCTGGCACGCTGGCTCTCAAACCCGCTCGGCTTCAGCGGCGCTTACTGGGTGGACTTGACTCAGCGCGCCGCAATCGGCTACGCCGAGCAGTTGGCGAAGACCAATCAGGTCGAAACGCTCAATGTCTTTTTGCGCCACGTCCGCCGCAACAGCGGCAACGTCGAAACCGCGCCGATCATCCCGCGCTTGATCGAAATCGCGCTGCCACTGGCGGTCGAGCATCAAGCGCTAGCGGAAAACATCTTTGTGCTGGCGGCGGGAGCATTCCCGGCGAGCCGCTGGCAGCGTTTCATCACCATCAAACCGCTGCTGGCGCGTCTGCCCGCGAGCCTGACCCAGCTTCTGACGGTACTCAGCAGCACAGACCCTGCTCCCGCCAATTTGCTGATCAAGGTTTCGCAAGAATTTGGCGAGGAATGGCAGCCGCTGCTCTTGATCCGTCTCGTCGAAGTAGCGCTGCTGGCTCGACGGCGCGATCTCGTGGACGGCACCGCGCTGACGGCACTTGTGAAAGCAGCGCAGTCGCCGTTCGGGGCAGCCTCCGACGCGCTGCTGCGCTGGATCGTTCACAGCTTATCCGAAAATGACGTGCTCGTGCGCCAGAAAATCGGTGCAGCACGCTGCCTGCTGCAAATTTTGCTGACGCGCGGCGCATTTGACGAGCTTGGGACAGAATTAATCCGTCAGGGGCAGCTTCTCTACCCAACCGACAAGCAGTTAAGCTATGCGGCGATGGTTCGCAGCCTCTTTCTAGAGACGCCGCTGCCTATCGAGCAAGTCGCGGACGCGCTCAAAGTGCTAAGCGCCAAAGGACTCAAGCCGCTGCCGCTAGCAATGGCGTACTTCGGCGCGCTGGAACAGCACCATTGGTCGAGCGCCATCGAAGGCGTGGCGGCAGAACTGACGACGCTCGTCTTCAGCAACCGCCTGATCATCGAAGCGATTCAGCTTGACCTGATCACCCAACTGCTGCAATATCACGCTCAGCGCCGCGACACGAACACGACGGCGCGGCTCGCGGCACTCGTCCCGGCGGCAGCAGCGCGGCGCGGCGATGCCGGGCTACCGCCGCTGATCCAGATGTATCGCGCGTTGACGTGGGATGACGAAGTCCATACAGCGGCGATGGAAGCGCTGCGCCGTTACGTTCGACGGTGTAGTGACAGTTTTGCGCCGCACGCCATCGAGCGTTTCCGTCAAGAATTGGGCGATAATATCGGCGAAACGCTCGAAGCAACCCATGCGCTGCGCCGTTTGATGGGCGGCGAAGACCTCGCCGACTACGCCTATTCGCTGCATACGGTCGCGCAGTTCCTCTACGAGACGGGGCTGACCTACGTCGATAAAAACAATCTGCCGAGCGTCCCGGCGCTGTTGAGCGACCTTGACAGCTTGAACGGCGGGCTAAACGATCCTGAGCGGCGCGCGCTCTGCGGGTCGCTGCTCGACCTGATCCGCGTGATCGGCATTCTCAGCAATCAGCATCGCGACGTCTATCCGCGCGAAACGGACGAACAAATCGAGCTGCTGCTGCAAGGCGAAGGCAAAGCGCAGAGTGTCCTCGACATCTTCCGCGTGATGGGCGGCTACTTCGCGCGCGGTCGGCGGATGAGCGCCCGCACCGACCGCCTCGTCACTGAACATCCGCTGGCGGATCGGTCTGCACCGATGATGATGCGCGAGGTTCAGCAGATGAGCCGCCTGCTCAAAGCGGCACAGCGCGCCTTTCTATCTGAAGCGACCATCTCGGTCAGCGTCAAAGCGATTCAAGATGAAATGGAAAGCCTGTGGAGCGACATCACCCTCTACGAGCGGCGCGTGCTCGTGCGCGACCTCGCCATCGACCTCCAGCGCATTCCCGAATTGATGCTGATCATAACTGAAAAGGCGGACGCGAAATCGCTGCTCGAAAACAGCGGCTCGGTACGAAAACTCGACGCCAACCGCCAACGCCCGGAAAATACGCTGGCGTTCTACCGTTTTATGTACGGCTATTTCCGTTCGCGCATTCGCGGCGGCGAGTCGTAGAATGCATAGAGGGCTAGAGCCTTGATGTACGTCGTTCGTTATGACGATGTGGAAGCCTTTTATGCGAGGGTCGAGCCGTATTTGGCGGCGCACGAAGCCGAACATAACCTGACCTTCGGCATTCTCTCGACCATCAGGGATAATCCATCCCACTACGACCAGCCATTTCTCTGGCTGGTCGAAGGAGACGCGCCTCCCGGTCAGGAAAATCCGGTTCTGCTGGTAGCGTTGATGACGCTGCCACGCCCACCGGTGCTTTCACTGGCGGCAATTCCCACAGCAGTCGATTGGCTGGCGGCGTATCTGTCTGACACGCAGATCGCCTTGCCGGGAATCAACGGACCGGCTGACGAGAGCCGCCGCTTTGCCGAAATGTGGACACGCCTGAAGAGCCAGCGTTTTGAAGTCCACACGCCGCTGCGAACGTTCAAGCTGGAGCAGGTTAAGCCTATGACGGGGATCGCGGGTTTTATGCGCGAGGCGACGCTCGACGACCGCGATCTGTTGATCGCGTGGGAACTCGCTTTTCGGCGCGAAGCGTTCCCCGACGACATCCATACCCACGACGATGCAGCGCGCGCCGTCGATTTCCGCTTTGCCTCGAAGACGAATGCAGCCCACTTGTGGCAGGATGGGGACGTAATCGTTTCGCTCACGGCATGGGGCGGACCAACTCCTAACGGCATTCGCATTGGTCCGGTGTACACGCCGCCGGAGCAGCGCGGGCAGGGCTACGCCAGCGCGCTGGTCGCCGAGGTCAGCCAACAATTGCTCGATTCAGGGCGAAAATTCTGTTTCCTGTTCACCGACCAGCGCAACCCAACCTCGAACCACATCTATCAGGTGATCGGCTACCAACCGGTCTGCGACTTCACAGAATACAGCTTTTCTGACAGCTCACGCTCATCCTCTAATCCCTTAACTTGATGAGGATGAGGGGCGAATACGCAGGTTCGCCCTACAAACACCGCGCATTTTTAGCAAATTACGGTACAAGTCTCAAATCGAAGGCGGCGCGCTGCTGCGTATCGTCATTCGCGCCAGACACCATAATCAGCAGCAATTCGCCCTCGTCAAGCGCGAACCGCCACGTTCCGCTTGAACCTGAACCATCCGACATAATCAAGCGCTGCGAATGAGGCAGTTTGCTGCTCGTGCCACCCGTCACCGCCTGAACGATCCACTGCTGCGCGAGCGTATTGTCGGCGCTGTCGCTAAAGCCAATCTCCGGGATTTCAATGTTATCGACCGCCATCCCCTGATCAATGGTACCGGGCAGCGTCAGGCACATCTAAGGGCGCGTCTGTTTGCGCATGAACGCCGATACCGACGCACAGAGACAGGAAAAGTAGGAGATAAATGCAGCGTGCGGTCACGATCATCCTTTGAGAGCGACTTGACGGGCTTGCCAGCGCTCACGTGCCCAGACGAACGCATAAGCGCAGGCTGCCGCCATGAACGGCGTCAGCATCGACAGTTCGCGCGTATCCAGCCCACTGGTCTTGACGAGCAAGATTCCAGTGGTGAAGTAGGCACAGACGATCAGCACAAACCAGAACAACGTCCAGCTCTTGCGGCGCAGCGCCAGCCACAATCCCACTAACGTGCCCAGCAGCAGCGCACCATTAAAGGGGATGTCAATCAGACTGAGCCAGCGCGGAAGCGTCTGCGTGTAGCCGTACATGCGGACAAAACCCAACGGAAACGTCGCCAGTGTCAGCAGTGGATGCGCGCGGAAGATGTCCAGCGCGACGCTCGTTTCGGCATTCTGTATGTCTACAGTCGCGGCGAGGTAGCCGTAGCGCGTGCCTTGATCGACGTTGGTCGCGTCGTGATCGAGCAGCGTTTCAACACGGCGGTTGATCTCCGTAAAGACTTCATCAGGAGACTTGCCAGACGCGAAGCGCTCGACCGCTGCCGCGTGATAATAGAGCATCGTATAGGGTCCGGTTGTGGAAAATGTCGGGTTGCCAAAGACGCTGCCATTATGAATCGTCCAACCAGCGAGCGTAATCAAATTGATGGCGACAAAGAGAGCAATCGCAAGCCAATCACGCCGCCGTCGAGCGATCAGCCAAATGCCTAGCGGAATCCAGAGCAGGTAGCTCGCGGGGCGCGTCAGCGACGCCAGCGCCAGCGCGACTCCCGCTGCCCCGCCCCAGAGCAGAGACTGCGCCCCTCTCTCCACCTTAACCATACGCAAGAGCGCCAACGCCGCTAGCGCGATCAGGAGATTAGCGAGGGCTTCAGGTCCTAAAAAGGTCGAATAGGCGATACTCGCCGGATCGAGCGCGACGATCAATGCGGCAATCAAGCTCGCAGCGACCCCAACCCCTAGTTGCAGCGCGACAAAATAAGTCACGGGTGCGATCAATGCACCCATAAACGCATCGGCTGCCAACACGGGCAGGTTGTCGCCGCCAAGCGCAGCGATCAGGATGGGATAGACGGGCGGACGCACCAAAAATAGGCTGTTGTCGAAGTTATGGTTGGCTTGAAAATGGTCAGCGCCAATGGCGTAAAGCGCGTAATCGCCATTATCGAGGTTGGCTGTATCGGTCGTGTAGCGGAAGGCTGCTAATCCGGTTCTTAAGCCCAGAGCTAGTAGGAAAATCAGCACAAGCCGCATCGTTCTCACGCCCTATCAAGTGAGTTATCAGAATCGCAGTATACTAAATACGGAAGCGATTTGTCCAAAGCACATATAGAGGACTGCCTGCATGGATGTTGGTGTAGAGTTCGGACATTACCGCGTGATCGAACACATCGGACGCGGTGGGATGGCGGACGTGTGGTCAGCGCGCGATCAGCGCCTTAATCGCACGGTGGCGATCAAAACAGTCGCCCGCGATCTGTCTCACGATGCAAACCCGTTGAAGCTGTTCGAGCGCGAAGCCCAGACGATTGCCAATCTGGAACACCCGCACATCCTGCCGATTTACGAGTTCGGCGAATACGATGGGCAATTGTACATCGTTATGCGCTACGTTTCAGGCGGGTCGCTTGAAGATATGCTTGAAGAAGGCCCCTTGTCACCGCCGGACATCATGCGGTTGGCGCGTTCCGTAGCGCAAGCGCTCGACTATGCCCACGAAAGCAAGGTCGTTCACCTCGACCTCAAGCCGTCCAACATCCTGCTCGACAGCTATCAACTGCCCTATCTGGCGGACTTTGGGCTAGCGGCGGCGATTGGGCCGGAAGGGCGCGCGGCGAACCCCGGTTCGGGGACGCTGCTCTACATGGCTCCCGAACAACTCACCGCCGAGGTGCTTGATCACCGCGCCGACATTTACAGCTTCTCGATCATGCTCTTTCACATGATGACCGGGCAGCTCCCCTTCGATGCAACCATCCCGCTGGCGCTCAAGCAGATACAGATGAACGATCAACTGCCGAGCATCGAGGCGCTTCAGCCCAACCTACCCCCCGCGCTCACGCTGATTTTACGACGCGGCACGGCAATTGAAATCAATAAGCGCCCTTCCTCGCTGCTTGAGATCGTTGAGGCAATGGAGGAGGTGCTCGGCGCGCCCGTGAAAGCGGTGGTCGGTCGCGGCGTTAGCCAGAGCAGTCGCAGCGCATCGTCTGCGCGCTACGAAGACATGATCACACGCAGCGAACCGCTCGAAGACTTGATCACAGGTCCAGCCGATAACCTGATCACGCGCACCGCGCCCGCCGACATCAGCGGCGTCAACGATGTGCTATCAGGACCCCTTGACGGCTTGATCACCGGACCTCAGCCGCGCGCATCCAAAGGCAAGAAGCTCGACCAAGAGACGACGCGCTTCGACGCGGTCGAGGGCTTGGATACGTTAATCGACGTAACTCCTGAAGCGATGGCGCGGCACGAAGCAGTCGATATTTACACGCGCGCTTACCGGACGTGGCTGCACGGGCAGGGGCGTTTCCTGCTTGGCATCACGCACTTTATGCTGATCAACGACTACTACGTCAACGCCGAAGAACACGGGCTGGAAATCGACGAGTCCGGCATGGAGATGATGCTGCGCGGCGCGCTCGAATATGATCACGATGTGGACGTGTGGTGGGAACGGCTGAGCGATAATTCACGCCGCTTGGTCGCGCTGCACGCTTTACGCAGCGAGAGCGCTCCGGCGCGCGTGCGTGCGCTGCAACGGCTCGAAAAACTGCCGGATGCCGAAACGCCCCAGATTCCGCGCTTGGTCGCCCAGCAGTTGCAAATCGAGACCAATGCCGCCGCCCAATTCGCGGCGATGCGCGTGCTCGAAGTGCGCGGCAAACCAACCGCAACCTACACGATCAGCAGCGAAGGCGGGATGCTCTCGACCACGCGCCAGCGCTTGCAACTCACCGCGCCGTCCGACTGGCGCGAAGTGGTCTATACGACCGACATCGACGGCTTGCTGGCGGAACTCGCGCTCGAAGCCGAGAACCCCGACGTTGCCGAATACGCCGCCCGCGTGATCGGGCGGATTCGCTCCGAAAGTGCCGTGCGCATTCTGGCGGAGCGGCAGCGGGCGGGCGAACGTCACGCGCTGCGGGCGCTCACACTCGTGCGCGATGAAGCGCCGTCGTTGCCTAAGAGCGTCAGCCAGCAGGTGCGCTTAATCACGTGGCTCGGCAATACGTGGCGGCGCGTCAGCGACAATCCAATGAACGCGGTTGCGCGCTACTTGATCGCGGCGGTCTTCGGTGCAATCGCGATCTGGTGGTACGCCTATTCGGAAATTTCCAGCGCGGCGATCTTCTTCGCGGAACGCTGGGGCAAGTCGCTGACAACGGGCGTGACCTTTGGCGTCGTCTTTGGCGTAGTCGTGCTGCTAGCGGCGGAAATCCCAGAGCGGCTGCGCGGATTCTGGCTGTGGTGGGCGCGTCTGCTGCTCAGCGCGGCGCTTGGTTTCGTGTCCGGCGTGATGGTCTGGATCGTGTTCGCGTGGTTCTTCCTGTATTACCAGCCCGCGCCCGAAGATTTCAACGCGATCATCCTCGGCGGTATTGGGACGGCGGTCGCCTTCGCGCTCGGCTCGGTCTTCGACATCCCCGGCTGGATCACGGCGATCTGGGCGGCGGTATCGCTCTATATCCCGCTGTATGTGACGTGGGCAAACTTCATGCCGCCGCTGATCTACACGCGCCCTATTCCGGTAATCCACGACATATCGTTCGGGCTGCCACCGTTTCTGTATAACTTTCAATTCAGCACACGGATGCTGGAGCCGATCCAGTGGTACGCGATCCCGATTGTGATCCTGATCGCCATCGGCGCGTATCTACCACGCCTGATTCGCGATGCACGCTGGCTGTATCGGCGCTGGCGTCCGGCGACGATGAAGCCGCAGCCTGTGCCGCAGGTCACACCGCCGACTCCTCCGGCTGAGCCAGTCGCCGCCGAAGCGTAAGAATCGAGAGTTATCAAGGAACTGATTCAAACTTTCTGTGCGAACAAATGACGTAGGTTAATGAGCGCAAAAGCGAGATGATGAGCACCGAGAAAGTTGGCATCTTTGCGATCATAGCGAATGAGTAAGGCTCGGAACTTGTCAATCCAGGCGAAGCT
>JBBSNT010000109.1:0-11265 GCA_038260485.1 Aggregatilineales bacterium | reverse complement strand
ACTACTTCGGGTTTAGCAAGGTGATGGGACAGTTGTATGGTGCAATGCTGCTGAGCGACCGCCCGTTATGCCTTGATGACTTAGTTGTGCGGCTGGACATCTCTAAGGCGAGTGCCAGCACGAACATGCGGATGCTCGAAAATATGGGGATGGTGCGGCAAGTGTGGGTGCGCGGCAGCGGCGGACGGCGCAAATTCTACGAAGCCGAGACGGATTTCTGGCAGATTATCACGAACATCCTCAAGGGGCGCGAGATGCGCGACGTCGACCGCGCGATTGGCGTGATGGAGGACAACATCACGCACCTGCGGGCGGAAATGGATACCATGGACGCGCCTGAGCGCGAACTCGCGCAGCTTTACGTGGATCGCATCCAGCAGATGCAGGGATTATTCGAGTTCGCGCAGTTGATGATCGTCACGATCCTCGCGCGCGTCAGCGAAACCGACGCCGGCGAGATTTCGCGCATCGAGATTGAGTAAGCGCCTAATTTCCCCTTGTCGCTGGATTACGGCTCGCCTATAATCCCACTGGTCACGGGGGAGTGGCGGAATTGGCAGACGCGCATGACTTAGGATCATGTCTCTTACGAGGTGAGGGTTCGAGTCCCTCCTTCCCCATCGAATCGGTTGTGAGAAAAGAATCGGCTGAAAAATCAGCCAATTCTTCGTTTATGAGAGAGGGTGTGGGTACGGGTCACTTGTGTCGGGGTTCGAAGCCCGCCTATGAACTCGTTCATCGTTATCTCTTTACCATTTCCTCAATGACTTCCTCGAAGGTCATTCCCGTTCTTTAGTGCGGGGAGCTGCTGCAAAATCGCTATCTGCGGTCCTGCCAGCAATAAGTCATTTACCGAAACGCCACCGGTATTGCCTTAAGTGCGTCGTCCAACGTCATAGTGCGCCCTTCATCCCACGCCTGTGCGAAAGCTGTCGCGTTGAGTTTGGCACGCACGGCGATATTGCGATCATGTTCCGATTGATCGTCGGGCTGTACCAATATGCCAGCCCGCTGAAGGATGGCTTTCGTCGCACCCAGCAAAATGTGACGGTGGCGGGCACGCCGACGACGACCGACTATAGCTACAACGCCGCCAACCAGCTCGTCAGTGACGGCACGAATACGCTGACCTACGACGACAACGGCAACCTGACCAGCGATGGCGTCAACATCTTCGTCGAGCGTCTCTGGCGCACCGTCAAGTACGAGGACCTCTATCTCAAGGGGTACACGACTGTTACGGCGCTGGCAAGCGGCTTGGAAGAGTACTTCCAGTTCTACAACTACCAGCGCCCGCACCAGAGCCTGGACTACCCTGTCCCCGCCGACGCTTATTTCGCCGTGACCGTCCCCGATCCTGGGGTCACTTTATCCACCTTAGTTTTGGCGATTCGTGGTCTTGACTTTGGGGAGCACTTTAGAGATGCCTCGTCCTTGCTTCTTTCTAGCTACGAGGTCATTTCAATCATGGTTCGTTCGATTCAACTGCTCAATGGCGGCACCACGCTGGATGAAATAGCCCTGGATCGCGGTGAAGATGATCAATCACTACGGGGATGAAGTCCTGAAGGTGTACACTCTGTAAGCGCGCCTGCGGTTAGCTCGGCAGTAGATGGACTGGGGATGATGGGATGGGCATGGAAATGGGTCGCGGAAAAGTCTCCCGGCTGTTGGTGTCGTCCGCAACCGGCAGGCGCATCGCGCCCTTCGTGATCGTCTTCTTCAGCGGCGCGAATCTGATCCTAATTCAGTGGGTGATGGTTCGAGAGATGACGACGCTGCTGCTGGGGACTGAGTTCGTCGTACTGCTGACCTCAGTTTCCTATTTTGTCGGTGTATCCATCGGCTATCGGCTCTCAGGACATATCCAGCGGCGGTGGATGCCGATTCTGAGCGCGGCGACTCTGATTCTGCACCTGACGCTGCCGGTCACGTTCCGGGTACTGGTTGCTTGGCTGGGCGCACATGGTATGTATGGAGCAGCCTTTCTGGTACTGCCCCTGCTGACGCCCTTCGTCGTGTCGATGTTTTACAGCCTTTTCCTACCGCATTTCGTTGACGGCGAACAGGTGGGTCTCGGTTCGCTCTATATGACCGAGCTGCTCGGAACGATTTGCGGAATCGGCGTGCTGGTTATGTTTGCCGGACTCGGCATACAAGCGATTGATATTATTTACAGCGCAGGGCTAATCGCACTTTTAGTGACTCTGGGTATTCGCCGCTGGTTAGGCGCGCTCCTATGCCTGATCAGCGTGCTGTGGATGATTGCGCTCCCCGGTTTAAGTGACTGGAGCAACGCCCTGTGGTATACGACGCTTCGAGGGTTTCCAGAAGGCACGACGATGCTGTTTTCTGGGTACAGTCCTTATCAGAAAGTTGATGTGCTAGAACTGCCCAGCGGCGAACGGGCGCTGTACCTTGATGGACTGGAGCATTTCAATGGCGCTCTTGGTATACGGCTCAATACGATTGTGGGTGAGGTGCCCGCGTTATTGATCAAGCCTGAAACTGCACTGGTGATCGGCGCTGGCGCGATGCAAACCGAGGCATTGATTGCTTCGCAGGGGACGCAGGTGACGACGGTCGAGCTAGACCCAATGGTCGCCGACGTGGGCGAACGGCTGTTTTATGCCTATAACCAGATGAATACGCTCAGCAACCGAACGGTGATTGTCGATGATGCCAAGCACTTCCTCGCCAACACTGAGACGCGCTACGACCTGATCGTCGGGGACACGCCAGCGGCATTCAGTATCCAGCCAGCCACGCTTTACTCGGTAGCATTTTACCGGTCCATTCATGAGCATTTGACAGTGGAGGGTATTTTTGTCGGCAACATGACGAGCGCCTTCGTTCCCGGTGACGCAATTTCGGGGCGTGTGGCTGCTTCACTGCTTGAAGTCTTCAACGACGTGATCGTTATCACTCCCGCGTCTGTCGGCTGGAGCTTCGCTTTTGCTGCCGATCACCTGCCCTTTACACGCGAACAGCTCGAAGTAGCGCTGCGCGACAGGGGAGAAGTTCAGTTTTCAACTTTCGATACGACTGCGATTCGTGTCATTGCTGCTGATGCCGCTCCGATTACGCTGGATACGATGGATTTTGTGTTGCAGACCAGCGTCGAGTGGATTCATGACCGTCTGTCCTGGGGGCAGCAGTAGCTGAATGAAAGTAGTTCGCTGGCTCTACCCAACTTTAGTGGGATTACTGCTCGGCTTGCTTCAGGCAGGCTTGTACTTTCAGTTGTCGTTCACACTGTCGTCCAGTTTCAGAACTTTCCTGATGATCACGGTAAGCTGGCTGAGCGGGAGCGTCGTAGGTATTCAGATCGCGCGGAGGCTGCACGTTGATTTGAACACTTTCATCCTGTTGGCGCTTGCTGCTTATTTTGCCTGCGCTGTCGTGCTGGGAGCGGCACCCTTCAACACGCAACTATGGCCCGTCTATGCGGTTTTAGTGGGGTTCATAGGTCTCTATCCGGGCGTATTTTTCGTACGTGCGAGTAAAGGTTATAGTGCGCACGAATTGTTTTTTAAAGAGAACAACGGGTTCATTGCTGGTCTGATCAGCGGCACGATTTTATTCCTGCTGCTCGGACGCGCGGCACTATGGGTAATGCCGGTTGTAGTCGCAATTGTCGTGATGATCTGCACGAGGCGCTTGCACTTATATCAACACGGTGTCGAAACTATCGCGGACGGCGCATTACCTGTTACGAAGCGCCGTGTATGAAAGCAAGGTGTATATTCGTCCAGACAACACATTCGACGCAATCGAAGGAAATAATTACAAATAAAATTACAATTCCTAACATTGTAAAATCGAGACCAAACGATAAACGCTCACGAACCTTTCGAATAATCCGATATACAATATGAAATGTTATTTGTTTATCAAACGACAGGATGTGTACCTTGTGCAAACCTAAGCTCATCATCCTTCGACTGTTTATCTGGGTCGTTGCTCTGGGGTTAGGCAGCCATTATTTGCTGTTTGACGCAAGCAGTTTAGGCAGCGCTCAGGCGGATTCCGTCTGCCCAAGTATTGTTACGGCAGCACTCAATGCGACAAGTAATTTGTGTTCTGCTACAAGCCGCAACCAAGTATGTTATGGAAATAACCTGATTCAAGCCGAACCGCAGGCGTTTGCGTCCCAACTGAGTTTTAATGCGCCTGGAGATACAGTTCCCGTAGCACGGGTGCGTTCCATTCGGGGCAGTGCGCTCGATATAGAGAACGCGACTTGGGGGGTCGCGCTCATGCGAGTGCAAGCAAACTTACCAGAGACTCTGCCCAATCAGAACCTCACCTTCCTTATGTTCGGCGACTCACAAATCGTCGATAGCACTACGCGGGACATCGTTTCATTTCCCATGGAAGCAAAAACCCCGCTGAATATACGTGCAGGTTCCTCACGAAATTCCCTAGTGCTTGCTTCACTCCCGTCCGGGCGTTCCGTAGTCGCCAATGGACGTCTCTCTGATAATTCGTGGATACGAGTCTGGATACCGCAGGAAGAAGGTAGGGTCGGTTGGGTATTTGCGTCGTTGCTGGCTTCATCGGGAGATATCAGCACGCTCAGTGTCGTTAATCCTGGCACGGGAACCGCCTCTTTGGGTCCTTTAGACGCTTTTTACCTGACAACTGGGGATGATGGCGACATCTGCAATCAAATCCCTGAAAGCGGTCTATTAATTCAGACACCAGAAGGCGCAGGAACCATCCGACTCTACATCAACGAGGTCAAAGTCGATATCGGATCAACGGTTTTCATTCAATCTGTGCCAGGTCATGAAATGACTATTTCGACGCTGGAAGGGATGGCTCAAGTAGAAAGCGCCGGTCATACGGAGGTCGCTGCCGCAGGTTCGCAGGTCAGCATCCCTCTGGAAGACAACTCCAGCCCGGCGGGAGCGCCGAATCTACCTCAGCCCTATGATCCAGTACCGTTACGATTCTTGCCCATCAGCATGTTGGAGCGGTCGATTGAAATTGCACCTCCGCTAAATCAGGAAGCTATTGCCGCTATTCATGAACGGAGTCAATCCAATCAACCGCTTTGCGGAATAGGTTCTCTTCGCCATTGCAGCACAATCACTATTGAAGGTCTTGTGCAGGCAATCGACGCAGAAAAGATCACTGTCAACGGTATAAAAATTGCACTTGCCGCAAATAGCCCACTCCGAAGCATGATCGCCATTGGAACTCGTATTCACATCGAGGGAAACCTCGATAGCGGCTCAGGGCTTCTTATTTCAACAAAATTAATCGTGCAATCTCCCCCCGCTGCACCAAATCTTCCCCCTAATACGAGTGTAGGCGATGACGGCATGGGTATGGGCGATGACGGCATGGGTATGGGCGATGACGGCATGGGTATGGGTGACGGTATGGGTGACGGTATGGGTATGGGCGACGGTATGGGTATGGGCATGGGGTAATGGAAAAATACGGGCGGACCGCAAGCCTTATAAATTATTGGGGAAGCACTTGCATTTGTCCGCTTATATAAGCCAAATTGGCTTGGCAATTTACGCCAGTGGTCAATAATCTAAGGAGTGGAGAATACTGAGGTGATCGCGCAATCCCTCACCCCCAACCCCGCTTGTGCGGGAGAGGGGAGAAAACTGCGCTGTGTAGAGCCACACAGCCAAATTTTGAATGTAGTGTCTCTGATGTTCCCCAATGCCATAATCTGCAGAGAATGATGAAAAGCGGTTCCCTCTTCCTCCCCGGTGTCTTCCAGACTGTCGTCGCACACACATTCGATGCAAGTCGCCTAGAGAGGCAGGAAAACTCTAACCAACCTGAGCAATGACCCTTATCCGTTAAAATTGACCTAGCGTCGAACTTAGCAAATCAGCTTGAATTTACCGAGTTCGCTGCGGAGCAGGTTTCATGGAATGGTGTATCAGCGAAATAGCGTCCCCATTCTTCTGAACTCAGGTTGCGATTTGAAATCTGGCACGCGCGTTCAACCCATGAATTCAGATTTATATTCCACAGCAGCACCGATGAATCCACGCTGCTGGTTGCCAGAAATTTCCCGTCTGAACTAAAGGCGAGGCGGGTTATCCAATCGGAGTGGGCAAGAATCGGTCTGCCAAGCAGTTGATGTGTCGCAACGTCCCACAGCCGTAGAGTCTTATCGCGTCCACCGCTTGCAATGGTTTGACCATCGGGGCTGAAGGCGACGCTCCACACCTCATCTGTGTGTCCGATCAAGGGTTGTCCAAGCGCTTGGTCGGTTTGAACATCCCATAAGCGAACCGTACCGTCATAACTCCCTGAAACGAGTAACTGCCCATCAGGGCTAAAAGACACACTCGACACCCCGTCCTGATGTCCTTCGAGTACGTGAACGTCTGCTTGATCGTCGCCGATAGTCCAAAGCCGAATCGTGCTGTCCCTGCTTGCTGAGGCGAGTGTCTGCCCGTCAGGGGTGAATGCTAAGCCTAGAATCTCATCTTCATGACCAAGCAGCGCCTCTCCGTAAGACGCACCTGTGGCAGTATCCCAGAGATGAATCGTCCCGCGCTGATCCCCACTCACAATCAGACGACCGTCCGGGCTGAAAGCGACCGCTGATACACTGTTCGTTTCCTGAGCAAAAGGTGCGCCCAAGGGAAACAGCGTCTGGAGATCCCATAAAAAGAGTGTTCCGTCTGTGCTAGAAGAAACGAGTTTGTTCTGGAGCGCATTGTACGCCATATCCGTGATGATTCGCCCCTGACCGTTGAGAACCGCTTGCTCTTCCCCTTGCTGGACACTCCAGAGGTGAATACCTGTGTTTTCGTTTGCTCCTGCGGTCACATTTCCGCTGCTATAGATTAAATGGTCACGTGCAAAAATCAGACTGGAGACAGGCTCCGTTGAGGAAATTCTTGTTTGAGCTAATGGTGGATCAGCTTGGAAATTCCATAAGATCGTATTTCCGTCCATGCCACCCGACGCCAACGTCTGCGAGGTGGTAGGACGAAAAGCAATGCTCCAAACTGCGTCCTGATGCCCTGTGAGCGGGCTGCCGATGAGCATATTTGTCCTTGCATCCCAGAGGCGAATAGTTCCGTCTTGGCTTGCAGACGCGATCACCTGACCACCTGGACTGTATGCTACACTCCGAACGTAATTCGTGTGCCCTGACGCAATCTGACTCATTAGCGCATAGGTGTGTACATCCCAAATCATTAGCGTCTCATCGATTCCCCCCGATACCAGACTCTGACTATCAGGGCTGAAGGCAACACTGAAAACCCAGTTATCATGATGATTAAATGTATGCAGCAGCTCGCCCCCAGCGGGATCCCATAGGCGAACCGTCGTATCCGCACCACCTGAGGCTAATAATTGACCGTCAGAGCTGAAAGCTAGGCTGTAAATCACGTCTTCATGTCCTGTGAGGGGAGGAGACTTTAAGCGTCCCGTTTTCACGTCCCATAGTTGGATAATTCCATCCGTTCCCGCCGATGCGAGCGTTCCATCCGGGCTAAAAGCAACTGCCCAAATCCCCCCTTGACCATCGCCTAGAGGTTGTCCGACCATTAAACCCGTGTTTACGTTCCACAAGCGTACTGTGCCGTCTGAACTTGCCGATGCAAGTAGTCTGCCGTCAGGGCTGAAGGCAAGACTGTTCACCCAATCCGTATGTCCACGAAGAGGCACTCCAACGGGTATTCTCGTGTCTACATCCCACAGCGTGATCGTGTTGCCACGCCCACCTTCCGCCATGAGTTGTCCATTGGGGCTGAAGGCGACTGCGCGTACCGCCTCATTGCTGGGCAAGAATGCCTCGATCATCGGCTGTGATTGGAGTGCAGTCAGTAAGCTACTGCGCGCTTCAAATGTATCGTTAACGTTGAGGGCTTCAATACTCAATAATAAACTCAAGTCAAGTTGATCCAGATGGCTTAGGGCAGTGGCTGCCAGCTCACGCGAGCGCGACATCTGGGCTTGTTGATTCGCCTGCAAACGCGAAGCATCAGCTTCCGCGCGCTGCTGAAAGGCGAACAAGGAGAGTGCGAAAGTCAGGATAAACGCGACAATTAATGAGGTGATGAACAGGCGCAAGCGTCGAAGTCCGATTTGCCTTAACTGAATACTGCCGGTCAAAAAATCCTGTTCGGCTGCGCTTAGCGTAATATGAGGCGCATCGCACAACGTTTCGAACTGTACCAGACGTGCACCGCTAACAAGAAAGCTCCGCTCTCTGCCTGATTGCTCCCATTCATGTGCAGCGATACCGATTTGTCGCTGAATGCGTAAAAGGTCAGCGTTTTCATCGATCCAGATTTTCAGGCGATCCCATGCGAAAATTAACGCTTCATGCGCCAGCTCAATCGTCGGTGCCCGTGAGTGGGGATGATAGTCAAAGGTTACTAGGCGAGAATTACCAAAACGCTCCATGACCTGACGCATGACCTGACGATCTCCTGGGAGTGCAAGTAGTTCTTCCTGCAAAACTCGGCGTCGCGTGGGTTCTCCGTCTTCGCTGATTTGAACCAACCGCAGCATCATTTTCTGAATTGCTTCTTGCCCTACGAGCGCTACTTCTAGATAAAGTTCTTCAGCACGACGCCCTAGAGCGCCACCAACACCGTTAATCGCTTCGTAAGCGGCGTTTGTCAGCATTCGCTCCTGACGGCGTTCAAATAGCACCGTTAAAGCGTATTGGAGCAATGGAAGCGAACCCGGTTGGCTGTTGACATCGGCAATAATGCGGCTCACTAAGCCAGGCTCAAACTGTAGGTGGAATCGTCGCGCGGGTCCAACAACCGCGTATTCGAGTTCCTGCGCTTGTAAGGGCACTACGACTTCGGTGCCACTGCGCATCAGATTGCTGAAACCGGAATAGAGGAGTGGCCGGTCGTAAAAATCCGCGCGCAAGCTCACCAAGACGCGAATACGACTATTGGGACTGGTCACAGCGTTGTACAGACTATTCAGAAACCAGAGGCGTTCTGCTTCATCTTCAACTAACGTGAAAACCTCTTCAAATTGGTCGATTACCAAACAATATTCTGACTGGTCACCGGGTATCAGTAACTTCACTAAATTGAGAAGTCCATCTTCGCTTTGACGCAGTTGTTGCGAGAGATTCTGGGGTTGATTGGATGCTATCGACAATAAGGCATCCGTTAAATTTGTCAGCGGTGAACTCCCCGGGACAATCTGTGAGTAAAACCATTTCTGCGAACCTTTAAGCGCGCCTCGCCTCAAACGTGGTACCAGCCCAGCTCGCAAGATGCTTGATTTGCCACTTCCGCTGGGACCTACCAGAGCAAGAAAACGCTTCTCCAGCTTCGTTTTCGTAAATCCAGTAAGTAAATATTCGATTAATTTCTCGCGACCAAAGAAATCAGCCGCATCTCCTTCTTGGAAAGCACGCAGTCCCTTATAAGGGTTTTCTAGCGCAAGCGCATCTGCAAGAACGAGTGTTTGGATGTCAGTATTTGAGTGACGGGTTGTTGCAACCTGATAAATGGCAGGACGTACTTCCGTTTCATTAGCGAATTGACGAAACGCTCGTGAAAAACTGAGCGCATCGGGATAGCGTTCTTCAGGTTTTTTTGCCGTTGCGCGCGAGATTATGAGGTTGAGTGAGGTAGGCAGGGTGGGTTGATACTTTTGTAGCGGAGGTACAACATCTCGAATATGCATATATGCTAGTTCGGGTAGGCTTTCAGCACTAAAAGGCGGACGACCTGTCAGCAATTCATAAAGCACGATCCCCAGACTGTAAATATCTGTCTGCTGTGAAACAGGTTGTTCAAGGAACTGCTCTGGCGACATGTATGCTGGCGAACCCACCAGGCTCGGTTGTTCGGCAACATCAAGATTGGGGCGAATGTCTTTAGCAATACCAAAGTCAGCTAGGTAGGCGTTATTCTCCTCGTCGAGCAGTATATTGTCCGGTTTCAAATCACGATGAACGATCAGATTGCGGTGTGCAATGTTCAATGCGGAAGTCAATTGTTCGAGCAAGCGTGCGCTAGCTCGAATCGACCAGGGGCCATGGTTCTTCAGAGAGTTGCTGAGACTCCCTCCGCGCATCCAGCGCATAACTAGGTAGGCACTGTCTGGCTCACGCCAAAAATCATACAGAGGAACGATGTGCAAATGTTCTAGGCGTGCAATTACTTGGGCTTCAGAGTCAAAACGCCGGATGAACTCTGGATGATTGGCATATTCAGCCCGAATCATCTTGACGACAACTTCACGTTCAATAACGGGTTGGTATGCTCGATAGACGATGCCGTGCCCACCCTGACCTACGAGTTCTCGTAGTTCGTACCCCTTCAAAAATTTACCGACTGAAAGCGTGTCTTTCGCCATTTTATCTATGCGACGTGTTCCTTAACTTAGCCAGAGTGAAAGTTTGAAGTGCGCAATCTATTTGAAAGTTGATCGTTATGTCTAGGGTGTAGAGACAGAACGAACGTAATAAAATTGCTTATCTGTTAAACTTGCTACTTAGAAACTGTACAGTCAAATTATAATACACCATTTAATTAAAAATTTAATAAAGAAACTCTAGGATAGAGCTTTGGGCTAATTGGCTGCGCTATTAAAAGTGACATTCAGATAAGCCTTGCTAGGCTCGTCCTATCACTGCTCCAGATGCTTCTACGACGTCTAGCTTTCGATCAATCATGAATTGTGAATGGAAACCCTATGGAAACGCGGAAAATTGGATCATTGGACGTTACGGTTGTTGGCGTTGGATGTAATAACTTCGGCAGGCGGATTGACGTGGACGCGAGTGCTGAAGTCGTCAATGCCGCGCTTGACGCGGGGATAAATTTTTTCGATACCGCCGATGTGTATGGCAGCGGGCAGAGCGAAGAATATCTCGGTCGTGCGCTCGGTTCCCGTCGCAGTGAGGTCGTGATCGCCAGCAAGTTCGGGCACGAAATGGTGGGGCAGGGCAAGGGCGCAAGTGCTGAGTACATTAAACAGGCGGTCGAAGCGAGCCTGCGTCGTCTCAACACCGATGTGATCGATCTCTATCAGTTGCATACGCCTGACTCGACCGTGCCGGTTGCCGAGACGCTGGGCGCGCTCGATGATCTGGTGAAAGCGGGCAAGGTGCGCGAAATCGGCAGTTCGAATTTCTCCGCCGAGCAAATCCGCACGGCGGAGGATGCTGTCGAGCTGGGTGCGGCGCGTTTCGCCAGCGTGCAGAACTACTATAGAACTGATTCAAACTATTTGATTGAGCAGGATGGATAGTGCATCATGAGAGAAAAACCTGACCAAAGGTGATTT
>JBBSNT010000108.1:0-11496 GCA_038260485.1 Aggregatilineales bacterium | reverse complement strand
TAGCAATTGGTTCAGGAAAGTACCTGAGCTTATCATTGTCGGCATTGGCTATGACATGGAAACTTCTGAGGAATTTGCTGCGTTACGAGACCTTGATTTCGATATTCCCGGGGTGCCCGGTGCCTCTAGCGAGAGTGTGTCACATCTCTTTTTAGATGCCCTTACGCAGGAGATGATCCCGTTTATTAATGCAAACTATCGCACCATTCCCTCGGATCGCTGTCTGCAAGGCTATTCGTCGGGTGGCTTCTTTGTGCTCTATGCGTTGTTCCAGCAGCCGGATGCCTTTCAGCGCTATATCTCCGGCAGCGCGATTCTGAAATCCACCTACGATTATTGGATTCACCACGACGCGCAGTTGGCTGCGCGCAATGGCAGCAATCCGATACAGCTTTACCTTTCCGTAGGCGAGTTGGAGGAGGATGACATTCCGAACTTTCGGCGATTTGTTACCTTCTTGGAGCAGGGCAACTATCCCGGTTTGACGGTTAGCAGCGAAATCTATGCCGGTGAGGGGCACGGTTCCGAGGGGATTGCGCTTACCTACCTGCATGGAATCGCTATGGTGTACCCACAAGTTGAACGATAGCAGTTTGATGTAGAATCCGTTTGTTAAGCGAAAGGGGCTGCCGTCCAAAGGCAGCCCATAAGCATCAACTTAAGCGGACTCAGAGGTGTTTCTCTGACTTCGCCGGAGGCTGAAAGCCATCCGGCTACGAGAAAATAAGCCACCTTCAGGTGGCTGTTTGATGTTCGCCAGACGCCGTTAGCGCAGCGGCAGCGTCTGGCGAACAGGATGACGATGCTTAAATTGATGCCTAGGGGCGCACACTTAGGTGCGCCCCTACATGGTTGCTTCTTTTTGCGTTTAGCGCCGGTCTTCGATTTTCTTCCGCAGCTCGCCGAGGTCTTTTTCGAGACGATGGATCGTGTCGTTGCTGGCTTTGCGCCCTTCGTGCAGCCCTTCTTCGATGGCGTCAGCGATTTCGCCGCGCGTCTTATCGCCGGTGTGAGGCGCGAACAAGAGCGCCAGCGCTGTGCCGACGGTAATGCCGATCACGAAAAAGGCGAAAATAGCGGTCATGCGTTCGCGGTTGGCTTGAACTTCAGCTTCGCGGCTGTAGTAAATACGGTCGTTCATCATCTCTGCCCTCTACTGTGTACAATGATATTCTTAATTAAAGCAAAAATTTCAGTCGGCGTCAATAACAAGAGATGAGTGAACGGAGAGCATCACGGCACGGTGTTCGGGTCGATGACGTAGCGCCACCAGTTCGATGCGATGCCGTTGGCTTCGCCTTCGATGTGGGGAAAGTGGCGCATCCACCACAGGTGATGGGCGCGAATATCGCCGCTGCCCCAGTCAGCGCAGGTCATCGTGCGCGCATCGCCTGCGAGGTTGGGAAAACGCAGCCAGTGATCGGCACGGCTGAGGACGGGTCGAGGATTGCCCCAGTCGTAATCGCGGCTGCTGTTGGGCGCGAAATGGACGTTGCCGCACTCGGCGCGACCGGGCGCGATTTTGTCGTAGCGGCTGAAGCGCTCCCACAGGTTGGCGTCGCCGCGCCTGCGCTCAAAGACCTTCGTCAGCATTGATTCAGCGCGATGCCCGAAATCTTCGAGCATTTCGCCCACGCCGCGCTCGTAGTTGAAGCCCATCATCACGAAGCGGCGGTCGGTTCCGCTGGAACCCTTTTGTTCCGTTCCTTTCAGCGGCGGCGCGTTGCACCAGAACGCGCCTGATCCGCCCATGATGCTCTCGTAGTAGCCGCAGTAGGGGAAACCGAGTAACCAGACTTCGTCGATTTGGCGGGCGTTGATGCGATTGATCACGTCGAATTCGCGGACGAGCGCGAGGTAATCGACCGCATCGGGATCGTGGAATTTGCGCGACTGCCACGCCGATGCGAACGACTCCGGCGTGTAGCGAAAGCCATCCTGCTTGAGCGGGAAGCCGTTGACCTCGATCCGTTCAGCGATCTGATAGTTGACGTAGCCATAGCTGACCTCGCGCAGGTCGTCGATGCAGCCCTGCGCCAGCTTATCGGGGTCGTTCCAGCCGTAGACGCGCTGAATTTTGCGCCCGTCCGGCATCACCGGATTGTGGATGATCGCCAGCACCTTCGGCTGGATCGGGACGGGCAGCGGTGCATCGCTTGACGGGACGGGCGCAGACGAGGGCGCTCTGTCGAGCGGGTGCGGCTGATCCGGTGGGGCGAACAAACGGCGTAGAAAGTCCATGAGATCGGCACTTTGCGGCTGAGTCTACGATACCCCTCTACTATAGCCGCCTAAACCGCATTTGCGTCGCCGCAGGTTCGAAACCTGCGCTGAGAAGGCGCAAGCCTGACGCTTTAATTGTCGGGCGGATGCGGCACTTGTCATGAAGGGCACGGCGCGCCTTCCCCCTACAAGAGACAAAACCGCTCTGAGTGATGCCAATCCATATTTGTCGGGAGTGGGGACCATTGAGGAGATGGTTTTTGAACGGATTAACTTCATGACCCACAAATCGGCTTTTCGCCCCTCTCCCCGCTTGCGTGGGAGAGGGGCAGTCAAACCGCAGGATTGCAACGGGAGAGGGGTTTGGAGCGTGTCCGCGATATTCCCCCACTGACCATTCATCTGCACAGTTGACAAAAGCGCGGCTTGCCCCTAAACTTTTCTTGTTACGGCGAGTCTTTTGTGAACCTCCCCGAACTAATATAGAGACAGTGGAAGGCAATCATGCGCACAAGTGACGTGGCACATAGTTAGGCGAACCCTCGTCTGGTTCGTCATGATGTGCATTACACCTGTGCTGCATTTGATTTAGTGTTGCTTTCTCACGGATGACACGATACGTCAAAAGGCGATCAAAGCGCCTTAAAGCCGCATGGGTGTGCTCGTGTGGCTTTTTTGTTGTTTGATCGCGGCGAATAGAGGCTAAAACAATGGCAATTCTGAGCACGCAAAATCTAGGGCAATCCTTCGGGGCATTCGACGTTTTCTTGAACGTGAACGTCAATATCGAAGCGGGCGCGAAAATCGGGATGGTGGGTCCCAATGGTATCGGCAAAACGTCGCTGCTGCTGATCCTGTGCGGGTTGGAAAAGGCGGGCGAAGGGCGCATCCAGATGACCGAGGGGCTGCGGCTTGGCTATCTGCGGCAGGAAGCGATGCAGGCGTTCCAAGAAGCGACGAATACCGTTTGGGAAGAAATGATGTCGGTCTTCGACGGCGTGCGCGAGCAGGAAGTGCGGCTGGCGGAACTCGAAGGGCAGATGGCGAGCGTCACGGATGCGGATCGCTTAGAGGCGATTTTCGACGAATATGGGACGATCCGCGAGCACTTCGAAGCGATGGGCGGCTACGATTACGAAGTCCGCACCAAAGCGACGCTCGAAGGACTGGGCTTCAGCGAAGCCGAGTACAACACGGCGCTGACCCACCTGAGCGGCGGGCAGAAGACGCGCGCGCTGCTGGCGCGGCTTTTGCTGGCGCGTCCTGATCTGTTGGTGCTGGACGAGCCGACCAATCACCTCGACATCGGGGCGGTCGAGTGGCTGGAACGGACGCTGCGTCAATGGAGCGGCGCGCTGCTGATCGTCAGCCACGACCGCTACTTCCTCGATGCGGCGGTCAATACGATGTGGGAACTGAGCCGCGACGGGATCGAGACCTTCAACGGCAATTACAGCGCTTACGTGCGCCAGCGGCGCGAGCGTTTGGAGCGCGCCGAGGCGGTCTATCAGCAAGAGATGGAGCGGATGCGCGCTGAACTCGACTACATCAAGCGCAACATGGCGCGCGCCTCGACCAGCCCGCAGGCGATGGGGCGTCTGCGTCGTTTGAGCCGCGATTTGGCGGCGATTGCAGAATTGGGGCTTGGCAGTTACAAGCAGAGCAAGAGTTGGTTGCGCACCGGCATCGACAGCGTGCGCCCCTACTCCGTCTCCGAAGCAGAATCCGCGCTCAAAGCGATCCCGTCGCCAATCGTTCGCGCGCACAAGCTCAGCCTGCGCTTGAGCGCGACCTATCGCAGCGGCGAGATCGTGCTGCGCACGCGCGATCTGGAGATTGGCTATCCGGGCAAATCGCTGTTCAACACCGACGACATTGTGCTGACGCGGCAGGAATGCGCGGCGGTGATCGGCGACAACGGCACGGGCAAGACGACGCTGCTCAAGACGCTGTTGGGCGAAATCGAGCCGCTGAGCGGGCATATCACGCTGGGCGCGGGGCTGAAGGTTGGCTATTTCGCGCAGGCGCACGACGACTTGAACCCGGAGAACACGGTGCTGGACGAGCTGCTGCGCCATAAACCAATGGCGCTCAGCGATGCGCGCAAGCATCTCGCCCAGTATTTGTTCCGCTCTGATGACGTCTACAAGCAGATTTCGATGCTCAGCGGTGGCGAGCGCGCTAAGCTGGCGCTGGCGATTTTGGCGCTCGACGGCGCGAACCTGCTGCTGCTGGACGAGCCGACCAATCACCTTGATATTCCGGCGCAGGAAATTTTGCAGGAAGTGCTGGAACAGTTCGACGGGACGATCCTGCTCGTCTCGCACGACCGCTACTTGATCGACCGGCTGGCGACACAAGTCTGGAGTTTAGAGGACGGTGCGCTGCGGGTGTTCAAGGGCAATTATCAGGAATTCGTCGTCGTGCGCGATCAGGAATGGGAACAGCGCAAGGCAGCGCGTGCTGCCGCGAAAGCGCAGCCCATCCAGATGCACACAATTTCAGCAGCAAAGGCGAAACCGTCCAAGCCGAAAAGCGACGCCCTCAAGAAGGTCGAAGCGCAGATTCACAGCGTCGAGACGTCGCTTAAGGAACTCGACCACTTGATCACGCGCGCGAGTGCCGCGCAGAAAGTCGGCACGGTCGAGAAACTCGGTCAGCGTTACGCGGCAGAGCAGGCGATGATGAGCGACCTGATGGCGCAGTGGACGAACCTAGCCGAAGACCCAGCGTAAGATCGGGTCGGGGCACGGTGCAATTGTGCGAACCTATCGCCTACTGTGCCCCTCGCTATAATGTTCTCAAATCGGTTTGGCGGAAATTTGCTACAATCGAACACATATTGAGTGATAGGGATGTGAAAATGGCAGATTTCGCGCCCATCGATAACGATTTTTTAGACTACCTTGTCGAAAAAGCGACTCCGACTGAAATCCTCGCGTTTGAACCTTCGTCACGCGCGCAAGCCCGCGCGGAAAGCCTGCTTGAACGCAGCAGCGAAGGCATGCTGACCCCGATGAACGCTACGAACTTGAACACATGTTGCAAATGGATCGGCTCGTCTCCGCCTTAAAAGCGCGGGCTTTGGCTGCTTTGAAGAAGTCGTGAGCCGCGTTCCAGAGACTCTGCGCTTAGAAGTGCGTCATCGGGCAGGCGAGCGCTGCGAATATTGTCGCAAGCCGGAAGGCGTGAGCGCCTATTCACACCATGCTGATCACATTATTGCTTTAAAGCATGGCGCTGCGATGAACTGATCCGGCGTGACCAGCGCGCTCTGATCCAGAATCAGCCGGTTCGCCCAGTCGTTGTAGTCGTAGATAAGTTTAATGTCAGAAAGGTTCATGTAAGTCCTTAACGGTTAATTAGTGCTCATTATAGCAGTATCTACCTACGCTGCTTCAGGCGAATCAAAAAGGGGCGCAGCACGCCTGCGCCCCTCTGCAGCCTATTGACGGACGGTCGCGCCAGCTTATGGCAGTACGCCAAACGACAAGCCGGATTGATTGACATTGGTATTGCTGCCGCAGGTGGCGTTCCAGTCGAAACGACCAAACTGGCTGAGCGTCCAATAAGGGGGGCCGCCGCTGTAGTTCGATTCACAGGTGAAGGTCAGCGACGTCCAGAGAATGGCGCGGCAGGTCGGGAAGACGTACTGGGTATGATAGCCGTCTAGATAGTTGATGACCGTGTTGACCGATGCGGCAGGAAGCGAAATCGTCATATACGCGCCGTTGTCCTCTGCGTGATAGAACTGATAAGGTGCGCAGCGTGCTGCGCTTGCCGACGTAGGCTCGGTCGTAGGCGTGCTGGTCGCGGGAGATAGCGTTGGCGTCGGGATAAAGACGGCTTGCAAACTGCTGCATGATCCTGCTGCCGAAACCACGCTGGCAGCGACCCAGCCCAAGCTCACGCTGTTCGCCTGCACTTGATACCACGTCCCCTCGGAGTTGCGTGCGATAGCGGTCAGGCTGGCACCGGGCTGCAACGACATAAATGCGTCGAAGCGCGTAGAGGGTCCACGCCGGACGTTGACGGCGATGTTGAGCGGCGTAACCGTGCAGATGGACGACTCGGTCGCTGCGGGGGTTGCCGCAGTGGTTGCCAACGATGTCGGTGACGAGACTGGCGTGCTGATCAGCCCATCAAGCGCCTCCAACGTGATCTGGTAGCGGACGGCGGTTTGCTGCGAGTTGTCGAGCTTCAGTTGATAGTCGGCGCGTCGTGCTGGAATCAGCAGTTCGCTGCCGTTCTGCTGTGTCTCGAACGAGGCGACGACCGCGCCGGTCGCGCTCAACAATTGAACGTCTAGGCTGTCTTGCGGGTCGGTGGTCGTGACGCTCAGGATCAGCCGCGACTCTAGGATGCCGCTGAGCGCATACACAATCGATTCGCCGGGCTGAATCGTGTCGTCGGTCGGCTCGTCAATGGCGAGCGCTGCGTCCGGCTCGACGGGGGTAATTTCTTGCACGAGCAGCACGAACTGTCCGTTGCTGGCGTTGACGCTGAAGAGATCGAGGCGAAATATGCCGTCGGTGTTGGCGTTGAGATCGGCGTCGAGCGTCGGGCTGTTGTTCACATTCGGGATCGACTGGATGAGCGTTCCCGCTGCGGTGCTGAGGGTTGCTTGTAGGGTTAAGCCGGAAGTGGCGGCGACCGCTTGCAGGTGGAGTTCCTGCCCGCTTTTCAAAGCGATGAAGTAAGACGCCGTTGGGCTTGTCTGCGTGAGTTCTCCGCTGGTCAACTGGTTTAGCTGGAGTATGTCTTGAGCTGACGTGGTACTCAGGGTGAACAAGAGGAGCATCGTAAGGATTATAATCTTGCGCATAAGACTATTTCTCTAGAGTGGCGATTTTCTTACTATAACATAGTTAAACTCTATATTTTCGATGACGTTTGCAATCTGCGGCACGGGAAAACAAGATTTCGCCAACGGTACATCAAGGTAATAAGCGAATCATGCGAAGTCAGCCGCCGATCAGGACGTAAGCATCGTCGGAACGATCTGTCGTGAGCCGCACGCCGTCGGGCGCATACCAGCCAATAATCAGGCGCTGGTCGCCGCCGCTGTAGGTGATGGTGTGGCGCGTGATCGTGTGTTCGCCCACTTGCCAGTAATGCGTCGGCAGGTCGGGCGGGGCATCGCTCTGCGAAAAGACTTCGCCAGCCGCGTCGAGCACCTGTACGAAGACGGTATCGTCGGCAGACGGCGTCCCGGTCGCTTCCCACAGCAGCGCGAGTTGATCGCCTTCGAGCGTGTAGCCGCGCAGGGCGATCACGCCGCCGAAGCTCACACCCTCGACCGTCACCATGTGGTCGAGTTTTAGCGTCGTGGTCGCTCTGCCGAACGCGCCCGCATCGAGCATGACGCTGTCCAATTGGCTGCCGTTCGCGTCCGTCGGCGGAATCAGCCTGCCGCTCGGATAGTCCCACCAGCCGACCTGTACCCGCAGCCGATCTCGCCCCGTTGCGTTTGCATCGGTCGGAATGGCGTAAGTATCGGCATAAATACCGGGCATCCAGAGCGAGGTTCGCAGCGTGCCGCCGCCCGGATAACTGTCCACCCTGCCGACGACTTTGTCAGTCAAGCCGTGAAGCCACAGGCTCAGGTCGCGCTCTGAAGGCTGCAAGACCTTCCAGTAGACCGTGATCGGGATCGAGTCGCCGGGCAAGTAGCGCCGGTCTGGGGTTTCGTAGCCGATCAGTTCGACGTCGCCAAAGCGCGCATAAACCGGCTGTGCTGACGCGGGCAGCGCGGTCAGCGGCGCGGGCGCGCGGTAGGCTGGCGCGAGCGTGCTGAATGGGATGGCAAAGGCGACCACGCCCATCAGCAGCGCGATGGCGAACGACGCGCGGCGCAGGAGCGTCGCTAAGCCAAGCGCCAGCAGCGGGCTGATCGCGGCGATCAACGGGAAAAGCAGCCGTCCCTGTGAGGCGTAGGTTTGCACCGTCCACGCGATCACCCCGCCCGCGCCGATCACGAGGGTCAAACCGAGCAGCAGCAGCGCCGGGCGCTGGTGACGCTGGCGCAGTCCGTAAATCGCCGCGCCGCTGACCGCGATCAGCGTGATCGCGTCCATGATCGGATAGAAGGCGGGAAAGGTCAGGATATTCACGCCGCCGAACCAGCCCCAGTAAGCGATGCGAAAGCCTTCGAACTCGCTCAGCAAGGTCTGGATCGTCAAGGCGTCGGTGCGCATCCCCGCGACCGCCGCCATCATGGTCGTGCCGAACAGTTCGCCGTACAACTGGAGATTGCGCAGATACCACCATCCCGCGATCCCGCTCCACGCGATTCCCATCGCGCCGCCGAGAATCATCAGTCCGCGCAGGTCCCGCTGACGGCGCGCGACCATCAAGCCCATCAGCGCGATCACCGGGACGAGCACCAGCCCGCTGAGCTTGCTCAGGCTCGCCAGCGCGACCAGCAGCGCGATCAGCAGACTGCGCCGCGTGCTGAATCCATCACGCAGCGTGACCAGCACCAGCCAGATGATCAGGCTGTTGAGCGCGATCACGAGCGTGTCGTTGTTGATCGAGGCGCTGATGAACAGGAACATCGGGTTGAACGCCGTGATCGCCCCCGCCAGCAGCGCCACCCACGACGGCGCGATCACGCGCGCACTCGCATAGACGGCGGCGACCGTGATCAGGCTCAAGGCAATGCTGATCAGTCGTCCGATCAGGACGGCGCGGGCGGTTTCGGGTGGGGTCGGGTGCAGCACCAGATTTTTGTTGCCGACCGCCAGCGGGACGCCCGCCTGTGCGTGCGGGTTGGGCTGGCGCGCCGCATCAAAATCGGTCGGGACGCCGGTCAAGCGCACACCTGCCGAAACGAGCGCGTAGTAGAGCGGCGGTTGGCTGCCTTCCTGCCGCCACGCCGTCGTCACGTCCGCGTCTTGAACCGGCAGGTCGCCGGTTGTAGCAAGCTGCATGACCAAGCCGAAATGCCAGAGTTCGTCCGAGGCTTCCAGCGGCGGGGTTGCCCGCGCGTAAATCAGCGCGAGGATCGCAAAAGCCGTCAGCAGCAAAAGCAGCATCCGGCGGGGCGAAGCTCGCTGTCGAGCGCGAATTATTGCGTTGTTCATGCGTGTGAGTGTAACGCTTGAAACCTGCCGGGCGCTATCTCGCAAATTCGCGTCAAAAATGCTAAAATAGAACATAATTTCCTAACCTAAAACAGACATAAATCGAATGACTTTTACACCTTCTGACCACATTCAGACCATTCTCAAGAACCTGCCGCTGAAGCCCGGCGTCTACTTGATGAAGGATGATCACGGCAAGATCATCTATGTCGGCAAGGCGAAGCGGCTGCGCAATCGTGTGCGCTCCTACTTCAATTCCAGCGCCGAGAGCAGCCTCAAGACGATGAAGCTGCGCGAGAATATCCGCGACATTGACTTCATCGTCGAGGAGAACGAAATCAAGGCGCTGATCCTCGAAGAAACGCTGATCAAGCGCTACCGCCCGCACTACAACATCAGCCTCAAGGACGACAAGAAGTACCCCTACATCCGCGTCTCGTGGCAAGACCCGTTCCCAAAGGTCGAGACGACGCGCCGGATGGTCAACGATGGCAGCCGTTATTTCGGTCCTTACGTGGCGATGTGGGCGGTGCAGAACACGCTGCAAACGCTGCGTAAAGCCTTCCCGTACCTGACCTGTGACCGCGTGATCACGGGGAACGATCCGCGTCCGTGCCTGTTCTTCGACATTAAGCTCTGTAATGCGCCCTGCATTGGCGCGGTCAATCAGCAGCAGTACCGCGCCATGATTCAGGAGTTGATGGATACCCTCAGCGGCAAATCGGAAGGCGTGACGCAGCGGCTCAACCGTGAAATGAATACGGCTGCCGAGAGTCTCGATTTCGAGCGCGCCGCCGCCCTGCGCGACCAACTGCGGGCGATTGAGTACATCACGCGCGAACATAAGGCGGTCAGCCCCGGTTTGGCGGATCAGGACGTGATCGCGCTGGCGCGTGACGACGGCGACGCGGTGGTGCAAATCCTGTTCATCCGCAACGGCAAGCTGATCGGCAGCGATTCGCGCTCGCTCGACAACGCCGACGACGACAGCGACGCGGAGGTGTTGGGCGAATTCGTCAAGCGCTTCTATGGCGAGAGCGCCGAAGTGCCGCCGGAAATCGTGCTGCCGCAGAACGTCGAAGAAGCGCGGATTATCGAGCGCTGGCTGCGCGACCGACGCAGCGGCAAGCGCGTGACCATCACCGTGCCCCAGCGCGGCGACAAACGCCACTTGGTCGATATGGCGAAAGAGAACGCCGAAGAAACGCTGCACATGCTGCGCGCCCAGTGGGAAGCCGACACGCTCAAGCAGGAGACGGCGCTGGGGCAGTTGAAAGACGCGCTCAACCTGCCGACGCTGCCGAATCGGATCGAGTGCTACGACATCAGCACGACGCAGGGGACGGCGATTGTCGCCAGCCGCGTGATGTTCGTGCTGGGCGTGCCCAAGAAAGCCGAGTACCGCCGCTTCAACATCCGCACCGTCAGCCATAAAGGTTCGGACGATTACCAGTCGATGCGCGAGGCGCTGACGCGGCGCTTCAACCGCTGGCGGCAGGCGCACGACGATCCGACGCCGCCGATGCCCGGTAAGGAAGACCGTGACGAGACATGGCGCTTGCTGCCTGATCTGCTGATGATCGACGGGGGCAAGGGACAGTTGGGCATCGCCGTTGAGGTGCTGAAGGAATTCGACCTATTTGGCAAAGTGCCGGTCGTGTCGCTGGCGAAGCAGTTCGAGGAACTCTACCTGCCGGGACAGCCCGCTCCCGTGATTCTGCCGCGCCGCAGCGATGCACTCTACCTCGTGCAGCGTGTCCGCGACGAGGCGCACCGCTTCGCTATCACCAGCCACCGCGCGCGCCGCAGCAAGATCGGCATGGTCAGCCAGCTTGAAGCCGTTCCCGGCGTGGGACCCGCCAAGCGCAAGGCATTGATGAAAGCCTTCGGCAACTCGATTGATGCGATCCGCGCGGCGAGCGCTGATGAACTCGCCACCGTGCCGGGGATCAACCCGAAATTGGCGGAATTGATCAAAGAGACGCTCTAACGACTCGATCCAGCCCTGTCTACAATGCATTCCTCCTTTACGCCCCTGATAGTATTCTTTACCCTGATTGCTAGTCAGTGATGATGTTGGTGAAGGCAAGGGCAAGCAAACTCGCCCAGGCTTTCAAGTCAAATCCGTAATTCGTGCGAGCGTGCAGATGTTGGATACCCATCGCCTCCAATTGGCTATTCACGGTTT
>JBBSNT010000107.1:0-11573 GCA_038260485.1 Aggregatilineales bacterium | reverse complement strand
CGTCCCGGCGATGGCGAGTGAGTTTTTCACCCTCTCCGACGCCGAGCGATTTCAGTCGGTTGAGTTCGTCTTAGAAACAATCGCCAAGCGCACCGTTACGTTGATTGGCGTGCAGGGGATCAGTCGTCCGGTTGCTGCACAGTTTGCGGATCACGCAGTCAAGCACGGGGCGGATGGCTTGTTGGCGATGCCGCCTTATTTGCGCAAAGCGGGACGCGCCGAACTCGAAGCCTACTACCGCGAATTAGCAGACTTCGGCTTGCCCGTGATGATCCAGAACACGGCGGCGCTTGCCTCTGGCGCGGCGATGTCTCCGGCGGAACTGGCGAGTCTGCTCTCGATCCACGAGGACATCGCCTACATCAAAGAAGAAGCCGCGCCCATTTTGCAGAGGATCGCTAAAATCCGAAATCTCGCGGGTGACAAGTGCAAAGGCATCTTTGGCGGCGCGAACGGTATCTATTTGATCGACGAATTGGAGCGAGGCGCGTGTGGCAATATGCCCGCTGGCGGCTTTATTGACGTGCAGGTCAAAATCTATAACGCTTGCATTTCGGGCGACGCAGGCGTTGCAGAAGCGCTTCAACAGCGGCTGCTACCGCTGCTCAATTACGCCTCGATGTACGGCGTCACCTTTCACAAGTACATCCTTTGGCGGCGCGGCGTGCTCAAGTCGCAGTACGCGCGCGACCCGCAAAAGGCTGACCTGACCGCCGAGGATGAACGCGCTATCGAGAAATACTGGGCGCTGATTGCGTCCGAGACGCTTGAGGCGTATCCCTTTCAATGATAACAACCGGACGGTTACAGGATAAAACGGCAGTCGTCACCGGAGCGGCGAACGGGATCGGCTTGGCAATCGCGCAGACCTTCGCCCGTGAGGGCTGTCGCGTTGTGCTTGCGGACATCGACACGAACGGCGGCGAAGCGGCTGCCGCTGGTATCACGGCATTGGGCGGCGAGTCCATTTTTCAGCACGCCGACGTGACCGATGAAGACTCAGTCGCGCGCTTGATCGACGTGACGCAGCAGCGCTTTGGTAGTCTCGACCTGCTCGTCAACAACGCGGGGGCGACGCCCAAAAAGCCCATCAATGATATGACGCTGACCGAATGGACGAACGTCCTCAACCTCAATTTGACCAGCATGTTTCTGTGCGCGCGTCAGGCGTATCCCTACCTTCAGCACAGCGGACGCGGCGCGATTGTCAATATCGCCTCGCTGCACGCCTTCGTCACGGTGCCGCAGTTGTCGGCGTATGCCGCATCTAAAGGTGGGGTCGTCGCTTTCACGCGCAGCCTCGCCATCGAGTACGCGCCGCAGATCCGCGTCAACGCAATTGCGCCGGGCGTGATCGAGACGGAGACGTGGCGGCGCTCCGTGACGGATTTCGACGCCGCGCGCCAGCATCGCTTGCAATTTCATCTGCTTGGACGCTTGGGGCAGCCCGAAGACATCGCGCAGGCGGCGCTGTTTCTCGGCAGCGACGATGCCGGATTTATCACGGGGATAACGCTCTCAGTCGATGGCGGACTCACGACGCAGCTTTATCGAGGATAGTATAGTGAGCGTCGCTTGGGTGAAGCTCGATCACCCAAGCGAGCTTGGCTTTTGCTACTGCAATGCCCCACGACACGCCACCGCCCAACGGGTTTCGAGCTGTCCGTCGCGCAAGCCGACAACTTCATTGAATAGGTTGGTGACCACGCAGCAGTGATTCGGGATGATGGTCACGCGCTCGCCGATCTCCGGTTTGCTGGCGCAGTTCGAGAAATCGACGCTGCCGTGTCGGAAGAACACGGCGTAAATCTTCGCATCGGGGTACTCAATGATATAGCCGTAGCCCGTCAATCCGAGCAGGTCGGACGAGAGCGTTTTGCTACCTGAATCGAGAATGCCGCGATCCGCTGTCGGGCGGCTGACGACGGTGGCGATCACGTTAAAGGCGCAGTTGTCGAGCGTCATCGCACCCGATCCGAGCGTATAGCGATCACCGTAGATATACATGCCGGAACGATGCTCAGTTAGTTCGGAGTGCAGGTATGCCTGCCACATTTGCGGCGTGCTACCACCGCTGACGCGCTCGACGGTGATGCCGTCCGGTTTGAGCAGCGTTTTCGTCTCTGCCATGAACGGATCGAGCGTGTCGGTGTTGGGGTAGGTCATCAATCCGCCGAAGCGCAGCCCCGGCGACCGCATGATCAAGCGTGCGATGTCAGCCGCAGCCTGTGGCGATTGCACGCCGCAGCGCCCCATGCCGATGTCACACTCGACCAGCACGGGCAGTTCAACCTGTGCGCGTTGGGCGGCGTCGGATAATCCGCCTACAGCGAACGCCGAGTCCGCCGTCACGCTCAGGTTGACGGTGCGCGCCAGCCGCATCAAGCGTTCCAGTTTTGACACGCCGACGATGTTGTAGGGTACAAAAATATCGTTGATGCCCGCCGCCGCTATAATTTCCGCTTCAGCGAGCTTCTGGCAGGTGATGCCGATCGCGTCCGCATCGACCTGCATATGGGCAATCGCGGGGATTTTGTGCGTCTTCATGTGCGGACGGTTGGCGATTTCATGCTTGCTCAGGTAACTCTGCAAGCGGCTGATGTTCGCCTCTAGCCGATCCAGCTTGACGACGGCAGCAGGCGTTTCCAGTTGATCCATGTGCATGATGTGGCTCTTTTCGCGCGAAGGCATGATAAGGCGAGAGCACAGACGGATTGCTAACGCTGAAAGGGCGACGGGTGACTGCTCAGAACTGCCAGACCGTGCCTAAAGGTGCTCTTCAAGTGATGCCCGCCGCTTTGCGCTGTTCGGCGAGCGCTTCATCGTAGTGACGTTTCAGCTCAGGATCAACTTTTGCACGTTGGGCGAAATAGACCTGCCCGATCACGCAGCGCTGACGGTCGCTCGTATTCGCTTTGGCAAGGTGAATCGTGCGCGAATGATGGACAAGCGCGTCGCCACGCTTGACGACGCAAACCACTTCTTCGCCGTAGGGCGCGAAGTCGGTCACGTCGATCCCCTGCGAAAAACCGATCACCTGCGAAGCGTGGTGCGACAGAATGCCCGCGTTCTGCGAACCGGCGACGTAGTGCATCGCGCCGTTGTCGTTGTCCACGTCGTCCAGCGGAATCCAGAAGGTTAGCGCCTCGTTCGGGATGAGCGAAAAGTAATAGCCATCCTGATGCGCCGGAGTTGCTGAACCGCCCGGCGGTTTATTGAAATACTGCACACTCTGGGCGACGACGTCGTCTTGCAGCAGATCGCGGGCGAGATCAGCGAGCTTGGAATCGGTGCGCAGCGTCTCAAAGAACGGGTCAAGCTGTAAACGCGAAATCCGCTTGAGCGTTTCGGGGCGCTCGTAATCGTCGTACATGACCTCGGTTTTGGGCAGGGTAGGGGCAATGTCCGTCAGGTACGAAGCGACGTGCGCTTCGATTTTCTGCGCCTCGTCCTCGCTGATGAAATTCGGGATATGAATGTAGCCGTCTTGTTCAAATGTCTTGTGGTATTCCATCTGCTTTACCCTCTCCAATCCGTTTGTGGACAAGCGGTATAGTGGTATTATAATAGAACCAGTTGATCAGCACAATGATGCCGCAGCAATTTACGTTCGCAAGTGTTTGAGCAAACAATAAAGGGATTTTATGAGCCAATCGGATGCGATTTTCGAGTACGCGCAGCGCTTTATTCCCGGCGGTGTCAGCAGCGCCAACCGCCGAGTCGAGCCGAATATCACCTTCACCCGCGCGCAAGGCGCTTATATCTATGATACGGATGGCAAGCGTTACATCGATTATCACGCGGCATTTGGTCCACCGCTCTTAGGACACAGTCACCCTGAAGAACGACCGCGTACATCGTGAACTCTCGAATGCCGACTTGATTGGCGTCGGCGCGAGTGAATTGGAAGCGCAGCTAGCCGAAAAGATCGTCGCACACGTGCCGAGCGCCGAGAAAGTCATGTTCTGCAATTCCGGCTCGGAAGCGACTTACGAAGCGATTCGCTTGGCGCGTGCGGTCACCGGCAGGCGCAAGATCGCTAAGTTTCAGGGCTGCTATCATGGTTGGCACGATGCCGTCTTGATGAACGTGATCAGTTCGCCGGACAAAGTTGGGCACAAAGACCCGCTCTCCGCTGGCATGACGCCGGAAGTTGTCGATGACACACTGGTGCTGCCTTTCAACGACATTGAGGCGGTGACAGCGGCGATTGAGGAAGAAGGCGACGTGCTGGCGGCGATCATCCTTGAACCAATTCCGCACAATATCGGCTGTGTGCTGCCGCGTTCCGAATTTCTGCAAATGCTGCGCGACCTGACCCGTCAGCACGGCATCGTCCTGATCTTCGACGAGGTGATCACGGGTTTCCGGCATGGGTTAGGCGGCTATCAGGAAATCTCCGGTGTCACGCCTGACTTGACGACGCTCGGTAAGGCGATTGCCAACGGCTATCCACTGGCGGCAGCGAGGCGTTGATGCAGCATTGTGGTCCCGGCGGCGACGTGTTCTTCGCCGGAACGTTCAACGCGCATCCGGTCGGGGTGGCGGCATCGCTGGCGACCATCGAGATTTTGGAGCGCCCGCAAACCTACGAGCACCTGTTCGCGCGGCGATCAAATGCGCGATGGGCTGCGCGAGATTTACCAGCGCCACCATATCGAAACGGTCGTCGCGGGCTTTGGCTCGGTGTTCGTGAGCTACTTCATGAGCGGCCCTGTCGTCAATTACACCGACTTACTGCGCAACGACGTCGCCATGTTTGTCGAACATCGCCGCAAGCTCATCGAGCAGGGTGTTTACGAACTGCCCGTCAACCTGAAACGCAATCACATCAGCCTCGCACACACAGCCGAAGACATTGACCAGACGTTGGAAATTGTTGACAGAGTTCTCGTATCCTGAAAGAAGGCAGTCATGATCATCGACGTTCATACCCAACCGCCGACTTATCAAGGCGATGTTCCTGAAGATAAGCGCTTTTTGAATACGATGTAGCGACCCGACCGCGCGGTCGAAGCAGTCGTTAATTGGGCGGATTATGCCAAAGGCGTCGAAGTCGCCGACAAAGCGCTGGTGTTCAACATTGCGTGGCGCACGGGAGAAACCGCTGGCGCGACTTTCGTTGACCAGCATGGGGATATTCCCGGCAACCTGAACGACATCACCGCAGTGCTGGTCAAGCACATGCCCGAAAAGCTGATCGGCTTTATGGCGCTGCACCCGTATGACTACAATCTCGAAGATGAATTTGAGCGCTGCCGCGTCGATCTGGGTATGAAGGGCATCAAGCTCGGCGCGAACTACCAGAACTTCGACCCGATGGACGCGCGCGCGCGGCGGATTTACGAACTGGCGCAGAAACACGGGCTGCCGATCCTGTTCCATCAGGGCACGTCGCCTGTCCGCACCGCGCCTATTCGTTACGCACACCCGCTGATCATGGACGAGATCGCTATGCGCTATCCCGACCTCAAGGTGATCATGGCGCACATGGGACACCCTTGGACGGTCGATACAGCGGTCGTGATCCGCAAGCATCCGAATCTATTCGCGGACGTGTCGGCGCTGTTCTACCGCCCGTACACGCTCTACGAAGCGATGATCAAGGCGACCGAGTGGAACGTGCTGCATAAGTTGATGTTGGGTTCAGATTTCCCGGTAACGACAACCGAGGAAACCATCAACGGGATGCGCAAGGTCAATGACATTATCGAAGGGACGAAGTTCCCGCGCGTGCCACAAGACAAAATCGAGGCGATGATCGAGCGCGACAGCCTCTCGCTGTTGGGGCTGACTTAGCGCGTCTAGAGCGGAAAATCCTCTAGGTAGTAATGCTGGTGCATGGCGTTGCGAGTTGCCGCGAGGTCGCGGCGCTCCAACGCCTCGATGATGCGCCGGTGCTCGTTGATAATTCGCTCTGGCGGAAAGCGCATCGCAATTTGGGCTTCGGCGACGGTGCGGCGGAACACTTCCACCACCAGCGGAGCCATCTCCGTGATGACGGGGTTTTTCGAGGCGCGGAGCAGGGTTAGGTGAAATTCAATGTCTTCCTTGATTGTGCTCCTGCCTTCGAGACCCTTTTGCTGGTGGCGGTCGGCAATGTCCTTGAGCGCCTGAATCTCGTCATCGGTGATGCGCTGGACGATCAAGCCCGCCGCGCCGATTTCGAGCGCTGCCCGCGCTTCACGTAGCGACTGCACCGAGACGCGGTTATTGGTATTGACTGCTGAGGCGGTTGACATGAGGCTGGCGACCACTGCGTCTCGGTCGAAATCACCCACGAATGTGCCTTTGCCAACCTGCTTGATGATGATGCCTTCAGCGACGAGCGCGCTCAACGCTTCGCGGACGATGTTGCGGCTGACCGCCAGCATCTCGCTCAGCTCGCGTTCGCTTGGAAGCTGGCTGCCGGTAGTGATATTTTCGTCGATGATGAAACGCTTGATGGTTTCGGTTGCCTGACTGGTCAAGGTGTCGCGGGAGAGTGGTTTTAGCAAAAGCATTTCCCTCGCAGGATAAAGTGGTTCTGTTTGTGGTTGCTGTGCGGTCGGTGATGCGCGACGGGCGCAGTTGCGCTGCGCCCTCATGATTGACTGCTGAGTGATGCTAAAGAATTAAAGCGCTTACTACTATATAACAATTCATGATGAAATACAGGGTTGGCTGATGCTTAATCAGGCAGGCTCAAACCGACCATGTAGCCGCCATCGACGCGCAGCGCAGCACCCGTGATGTAGTCGGCATCGTCGCTGGCGAGAAAAGCCACTGTCTTACCGATGTCGTCCGGCTGACCCAAGCGCCCCCAAGGGATGTGCGCGCCAGCGGCTTGCAGCGTTTCTTCGCTGGCGTGTTGGCGTTCGCCCGGCGTATCGATCCAGCCGGGGTTGACCACGTTGACGTTGATGTGCAGTCTGGCAAGCTCCGCCGCCATCGTGCGCCCCAAGTGGTTGACGGCAGCTTTCGCCATGTTATAGGCAGTGCTGGTCTGCACCGGGAGTTCCTGCAAAATCGAGCCGATGATGATGATCTTCCCGCGTGATCTTCCCGTGAGCGGCTGCTGCGCCATTTGCTGCGCCGCGAATTGGCAGGTGTGATAGACGCCGAACTGCGTTACGCCGAGCGTGCGTTCGACGCTTTCCCACTGCGCTTCGAGGATCGGCTCGCGGATTGAGATTCCGGCGTTGGCGACGGCGATGTTAAGCTGTCCAAACCTCTCAACGGCAGTGGCAAATAGCGCCGCGACCGCCGCGCGATCCGAGACGTCGGTCATGTGAACCAACGCCTGTCGCCCTTTGTCACGGATTTGCTGCGCCAGCGCTTCGGCTTCGTCCTCGTGATAGCGGTCGGCGATCACGATGTCTACGCCTTCGTCCGCGAGGCACAGCGCGATCCCTTTGCCGATTCCACGCGCCGCGCCGGTGATTAGCGCGACTTGGCCTTCAAGTCGGTTCATGTCGGTTATCCCCCCACGCGCGGCGCAGCAGCCGCAGCCAGTTGCCGTGCATAATCCCGTTGATGTCGTCGGCGCTGTAGCCGCGCGCCTCGAGCAGCGCTGGAATGCGCTGTAAATCGGCAATCGTGTCGAGGTCGTGGGGCGATTGTTCGCGCCCGAAACCGCCGTCGAGGTCAGTGCCAATGGCGGCATGTTGGCTGTTGCCCGCTAGTTGGCATACGTAGTCAATGTGATCAACGACTGTATCAATCGAGACGCTGCGGTTGTTCGCGCCCGCCGTCCATCCCGGTTGAAGCATCCACGCATCGAAGGCTGCGCCGACCACGCCTCCGCGCTCAAAGATGGCGCGGAACTGTTCATCGCTGAACTGGCGCTGGTGGGGCACGAGCGCGCGGCTGTTCTGGTGGCTGGCGATCACCGTGCCACCGAACTGGTCGAGCGCTTCCCAGAAAGCGCGATCGGAGAGGTGCGTCAGGTCGAGGATCACGCCGAGTCGTTCCATTTCGCGCAGCAGGGGCACGCCGAGATCGGTCAATCCGCCTTCGGTGCTGGTTCCGCCTGCATAGCGACACGTCCCGTAATGGGCGGGACCAATCAAGCGTAGTCCGGCGTTCCACCAATCTTCAAGATCATCTGGTGCGAGGATCGGGTCTGCGCCTTCCATGCTGATGATGAATCCGAGCGGTAGCGACTTGATTTCGGCATCGGCAGCTTGCCATTGTGCGACGTGCTGGTCAAGCGCAGCAGCATCTGTGATCACGCGAGCGTGCCCACCGCGTTCAAGCGCGCGGTAGTAGGCGAGCTGCCCATGTGCGATTGCGTTCGCCTGTTCGGGCGAGTCGTAGTCGATATGGGGCACGTTTTTTCCGGTCGAACGTGCGAGCAGGGTGGCAATCGATAGCCCGACCCGTCCCCGTCGCATTTCGGGGAAGGCGACGGTATTCTGCGCGCGCGCTTTTTCCGTCATGCCACTTTCCTGTGTGCGAATCGTGTTGACTGACTTGTGCAGGTTGCGGTTCCACTGAAGCGCGTTCCACGCTAAATCCAGATGTGCATCAATGATCAGCATAACGATTTAATCCTGCTGGTTAACGCTGCCAATTGAAGATGACGCCGAGCATATTTTTTTCGCGTTGATAAGCCATTTCGTAGGCTTTAACCATCTCAGTATAGTGGAAACGATGCGTAATCAAGCGTTTGGGATGCAGATTGCCGTCCGCCATCAGCGATAGGACATACTCCGCCAATCGATCTTGACGGTCGCCGCCCATGTGCGGGTATAAATCGGGCTGCGCGCCGCTGACCGCGATTAGCGAAATGCCTTTCGCGTAGAACAAATCCATCGACAGCGGGTTGAAGTCGAGCGCCGTTTCGCCGCGTCCGAGCAGGCTGACAATCGAGACGCGCCCGTTGGGGCGCACGATTTCGAGCGCCGTGCGATAAGCTGCCCAAGGATTAGCCGTCAGGATCACGAGATCGACGCCTGCGCCTTTGGTGAAGCTGTCGAGCTTCTCGGCAAGCTACGGATCATCCGATAGAAACGCCGTATGTGCGCCCATTGTTCGTGCCATCTCCAGCCGAACGGAATTATTTGCCAACGCGATCACGCGCGCGCCCATCAGCGTGCCGACCGCGCCCAAGCCAAGCACGCCGACGCCGACGACTGCGACAAATTCGCCGGGCGAAACAGCGCCTTCTGATAGCAGTAGGTACTGAGGGCGTAGAGGTGCGCCCAGACTGCGTCTTCCGAATCGACGTTTTCCGGCACGACAGCGAGGCTGGCAGATTGTTTAGTGACGTATTCTGATTGATGGGGTTGGCGGGTCACGATGCGGTCACCGACGCGCACGACACCAAGGTTGCTATCGCCGACCCAACGGGGATAATCTGGCGCGCCGGGGACGCGCTCTGCACCCTCGTAGTTGCCGCGATCCGTGCCGATCTTGAAGGCGCTGATCTGCGTCTCGACCCAGATTTCGTCAGGGGCGAGGTGGGCGGTGTCGAGCGGTTGATCCTTAATGCTTAAGTCGCGCGGGGCAGCGAGAACGGCAATTTTCACGATGATCTCCTTACGGAATGCCCCATTTACTGGGATTAAGCAGCACGGGATCGTCGCTGCGCAGCGCTGCTAAAGCTTCGAACTGATCCGGTGCAAGGATGCCCTGTCCCGCTGCGCTCAGGGCTTGATCGAGTTCGGACGCGGCTTGTACGCCGACCAATATCGAATCGATCCCCGACTGTGAGAGGGCAAAACGCAGCGCCGCTTCGACTGGCGTTAACCCGAAATCGGATGCCAGCGCTCGCGGAAAGACCTCGTCCGCCATGCGCTGATCGAGCACATTATAGGCGACTTGCAGAACGTCGCTGCCTTGCTCCAGCGCCAGCAGCGACGCTTCAACGCCGTAGGTCGATGCGCCGATGAGTCTGGTCATGCCGCATTCTTGCAGCGCACGCAGGAGTGGCAGCGCTTCGTTCTCGCGCAGCAGGTCGAGCGGCGCGCTGTGCAGCATCAGCACGTCAACGTGATCGGTATGCAAGACGCGCAGGCTTTCTGTGACCGATTCCTCGATCCATTCGCGTAGCGCATCGCCGCGTAGCGGCTGCCTGCTGTTGTCGAGCGCGCTCACTTTGGTCACGATCTGCACCTGTTCGCGCTGCTCGGCAGTCGCATCACCGATGATCCGTTCGCTCGTGCCGTAGCCGCGTGCCGTATCGATGAAGGTGAGTCCAGCTTCGACCGCCTTTTGCACCAAGCGTACCGCGTCGTTGTGATCCGGCGGCAGGTTGCCCCTGTCCGCTGCGATGCCGTATTGCAGCCCCAAACCAACTGTCCCCAATGAGAGCGCCGAAACCTGCAAACCTGTCTTTCCTAGCAGGCGCTGCGCGATTGCGGTCATCGCGGCAAGCTCATCATTTCCGCGAACGGTGTTTCTGCCAGTGCCGCGTAAAGCTTGTCTTTTTCTTCGAGCGTTAGTGGGCGCAGCGGACGGCGCGGCAGACCGCAGTCAAACCCCTGCTCGGTCAGCAGCAGCTTGAGCGCCGCGAACAGTGGGACGGTCAAGAGCGCACGGATCACGCGGTTGGCGTCGTACTGCATCGCTTGAGCGCGCTCGATGTCACCCGCTTGAAAAGCGTCGTACAGGTCGACAAAATGACGTGCCATCAAATTATAGGTCGCGCCAATTGCGCCGTGCGAACCCATTGACAGCGCGGGTAGGCACATTTCATCCGGGCCTGAAAGGACGCTGAAATCGCGCTCGACGGTCATTTCGATCATGGCGTGCATATCGTAGAATTTGTAAGATGTGTATTTGATGCCGTGAACTTGGTCGATTTTCAGCAGTTTCGCCAGCACGTCGAGCGAGATGTTGACTCCGGTGGATTGCGGGATGTGGTAGACCCACACAGGTGCGCCCTTCGCGGCGTTGGCGATGATGCGGTAGTGCTCCTGAAGTGCAGACGTATCGACAGCGAAATAGACGGGCGGCACGGCGGCGACCGCAGTCGCGCCCGCCGATGCCGCGTGCGCCGCTAGATCAGCGGCGGTGCGGGTTGCCATCGCGCCGACGTGCGCGATCACTGGCACGCGCTCGTTGACTTCATCGAGCACCGTTTCAAGCGCTAGTTTGCGTTCGCCGGGGTTGAGCAGCAGCCCTTCGCCCGTGCCGCCGTTGACGAAGAAGCCGTGAACGCACTGATCAATTAGAAAATTGACCAACGCCCTGATCGTTTCGGTGTGAGTCTCGCCTTGTTCAGTGAAGGGGGTTAGCAATGCCGGAAGAATGCCGCCTATGATCGTCATTACTCCTCCTCTGGAAGCGTCCAGCGCGTCCACAAGAGGGCACACTTGTCGTTGATCGACTCCGGCTTTTGATAGTACGTCGTCAGGATTGAACCATCCACCAGTTCGACGCTCGATAGCCGAGGTCGTGGTCGGGACCATCGGCGCGTAGGATATAATCATAGGTCCAGCTTTTGCCATTGAACTGATTCAAACTATTTGATTGAGCAGGATGGATAGTGCATCATGAGAGAAAAACCTGACCAAAGGTGATTTCTCATGAGCACTATCCCGACCAGTGTAACCGAAGAACAATTCGATCTGCATATCCGACCGTTG
>JBBSNT010000106.1:0-11592 GCA_038260485.1 Aggregatilineales bacterium | reverse complement strand
GACGGCGTTTGTCGCTGGCTTGATCGCCAGCTTATCGACCGTCTGGCAGCTAGGCGCACGCCCGAATTTAGCGCTGATGGCGTCGGTGCTGCTGCTCGTCCCCGGCGTGCCGCTGATCAACTCGATTCAGGACATTACTCGCGGACACATCGTGATCGGGCTGGTGCGCGGGCTAACCGGATTGCTAATCTCGCTGTGTATCGCGCTGGGCTTGCTGCTGGCAATGCAGTTGATGGGAGTCAGCGGCTTATGAGCCTACAAGCGATAGTCTTTGACGCCTTCTGGTCGGCAATCGCGGCGGTCGGCTTCGCCATGCTCTTCAACGTCCCACGCCGTACTCTGATCGCCTGCGCGCTCGCCGGAGCCGTCGGTCACGTGACGCGCGCCCTCTTGATGCAGGTCGGCATCAGCATTGTTCCGGCGACGCTGGCGGGCGCGATGGTGATCGGCTTGAGCGCTGAAATCGCCGGACGTTACCTGCACGCCCCGCCGATCCTGTTCGCCGTCAGCGGCGCGATCCCGATGGTTCCCGGTTCGTTCGCCTACCGGGCAATGCTCGGCGCGATCCGCGTCTCGACCGCGACCGCCGACACAGGTATGCCAATCCTCGTCGATGCGGGCATCAACTTCGTCACGACCGGGCTGATCCTCTCGGCGCTTGCGCTCGGCACTGCCATGCCCGCGCTGTTGTTCCGGCGTCGCAAACCCCTGACCTAGCGTCTATTCGGCAGGCGCGACGATCTCGTATGCCTTGATCCGTTCGCGCCATGCGTCGGGGATCGCGCTCGATTGGTTGGCGGTATAATCGTAGACGACGACCGTCACCAGCGCGCGTGACGCCAATTGAAGCTGATCATCCTTCAGTCGCATAATCCACTGCTCGGTGACGCCGCTGCGGTTGCCCAAACGAATGGTGCGCGTAAAGACGTGAACGTCGTCGCCCGCGAACAGCGGCAGCTTGAAGTCGATCTCGACGCGCGCCATGATCAAGCCGATCTGCCCACCACCGCCATCCCACAAGCCCAATTCGCGCCGCGTGTAATCGACCCGTGCCTGCTCCAAGTAGGTCAGGTAGACGGCGTTGTTGACATGTCCGAGTGCGTCCATATCGCCCCAGCGTACCTGAATCGCGTAGTGATGCCGGAAACCGTCCGGCGGCGTGATGGTTGTCATATCGTGTCCTTCATCTGCTGTTCTCGGTTATTACAACCCAGCCATCACCGCAACGCTTCGGTCAACGCTTAGCAAAATGCTGCCCGCACGCGATGATACCCGGTTCGCATCACTCTGACGTAGAGCGGATACTGAACCTGCTCGACAGGGATAGTCGCGCGGGTGCGCAGCCAAAAGGACGTAGGCAGCCGCCAATAATCCACTGCGCCCGTTGAGCAGTTGCCGACGGTGCTGACGGTCGCGGACATCCCCTCGTCAGCGTAAAAGACGGTATTTTCGATGCGCAGCCGCGTATCGTCGATGTAATCGACCGTCCCGCCGTCCGGCTTACCGAGCGACAGCCACACATCCCCGAAGCGCAGATCAGTCAGCAGGTAAATTTGCTGGACGATGCCATTCTGCCCGACCAACGAGCCATCGACAGCGTGACTGCTGCGCCCATAGGGAAAAGCGCTGCTCCATTCCCAGTTGATCACCGTCGCGAATCCACCCTCAGAACTGAGTGCCCCGATCTGCGTCACCATACCGACCCACGCATTCGCCCTGAGCAGCGCAACCGCATCATCAAGGCTCGTCTCGCCGGGATGGATGCCCTGCCAGCACGGCGATAGGCAATCCGGCGTCAGCGCGAAAAACGCCGCGACCAGCGGATTATCGCGCGCGGTCAGGCGAATCGCGCCCAGCACGACGACGCTGATCAGCGTCGTCGTCAGCGCCAGACGCGCAAAAACGCCCTTCACGGCGCACGGACTGCGTCGAACGAGGTGGCTGTCGCCGTGATCAGCACAGACTCGCCGTTGATGCTTGTGGCGCGCAGCCCATCCTGCGCCGTGATCACCCACTCGCCCGCGACGATCATGTGCTCGGCAGCGCTGTTCAGCGGTCGCGGGGAGTCGCCGCGCTGCCCGATCCAGAGCGCGCCGTCCAGCGCGTAAACGAAGTAATCGCCGTCTGCCAGCCAACGCGGGCGCTCGATTGCGCCGCTGGCGTAGACCTGCGCGTTTTCGCCGTTCGCGTCTGCGCTTATGAGATCAAAACCGCCCGTTGGGTTGGCTTGCAGATACAACATATGCCCATCTGACCAGACGGGTAAGCCGTCGCGCGTTGCCGTGACATAACCAAAAATCTGCGCCGCGCCGTTAGATGCAGCACGCCACAGCGTCACGCGGTCGCCGTCGTGATCGGGGATCGCTATACGGACGAACGCGCTGTCTGCGCTCCAATCCAGCGGCGGATAGAAGGGTGCTTCGTCCGGCGTGTTGATTGCCGTGAAGGTCAGCGCCTCACGCACCCGCGCACCGAGCGGATCAAGCAGCGAGACGCGCCCCTTCTGCGTATCGTAGACTCCCGCGCTGATCACAGCAATGGCTGTGCCGCCCGGTGCGATGGCGAAGTTCCCACCCGCACCCGACGGCAGGATCAGTTCCGGTACGGGGTTTGCAGCATCGAGCGCGACGCGATAGAGCGTGTCGTCGTTGACCGCACCGGAGTCAGCGCGCTGGCGCGTGTTGAAGTAGACGGTTTGATCGTCTAGCCACGCCACCTGCGCGATCTCGGCGTGACCGCTGCGCTGTGCTGGAATGTCACCCGCCGTGACCAGTTCTTCCGCGCCTGTGCCGTCGATGCCGACCGCCCACAGCGACACCGGATCACCCTGTGTGCCGCGCGTAAACGCGACCTGCTCACCATCCGGCGCGAGATAGGGCGCGATCACGCCGCCGGAAGCGATTCGGCGGGGAGTTCGCTCATCCTCGCGCCACGCGAACAGATCACCGTTCGCTTCCGTCCACGCAACCGTCAAGCGCGGCGTTGGAATCGTCGTCGCTACAGGCGTCGCGGTCGGCGCAGCACCGAAGCGCAGTTCACATCCGAAAAGACTTAACGCAAAGACGCAAAGCATCAAAGGCGCAAAGGAAGAACAAAACCGTCGCGGCATCACGCGCTTACCACTCCGCAATCGACCCATCTTCCAGACGCCAAACCGGATTATGCCAATCGTGACCGACCACTGCCGCCTTGCGTACTACCTCCTCGTTGATAGTGATGCCCAATCCCGGCGCGGTCGGCAGCATGACGAAGCCGTCCTCGTAATCGAACACCGTCGGGTCAGCGAGATAATCGAGCAGGTCATTGCCAACGTTGTAGTGAATGCCGAGGCTCTGCTCCTGAATCATGGCGTTGTGAGCGACGGCATCAACTTGCAAACACGACGCCAGCGCAATCGGACCGAGCGGGCAGTGCGGCGCGAGCGCGACGTCGAACGCTTCCGCCATCGCCGCGATCTTGACGACTTCTGAAATCCCGCCCGCGTGCGACAAATCCGGCTGAATCACGTCCACATAGCCGCTTTGCAGCAGCGACTTAAAATCCCAGCGCGAATACATCCGTTCACCGGTCGCAATCGGCGTCGAGGTGTGCATCGCAATTTCGCGCAGCGCTTCGAGGTTCTCGGTCAGAACGGGTTCTTCGATGAACAACAGGTGATAGGGTTCGAGTTCGTGCGCCAGCACCTTCGCCATCGGTTTGTGGACGCGCCCGTGAAAATCGACCGCGATGCCGAAATCCGAGCCGACCGCTTGGCGCACCGCCGCCACCCGCTCAACCACCGCCTCAACCTGCGCGAACGAATCGATATAGCCGAGTTCTTCGGTGGCGTTCATCTTGGTCGCCGTGAAACCGAGCGCCCGCCGTTCGAGCGCTGCGTTCGCGACGTCGTCGGGGCGGTCGCCGCCGATCCACGCATAGACACGGATTTTGTCGCGCACCGGCCCGCCAAGCAGTTGGTAGACGGGGACGCCGTGCCGCTTGCCCTTGATGTCCCACAGCGCTTGATTGATGCCCGCAATCGCGCTCATCAGCACCGGCCCGCCGCGATAAAAGCGGGCACGGTAGAGCATTTGCCACAAATCCTCGATCCGGTCAGGGTCGCGCCCGATCAGCGCGCCTTCAATTTCACCGATAGCAGCGGCAACCGTCGCCGCGTGCCCCTCGACAATCGGTTCGCCCCAGCCCTCGATTCCCTCGTCGGTCGAAATTTTGACGAACAACCAACGCGGCGCAACCATAAACTGTTCGATTTTCGTAATCTTCATGGAGTATCTTTCCGATGACGGAATCGTCAACCTGCAATGCAAATAAATCTTATGCGTGGATCATAGCATTTGCCGCCGCTTTGCCAAAGTTAAACGGCGGGCGTGGTATGATCCACCATAAGATAAGTGAACAATGGACACATTGGAAAAGGATTTATCGGAATGAAGCGGATCACTTGGCTCATGATGTTGTTCCTATTCGTGCTGCCCGCTGCGACCAGCGGCGCGCAAGCGACGACGCCCGAACCTGATGCAGATTACCCGAACGCACAGCTTCTGGTTGATACGGCGTGGCTGACCGATCATCTGGATGACGCCACGCTGCGCATCCTCGATATGCGCAGCGCGTCCGCCTACGCCGCCGGGCACATCCCCGGCGCGGTCAGCGTCCCACTCGGTGACATCGCCTCGACGATTGATCAGGTGTCGCTGGAATTCGATGGCAGTAAAGTGCAGTCCACCCTCGACCGCATCGGCTTGACGCCGGACATGACCGCCGTGATCTACGACGATCTCGGCATGATGAACAGCGCGCGCATGTTCTGGACGCTCGATTACGTCGGACATCCCGATTCGCGCATCCTCGACGGCGGCTGGAACGTTTGGCAAGCCGATGATCTGCTCACCTCGACCGACACGCCCGACGTCGCGCTGACCGACTACCCCATCACGCTCATGCCGGAGCGCCTGATCAACGCCGACGACCTACTCGCCCACCTCGATGACCCCGATTACGCTATTCTCGACGCGCGTTCGCCGCAGGAATACACCGGCGAAGTCAAGTTCTCGTCACGCGGCGGGCACATCCCCGGCGCGATCCTGTTCAGTTGGTTCGACGCGCTCACGGGCGGCGATACCGTCCCCGCGACAGACCCGAATTGGCAGGCGGAGCTTCAAGACCCTGACGTCGAAGTCTTTCTTCCGGCGGACGACCTGCAAGCGCTGCTGGCAGATCGCGGCGTCACGCCCGACAAGACAGTCGTCACCTACTGCCAGACCTTCTGGCGCGGCGCGCATCTCTACTTCATGCTGCGCTTGATGGGCTACGACGACGTGCGCGGCTATGACGGATCGTGGTCAGAGTGGGGCAACCGTACCGATCTGCCGCTCGTCACAGGCGATGAACCCGGTTTCGCCACCAACTCGCGCGGCTAATTGCTCACAAACACGCCACTGGATCAAGCGTCAGCAGGCAGGTGATATGAACAGGCATCGGCGGCTGATCCGCATCGGCGGAAGGGACGACGTAATACTGCTGGATCGTCCCCTCCGCGAGCCACCCGCGCGTCCCGTTCGCCGTCTCGACACGCCACCACGTATACGATCCGTTACAGCTTGACCCGCCGATCACCGTAAAACGGTTGCCCTTGTACAGCCGTCCGCTGACGCCGGTCTCGACAGCGGGCAGCGCCCGTAAATTCAAGCCGTCGATTAGCACGACGCCTGTATCACCGACCTGCAGCAGCGGCGCAGGCGCAGCGAGGCAAACGCCGCTCGATACCACCGCGCCAAAAGCGGGGTTGGCATAAATCAGCAAAAAGGACAGAATCACATAGAGGGTTTGTTTCATCACGAAAACTCTTTGGTTACAGTGTTACGACGAACGAAGAATGACTTTACTCATTACGCGCCTTCGGGCGACCAGTACTTATACCAGCAGTCAACTCATTGTACTTACTCCGCCGTGTGGGTGACATGACGCCCCGGCGACGCTAGAGGGACGGTAAACCGATGCCATTTGCGAACGAAGCCGAAGCCATTACTTACGTGTTCCGCTCGCTGCGAAAACTGCGCGGGATTGATCGCGGGCCGGACGAACTGTCGCGCGACACGATGCCGACGCGCCGTCTGCTGCAAGCGACCGGGCTGCTGTCCTCGCGCACCAACGACGACCACACCGCCATCATCCGTGAGTACGCCGTCATCACAGGCAGCAAGGGTAAAGGCTCGACGACCGTCTTCATGGCGAAGCTGCTCCAACACTTGGGGCACACCGTCGGCATGATCACCAGCCCGCACCTTGTCAGTTGGCGCGAACGTATTCGCGTAGACGGTCGTGCGATCCCTGAAGCCGACCTGCTGCGAATTTTGGATGATCTCGCGCCAGAGATCGACGCCATCGAAGCGACTCTGACCGATACGCAGTATTTCAGCCCGCAGGGGATTTTCCTTGCGACTGCCCTGCGCTGGTTCGACGAGAACCGCGTCAGCGCGGCGGTGCTCGAAGTCGGGCGCGGCGGGCGCTTCGATGACATCGCCGTCGTCAACAATCACCTCTCGCTGTTCACGCCGATCATGCTGGAGCATTCACGCCAGTTAGGACCGACGCTTCAGCGCATCGCGTGGCACAAAGCCGGCATCATCAAGCCGCACAGTTACGCCTACAGCGTGCCCCAGCCCACTGAAGTTCTCGAAGTGCTGCAAATCGAAGCTGACGTGCAGGGTGCCGAGTTCGCTTGGATCGCGCCGCAGGACATGGGCGAATATCTCGGCAAAACCGAAAGCGGCATCCGGATGAACTTGGGGCGTTATGGCGAGGTTGATCTCTCGCTGCACGGGCGCTATCAGGTCGAAAATGCGACGCTGGCGGTACAGGGCGCGGGCAACTTGCATGGACGTCTGCCCGGTATCTCACACGGATCATCGGAGTACGTCGCCGCCATTCGTCGCGGCTTAGCCGACGTGATCTGGCCCGGTCGCCTGCAAAAACTGCAAGAATCGCCCGCCGTCTATCTCGACGGCGCGATCAACGCGGCGTCGGCGCACTCGATGATCGAGAGCCTCGAAGGTGAACTCAACACCCCTGTTATCGGCATCGTCTGCATTCCCGATGATAAGGATTACGACGGCGTCTATCGAGAAATCGGTTCCATCAGCGATTCGCTGATCATCACCGAGACAGCGCGCAATATCTCGCTGCACTTTCCCACTTTTCGCCAAGCGATGGAAACTGCCATCGCCTATAACCCTGACGTGACTCACGTTCCCACGCTGGCGGAAGCAGTCGAGGAAGCGCGCGAACGCGCCGGAACAGACGGCACCATCCTGATCGTCGGCACGCAGTCGATCATCGCGGACGCGACCGAACTCTGGGGCTTCAGCTACGAGGTGATTTAATCCGTTTCACGCCGGTTAGCGCAGTACCGCGACGTTCCGCCCCACGCCGAGGGTGCTGCACTCGACCAAGCGCCGTGACACCTATATTTTCCGCTGCTTCAAGCTAGGGTTTCAGCACCCTGCCCGCCATGCTCTGGATCGCTCATTGAAGTTCCCTTATTCTGCTGCATCATCTCGTCGAGTTTACACCGGCAAGTCCATGACAGCACCCACAGCACATTCAGATCACCGAGATGCTGAGTACCAACCAGCGTTGGATGATCTATCTCAAAAAACGTAAATTCCCCTCTGCAGGCGGCGATTCTCACCGATTCCAACCTAAGTCGAGTATACTGATTTGTAAGTGTTGTCATCAGTTACAGAAATTGAGGAATCATTCATGCCCGTCAGTGCTCGTTGGTATAACGACGCGAAAACCGCCGTCTATGTTGAATTTAGCGATCCTTGGACGCTGACGGAGTTGAGCACCGCCCTTAAGCAGAGCCGCGCTCTTATGAGCAGCGTCGATTATTCAGTCGATGCGATTTGGGACAGCTCTAAGACAAGCGGAATGCCAAAGAACATTCTCTCCCATTTCATGGTATCCAATGCGGATACCGACATCCCCGATAATCAGCGTGCGGTCGTCGTCATCGTGCACGGCATGTTCTTGCAGTCGTTCGCCGGGATGGCAAAGCGCCTGCTCCCGCGTATCACCAAAAATATGCACATCACGTCCTCGCTTCAAGACGCAGATAAAAAGCTGAGGTCGCTGCGCGTGTAGCGTCGCGGCGGGTTCATGAAAAAAACAGGCTACTCAGTTGAGTAGCCTGTTTTAGTTTATCGCTAAAAAAGGGATGGCGGTTCAGATCGGCGTCACGCGGTGGCAGGCTGCCCAGTGACCGGGCGTGATCTCCACCAGCGGCGGGTCGGGTTCCTGATAACACATGCCCGCGATAGCAACAGGGCAGCGCGTGTTGAAGTTACAGCCAGTCGGTGGACGCGCAGGGCTAGGCACGTCGCCAGAGATGATGATCCGCTGGCGGTCGCGCTCCATCAGCGGGTCAGGGACGGGCACAGCCGAAAGCAGCGCCTGCGTATACGGGTGCAGCGGATTATCGTACACGTCGTCGGTCGTACCGATTTCGACGATCTTGCCGAGATACATCACCGCGACGCGGTCGCAGATGTGTCGCACCATGCTCAAGTCGTGGGCGATAAACAGGTAAGTCAGGTTGAGTTCCGACTGAAGTTCTTCCAGCAGGTTGACGACCTGCGCCTGAATCGACACGTCGAGCGCCGAAATCGGCTCGTCAGCAACGATGAAGCTCGGATTAAGCGCCAGCGCACGGGCGATACCAATACGCTGCCGCTGACCGCCGGAAAATTCGTGCGGGTAACGGTTGACGTAGTAGGGGTTCAAACCGACGCGCTCAAGCAGTCGCTCGACAAATTCCTGAAGCTCGACTTTGTTGTCGATCACCTTGTGGATACGCAGCGGCTCGCTGACGATGTTGCCGACCGACATACGCGGGTTGAGCGACGCGAATGGGTCTTGGAAAATCATCTGCATCCGCCGGCGCGTCTTACGCAGGTCAGACGGGGAAAGTTCCGTCAGTTCGTTACCTTCGAAGACGACCGAGCCTTCCGTCGGCTTGTAGAGTTGGAGCACAGTACGTCCGGTTGTGCTCTTGCCGCAGCCTGATTCACCGACTAAGCCGAGTGTCTCGCCTTTGAAGATGTCGAAGCTCACGCCATCGACGGCTTTGACCGCGCCGACCTGACGTTGGAAAATCAACCCGGCGCTGATCGGGAAGTGCTTCTTCAGGTCGCGAACCTGAACCAGCACTTCCTTGCCCTTTGCGTAGTCTTCCGAAGCTCTCATAGCGGGGGCGATGCTAGACATGTTGCCTCTCTCCTTCTTGATCCAGCAGCGGCTCGCCGTTGCGAACGTCTACCCAGCACGCCTTGAGGTGCTCAGGGTTCGAGTCCGGTCCCGGAATAAGCGGCGGCATTTCCTCATCGCATTTGCCCGGAATGCGATAGGTGCAGCGTTCGAAAAATGGACAGCCTTTCGGCGGATTACGCATATCCGGCGGTGCGCCTTCAATTTGGATGAGCTTTTCGCCACCCTGCCGCATATCGTGGCGCGGCAGCGACTTGAGCAAGCCGAGTGTATACGGGTGGCGCGTATCCTTGAACACGTCCACAACCGGACCACGCTCGACAATCACGCCGCCGTACATCACCTGCACATTGTCGGAAAGACCGGCAACGACGCCGAGGTCGTGGCTGATCCAGATCATCGCCATGCCCAACTGATCTTTCAAGCGCTTCGCCAATTCAATGATCTGCGCTTGAATGGTCACGTCGAGAGCAGTGGTCGGCTCGTCGGCGATCAACAGCTTGGGGTTGCAGGACAGCGCCATAGCGATCATCACGCGCTGGCGCATCCCACCCGAAAACTGGTGCGGGTAGGCTTTCAAACGACGCCCTGCATCAGGAATGCCGACCATCGTCAGCAGTTCAATCGCGCGATCATCCGCCTGCCTGTTATTCATGCCCATGTGCAGCTTGAGCGCCTCGGTAATCTGCGTCCCGATGTTCAGCACTGGGTTCAACGAGGTCATCGGGTCTTGGAAGATCATGGCGATTTCCGCGCCACGCACGAGCCGCATTTCGTCACCCGGCAGTTTCAGCAGGTCACGCCCCTGAAAGATGACTTCACCATTTTCGATCTTGCCGGGTGGCGTGGGGATCAAGCGCATAATCGACAGGGCATGAACACTTTTGCCGCTGCCGCTCTCACCGACGACGCCTAACGTTTCGCCTTCTTCAAGCTTGTAAGAAATATCGTTGACGGCGTAAACCGTCCCTTCCTGTGTATGGAACCGCGTAATGAGGTTCTTGACTTCCATTAAAACGCCCAATGCGTCTATCCTCCTGTGAACAACGTGCTGATGCTTTAAAGACTTATTTAAGGAATTGAGAGAGTTTGCAAGATAATAGACATGCTGTCAAGCAATGCAAAACCAATTGGGTGGTCAGCCGTAAAGAATTGAGAGATTTGCAATTATTACACCCAAGAACGGCTGTGGGTTCATTATTCAAGAGTCACAAAGAAAGAAGGCGTTGGTCTGATTATTTCGAACGCCTTCATTCTAACAGAATATTTCGTGAGGTGATACGGCGCACGGAAAATGTTTATCCTACGATGGGCATAGCGGTCGTAACCATGTCTTTGAGCACCCGCTCCATCGCCATCGTGTGACAGCAAACGCCCCGGCTTGCGAAGAACGAGCAGTCGCACTGCCAAGCGGTGTCCGCGTAGGTGGTGTGATGGGCGCTATTTTCGCCCGCAAACGTGACTTCTAAAGCCTGAAATTCAATCCGATCCGGCTCATCAGCGTAACGCATCGCCTTATCCACGTCGCTGACGACGTTCTGCCCCGGCGCATAGCGCAGCGGGTCGCGCTTGATCATCGGCTTGAATAGTTTTTCCATGCACATCACGTGCGGGCAAATACCTTGTGTCGCAAAACCAGCACAGGTGCAGTCCCATCCCTCAGGACTCAATGACACGTGGTAAGTGCTATTATCGCCCTTGAAATTTGCGGAGAACGACTGAAAGGTGATTCGTTCCGGCTGTTGAGCGTAGCGCTTCGCCTTTTCGATTTTGCCGATCATGCCGTAGTCCATGGCGTCTTTCCTCCTAAATATGAGCGTTTGAGGCAAAATAAAAAGCACGCGGTTTCTAACGACGCCGCGTGCTTCAGTGGTCGTATATCACGATCTTTTTTGAAAACTTATCCTTGCGCATCAATGCTCCTAAAACAGCACTGCTTTTTTGTAGTTTATGCCAAGATTAAATCAATGTCAACAAAAGATGAAGTAGGGTTACACCTCTAACGAGATGATGAAATACTCTAGAATTTGGCAAAAAAGTACAATCCCGCTGTATAGTCACAAGCAGCAAAGGGAGCAGCAGGCATGAAACGATTTGTTTTTTTCTTAATGATTCTTCTGGTGCTGGCGGCTCCAGCGTGGGCGCAAGAGAGCACGCCCGAACGCGAAGCATCTGATCCGGCGGCTTACGTCCCCGTCAATACGCCGGTTTATTTCGAACTCGATACAAGCACTGAAGGTCAGCAGGCATTCGACGCTGCCGCCAAGCTCTACTTGGGCATGTTAGGCGTGCCGACAAGCTTTATAGAAGACCAAGTCACGCTCG
>JBBSNT010000105.1:0-11600 GCA_038260485.1 Aggregatilineales bacterium | reverse complement strand
AGGCTTTCAAAATATCATCAATCACCACATACGTCGTTACAATATAGGTGTCGTTCATGTCGGTTTCTCGCTCAATGGTTGTCTGATAACTCCCATTTTAACAAGTACCACATGAACGACTTCAACTAGCAATCACGGTATTCTTTATATATACTTTAATAAATGTGAAAATCGTGAGTATTTTCAGGAAAATTTCACAGAGTTATGCTTGATACAGGCGTTAGAATTAATGTGAGTGCAACTTTTTTCAGTGTAGTAGGATATTGCCGTATGACTAAAGTTCTGGTGATCGAGGATGAGCGTTACCTGCTCGAAGATATCACAGAGCTGCTGCAATACACGGACTTTGAGGTTCAAAGCGCGAGCAGCGGCGCGCAGGGTCTAACATTAGCTCAGGAATACACACCAGACTTAATCATCTGTGACATCATGATGCCTGACCTGAACGGTTACGACGTTCTCCAACAGATTCGAGCCAACCCCGCGACGGCGAACATCCCATTCATCTTTCTGACGGCGAAAGCCGACCGTGAATCGATGCGGCAGGGGATGGAACTGGGCGCGGATGACTACCTGATCAAGCCGTTCACGTCTGCGGAACTGCTCTCGGCGATCAAGACGCGCCTGCGCCGTCAGACCCAGATCGCTGTGTATTCCGAACAGAAGCTCGACAATGTGAAGCGCCAACTGACACGGATGGTCACGCATGAACTGCGGACGCCGCTGATCTCGATCAACACGGTTGTGGACGTGATTTCGCGCCAGATCGGACAGCTTTCGTCGAGCGAACTGCAAGAACTGCTGGACACGATCAGCGCGGGCAGCAAGCGCCTGAGCCACCGCGTTGAACAGTTGGTGTTTATCACTCAGCTTGAGGCGGGAATGCTGAGCCGTGACAGCGTGATGCAGGACGGTATGCCGATGCGTATGTGGGAGATGCTGGTGGCTGCGAACAACCTCGCGCGGCGCTTCGCCTATCAGCAGCAGCCGAATGTCAGCGTCAATCTGCACGACCGCGACCGTGACGCTGTGGTCATGTCGAACCCGCCCGCGCTGAAACAGGCGCTGGCAGAGTTGATCTCCAACGCGGTCAAGTTCTCGCCGGAAGATAGTCAGGTCAACATTACGCAGTGGCAGTCCGGCACGAACGTGATGATCAGCATCGTCGATCAAGGTCCGGGTATTCCCGAACGCCGTCTCGAAGAAGCGCGGGAAGGCTTCAGCCAGATCGACCGCGAGACGACCGAACAGCAGGGCATGGGCATGGGCTTGGCGCTTGCAGAAGGCATCATCGACGCGCACGGCGGTCTGCTCGACATTCGCTCGATTGTCGGCAAGGGGACGCAGGTGACTATCGCGCTGCCTATCGCGCCGGAGTAGCGAGTGCTAATCCTGCTTCTCCGGCGCTGTCTCGCGGAGCGCGCTCCCCGACAACTGTGGGATTTCGCTGCGGGATACTGTGCTATAATCGCGTCAAAGACCTGAAACTAGGTGCATGATGCATATCCCGGTTTTGCTCGACGCGGTACTTGAACATCTCCTGCCGCCCGATCACGCTGTCGAGCGCGTGCTCGATGGGACGCTGGGCGCGGGCGGACACAGCGCCGCGCTGCTCGAACACGGCGCGGGCGACCTGCTCGGCTTAGACTGTGACCCGATGGCGCTGGAAATCGCACGCGCGACGCTTGCGCCTTACGGCGAGCGTGCCCACATCGTTCACGCCAGCTACGCTCAAATGACTCACCAAGCGCAGATAATCGGCTGGAACGGCGTCGATGCGATTCTGCTCGACCTCGGCGTGTCGTCGATGCAGTTGGACACGCCGGAACGCGGTTTCGCTTTTCGGACGGAAGGTCCGCTCGATATGCGTTTCGACGCGGGCGGCAGCCAACCGACCGCCGCCGATCTCGTCAATACGCTTGATGAGCGCGAACTGGCTGATCTGTTCTTCCGCTACGGCGAAGAACGCGACAGTCGCCGGCTTGCGCGGGTGGTCGTGCGGGAACGTCCGTTTGCCACCACCCAGCAGCTTGCCAACAGCATCCAACGCGCGACCCACCAACGGCATGATCAGAAAATTCACCCGGCGACGCGCGTCTTTCAGGCGCTGCGGATCGCCGTCAACGATGAGCTGTCGGTCGTCGCTGATGCGCTGCCGAAAGCCATCGATCTGCTGCAACCGGGCGGACGCTTCGCCGTGATCAGCTTTCACAGCCTTGAAGATCGAATCGTCAAAGACGCTTTCCGTTTGGCGAGTACCGACTGCATCTGCCCGCCGAAGACGCCGATCTGCATCTGCGGGCATCACGCCAGCGTGCGGCTCATCCAGCGCAAGCCGATCATCGCCGACGATGCCGAGATCGCCCAGAATGCGCGCAGCCGCAGCGCCAAATTACGTATCGTGGAGAAACGAGCCTTATGAGTTGGCTTGAGCATACGCTCGACCGTTCGCGCTGGCGTCCGCAGCGGCAGGCGCTGGCGTTGGCGACGTTGGGCTTATTCGTGTTGATCATCATTGGCGCGCTCTACCTGTCGCAGTCGTCGTCCGCGACCGCGCTCGGACGCCAGCTTGAGAGTTTGATCACTCAGCGCGATGATCTTGAGCAGGATAACGAGCAGATACGGGCTGAAATCGCCAGTTTGCAGAGTATGCCGCGCTTGCAGCGCCGGGCGGAAGAACTCGACTTTCATCCGGCGGGAGCGGCGGATATCGAGTACATTGTCGTTGATGGTTATAACCCGGATCGTCAGCAGTCGGTGATTCCTTTGGAGACAAAAGCCGCGCCGGTTCCGGTCTACGACGAGTCGTTTAGCGGGTGGGTCGAGCAGCAGTGGGACGCGCTGCGGCATCAGGTCGAAAGCTTCACCAATCAGGAGGCGCAGTGATGCAGGGGGTTTATCCGCAGCAGGACGTTTTTCGGCGGCGGCTGCCGGTCGTGATCGGCGGGTTGATCTTCATGAGCTTGATCTTGCTGCTGCGCTTGCTCTCGTTTCAATTTCCGCTTGATCCGCAGGTCGATTCCTACCTGATCAACCTGCGCGATAGCGGTTATACGCAGTCGTTGAGCCTCGCCGCCGCGCGCGGCAATATTTATGACCGACACGGCGAAGTGCTGGCGGTCAATACGCTCGAATACCGCATCGGCGCGAGTCCGAGCCTCGTTTCGGACGCACGCCGCACGGCGACACAGATTTCCTCAATTTTGGGCATTGATGAACTTGAACTGTACGACAAGCTGACCAGTGACGCGCTCTGGGTGCTGGTCGCGCCGAATGTGAGCGCTGAATTGGCGCAGCGCGTGCGCCAGCTTGATCTATCGGAAATTCGCATGGATCCTGTGCCGCGCCGGAGCTACCCGCAAGGTCCGGTCGCGGCGCAAATTCTGGGCTTCGTCGGCGGTGACCTGCAAGGTTATTACGGCGTCGAGGGACACTACAACGATCAACTGGCGGGCAAGGTGACAGATCGGCGCGTCAGCACGATCCCGTTCGATGTGCCGATTGTGGACTGGCAGCAGGATCGTGGGCGCGACGTTGTGCTGACGATTGACCGCGACGTGCAGTATATCGCTGAAAGCGAACTGCTCGACGACATCAACACCTACGCCGCGTCGAGCGGGTCGATCATCGTCATGAATCCGCGCAACGGTGACATTCTGGCGATGGCGAACTATCCCTCGTATGACCCGAATGCTTATGCGAATGTCGCGAACGAGGATTTGTACACTGACGCCGCAATTGGCGACCAATACGAACCGGGGTCGATCTTCAAAGTGCTGACGATGGCGTCGGCGCTGGAGATGGGGTCGATTACGCCCGATTGGAGCTACTACGACAGCGGCGAACTCGACGTCGGCGGCGTGTCGATCTACAACTGGGATCGCGCGGCACATGGGACGACAACGGCGACTCAGGCATTGGTCGATTCGCTCAACGTTGGCATGGCGACGATTAGCACCCGTATGGGCCCGACCTCGTTCTATACCATGATGGACAAATTTGGCATCGGGCGGCTGACGGGTATCGACCTCGAAGGCGAGCAGGCGGGCACGATGTACACGCCCGGCGACGAGAACTGGAGCGAAAGCCAGCTTGGCACCAACGCTTTCGGTCAGGGCGTCGCGGTAACCCCCCTGCAAATGGTTACGGCGGTCGGCGCGGTCGCCAATGGCGGCTTGATGATGCAGCCGCGCGTGATCCATCAAGTGATCGACGGCAATCAGGTCATCGAGGCACGTCCGGCGAATCTCGGTCGTCCGATTTCGGCGGAGACGGCGCGCGAGGTCACGCAGATGATGATCTCGGTCGTCAACGACGGCTTGGATGGCAAGGCGTCTGTGCCGGGTTATACCATCGCCGGCAAGACCGGAACGGCGGAAATTCCGACGCCGATTGGCTATGAGAACGGCTCGTCGATTGCCTCGTTCATCGGCTTTTTCCCGGCGGATGACCCGCAGGTGATCGTACTGGTCAAGCTGGATCGTCCGGCGGATTACTGGGGATCACAGACGGCTGCGCCCGCCTTCCAACGATTGGCGGAACGGCTGGTGCTGGCGCTGGAAATTCCCACCGACGACGTGCGTCACGAACTGAGCGCGCAGGGCGGCGCGGTTAATCACATTCGCAGGTAGGAGCAGTACATGACACCGGGATTACCGTTAGCGCTCACCGTCGGCGGAGTCGCCTTTGTCCTCGGCGTGATCTGGGGTGGACCACTGATTGCAATTCTGCGCCTCTTGAAGGTGGGTAAGCAGATTCGCATCGAACTGGTTCAGCATGAGTACAAGGCGGGTACGCCCACCATGGGCGGCATTTTGATCGTGCTGCCGGTTGTGATCATCACACTGGCGCTCAACATCGCCAGTATCGTCCGTCCGTCGCCCACCGCGCTGACCGGTCCTAGTATTCTGCTGCCGCTGTTCGTGCTGGTGAGTTTCGCCGCGTTGGGCGCGGTCGATGACTGGGAAGGCGTTCGGCGTTCGCGCGGCGAAGCGCGCCATGGCGAAGGGTTGACCGGGCGGGTCAAGCTGCTGCTGCAAGTGATCCTTGCCACGATTGCAGCGGTCGGGTTTTCGCTCTATTCGCGCGACGGCGGTTTTCAGTTTGCCAACGAAATTGCGATTCCGCTGCTGAACATCATCATCCCGATGACGCCGCTGCTGTTCATCCCCCTCATGGTGATCGTGATCGTCGGCATGGCGAACGCCGTCAACTTCACCGACGGACTCGACGGATTGTGCGGCATTATCAGCGCCAGCGCCTTCGCGGCGTATGGAATCATCGCCTACCTTCAGGGGCAAATCTTCCTCGTACAGTTGTGCTTTGTCCTCGTCGGGGCATGCTTCGCCTTTTTGTGGTTCAACGCACATCCGGCGCAGATGTTCATGGGCGACATTGGCTCGATGGCACTCGGCAGTACACTTGGTGTCATCGCCATCATGACCGGGCAATGGCTGCTGCTGCCGATTATCGCCATTGTGCCGATGGCACAGATGTTCAGCGTGATTTTGCAAGTCGGGTATTTCAAGGCGACCAAAGGCAAGCGCTTGTTTCGTATGTCGCCGCTGCATCATCACTTCGAGTTGAGCGGCTGGAGCGAAACGCAGGTTGTCCAGCGCTTCTGGCTGGTCGGGCTGCTCGCCGCCATGATTGGCGTGGCGTTGGCATTATTGTGAAAAAATGCTCAATCAGCCCTTTGCGCTCATCCGCGCAGGATCATCTATTGAACGCCCTTGTTTGAGGTCGAGTTTGTGACTTTTACAAACATCACAATGATTTTACAAAGCGGTTTTGTCAAATTTGACAAACATTTATGTCAAGTTTCGCAGTCCAAATCGGTGCGAAATTCATGCCAGCAGCAGCGCACAGCGTGCAATTGGAGCTTTGAATGACGGATCCACTTTACGGGAAAACAGTGGTTGTGCTCGGCTTTGGGCGGCAGGGACGGGCGCTGGCGCGCTGGCTGCCGACGATTGGCGCGCACGTCGTCGTCAACGACAGCCGCTCCGTCAATGAACTAAATCTCAATCCGGCAGAGTATTCCGGCGTCGAATTTGTACTCGGAGGGCATCCCGAAGTGCTGCTCGAAGGCGCGGATTTGATCTGCGTTTCCGGTGGTGTTCCCCTCAATTTGCCGATTTTGCAGTTGGCGCTGCGTTATGGCGTGCCGCTGACCAACGACGCCCAGTTGTTCATGGAGCGTTGCCCCGCGCCCGTGATCGGCATTACGGGCAGCGCCGGCAAGACGACGACGACCATGCTGGTCGGCGATATCTTCAAGCGGGCGGGACATCGAACGTGGGTCGGCGGCAATATCGGTGACGTGCTGCTGAATGTGCTGCCAATCATCAACCCGAATGACCGCGTCGTGATGGAATTATCCAGTTTTCAACTGGAACTAATGACTGCCAGCCCGAACGTGGGCGCGGTGCTGAACATCACGCCTAATCACCTTGACCGTCACGGGACGATGGAAGCCTACGCTCAAGCGAAGGCGCGTATTCTGGTGTATCAGAAGACGCACGACGTGGCGGTGCTGGGGCGTGACGACGCGATCAGCCGAGCGTTGGAACAGATCGCGCCGGGGGATGTGGTCTGGTTCAGCGCGCGCGAGATGGTCGGCGATGGCGCGTTTCTGGCAGGCGAGCGCTTGATCGTCGCTGGAGATGCCAGCCCTGATGGTGAACCGCACGTCGTTTGCGAACGGAGCGAGATTCTGTTACGCGGCGAGCATAACGTACTCAACGTGTTGGCAGCCTGCGCGATCACGGGGGCGGCGGGGATCGATCCTGAGGTGATGGCGGCGACGATCCGTGAGTTTCACGGGGTGGCGCACCGGCTTGAAACGGTACGGATTGTCAACGACGTGACCTACGTCAACGATAGTATCGCCACCGCGCCGGAACGGGTGCTGGCGGCGCTCAAGTCGTATGACGAGCCGCTGGTGCTGCTGTTGGGCGGGCGCGACAAGAAACTGCCGTGGGAAGTCATGCTCTCGCTGGCGCTGACCAAGTCGCGCCAGATCATCGCTTTTGGCGAATTCGGTGAAGGGATCGTCAAGGTGGTCAAGCAGTTGTGCGGCAGCGAAGAACCCGTCACCTGCGTTACCACGCTCGACGAAGCGGTGGCGGCGGCGGCGAAAGCTGCACAAGCGGGCGATGTGGTGCTGCTCTCGCCGGGCGGGACGAGCTACGACGCCTATCCCGATTTTGTGGCGCGCGGCGAACACTTTCGTAAGCTTGTGCAAGCGCTGTAACGGGATAGAATGAGTTGAGTAAAGTGCTGAAATAGAAAACCAACGCAAAGGGCGTTATAGATAACGCCCCTACAACGACAGCATGATTTGTTTTTGGCTACACGTTCATTGCTAACAACTCTACTTTATTGGAAAGGGTAGTGATGGCGGACTCGATCCCGCATTTCACGGACGCAGACGTTGATTTTCCGGCGCAAGCACCACCATCGGGGCGGACGCGCATCTTCAAGCCGAGCGATCCGGTGGCTGAACCCGTGCGTTCGGTCGAACATCGACGGACGCTACTTTCCACCATCGACCTTCCCATGCTGGTCATTCTCGGTCTGCTGCTGGCAATCGGCAGCTTGATGATCTACAGCACGACCTTCGACTGGAGCCGACAGGATTACGGCAGCGACACCTATATCTTTATGCAGCACGCCCGAAATATGTTGATCGGCGGGACGTTCTTTGTGCTGCTGACGCTGATCAACTATCGCGTCTGGAAACGGTTCGTCGTGCTGCTGCTGCTGCTGACTGTCGCCAGCTTGATCGCCGTGCTGGTCTTTAGCGATAAGACCTTCGGCGCGCGGCGTGCTTTCCTCGGCGGGTCGTATCAGCCCGGTGAATTGGCGGAACTGACAATCGTGATCTACGTCGCGGCGTGGCTTGGCTCGAAAACGACGAAGGTCAGCAGCATCATGTATGGCTTGCTGCCGTTCACGGTCTTGATCGGCGTGATCAGCGGATTGGTCGCGCTTCAGCCTGACCTGACGACGATGGTGACGATTGTGATCGTCGCGGGAACGATGTTTTTCCTCGCGGGCGCGAATATTTTGCACCTGACGGCGGCGCTCAGCTTCATGGGCATCGGCGGCTACATTGTTGCCGAGAATTTGAGTTACGCGCAAGACCGGATTTTGCCGTTCGTGGCGGGCTTGACCGACTTCACACAAGCGACCTATCAGGCACGGCAGGCGATGATCGCCTTTTTGAACGGCGGCTGGTGGGGTGTGGGCTTAGGACAGGGCAAGCAGAAGTTCGGCTTTTTGCCGACGCCGCATACCGACAGTATTTTCGCCGTGATCGGCGAGGAACTGGGTTTCGTCGGCGCGATGTTCGTGATCATGCTGTACGTGTTTTTGGTCATTCGCGGCTTTCAAATCGCACGGCGGGCGAAAGACCCTTTCGGGTCGCTGTTGGCGGCGGGCGTCACCTTGTGGATCGTCACCAAAGCGCTGATGAACATCGCTGTTATGATCAATCTCGTGCCGACGAGCGGCGTGGCGCTGCCGTTCATCAGCTACGGCGGATCGTCGCTGATCACGCTGCTGGCGGGGGCGGGTTTGTTGATGAGTGTTGCTCGTGTGACGGCGATTGAAAACTCACCCGAAGGGAGAAGCGCCAGTGCGTATGATGATCGCGGCTGGGGGAACCGGTGGTCACGTTTATCCAGCAATAGCGGTCGCCGAAGCACTGACCGCTCAGCATCCCGGCGTTGAACTGACGTTTGTAGGCAGCGTTGGCGGCTTCGAACGCCCCCTGCTCGACGAGGCGAACCTGAAGTTTGATCATTATACGCAGGTCTATTCTGGTCCGCTGCATGGCGTCGGCGTGTTGCGCGCGGCGCTAAGTATCGTTAAGCTACTTGTGGGTACACTTCAAGCGATCTTAATCGTTTTGAAGTTTCGACCGCAAGCGCTGCTGTTGACGGGCGGTTGGGTCGGTTGGCCAGTAGCGTTTGCCGGTTGGCTGCTGCGCGTGCCGAGCCTGATTTATCTGCCCGACATCGAACCGGGTTTGGCGATCAAGGCGCTGCGCCCGTTCGTGACCCGTGTCGCGACGACAACGCCAGAATCTGCGCCGTACTTTCGGGCGGGGCAAATGGTCGTGACGGGTTATCCAGTGCGTGCGTCGATGCTGACGGCGACCCGTGATGCGGGCGTCGCCCATTTCAAGCTCGACGTGACGAAACCGACGCTGCTGGTGTTTGGCGGCAGCCGGGGAGCGCGGAGCATCAACAGCGCGGTCATCGAAATCGCGCCGGAACTGCTGGCGGCTGGCATCCAGATCGTCCATGTCACGGGAACGCTGGATTGGGAAACGATCTTGGCGCAGGGGGCGGAAGTCTGCCGAGATGCGGATTTATGCGACGATTATCACATTTATCCGTACCTTCATGAGGATATGGCGTTGGCGATGGCAAGTGCCGATTTAGCGGTCTGCCGCTCTGGAGCGAGTACGCTGGGCGAACTGCCCCTGTTTGGGCTGGCGTCGATCCTCGTGCCCTATCCGTATGCGTGGCGTTACCAGAAGGTCAACGCTGATTATTTAGTTGAACGGGGCGCAGCGGTGCTGCTGCGTGATGAAATGATGGCTGACGAACTCCTGCCAACGCTGCAAAACTTATTCACTGACCCAGCGCGGTTGGCTGCCATGCGGGCGAGCGCTTCGGCGCTGGCTGAGCCAAATGGCGCGGACAACGTGGCGCGGGCACTTTTCAGCCTTGCGGGGGACACCCAGTTGGGGGACGCCCGATTGGGGGAAACACTATGATGGAACTTTCCGCCATCCTGCTGATGATGGCGATCTTCTTTGCGATTATCGGGTTCTTGCGCGGCTGGAACAAAGAGATCGTTGCCACCGCTGGAATCGTGCTTGGCTTGTTCGCGCTGTTCCAGTTCGATACGCTGCTGCGCGGGACGCTGCTGGCGAACGTCAGCCGCGACCAAGTCTTCTACGTTCAGGTTGGACTCTTTATCGCAATTGTGTTCTTCGCCTACCAGACGCGCTCGGTGATGGGCGCAGACCTTGAGCGCGCCCGTGAAGGGCGCGATGCTTTGCAGAACAGCGTCTTGGGCGGCTTGCTCGGTTTCCTGAACGGCTACTTGATCTGGGGGTCGATCTGGTACTTCATGGACATCAACGAGTACCCGCTCGCGCCTTACGTGATCGCGCCGTCGCCCGGTTCGCCGAGCGCGCAGACGCAGAATATTCTGCCGCTGGTGCTGCTCGGCGGGGGTCCCGGCGGCAACGGCGACCTTCTGGCGGTCGCGGTGATCATCCTGTTCGTCTTCGTGCTGATTCTCATCTAACGTATCTTTGTAGGGGCGTTATCGATAACGCCCCTACGTGTTGGTTAGGCGTCTATGTCTCATCTCATTCCCGGACAACATATTCACCTCGTCGGCATTGGCGGGGCGGGGTTATCGGCAATCGCGCGGATTCTGCTCGGTCAGGGCTACATCGTTTCGGGGTCTGACCGGACACCCAACGCGCTGACCGACGCGCTCGCCCGTGATGGCGCGACGATCTACAACGGGCATGATCCCCTGAATATCGCGGGCGCGCACGCGCTGATCGTCTCGTCAGCGATTGAGCCGGAACAGGTCGAGATCGCGGCGGCGCAGATGGTCGGCATTCCCGTCTACAAGCGCTCCGACATCATCGCGGATTTGATGGAAGGCAAGCAGGTGATCGCCGTCGCCGGAACCGCCGGAAAAACGACCACGACCGCCATGATTACGCACATCTTGCTCGAAACGGGCAATGACCCGTCCTATATCATCGGCGGCGTGCTGAGCACAACGGGCACGAACGCGGGTGTTGGTACTGGCAATGCCTTCGTAATCGAGGCGGACGAGTACGACAACATGTTCCTCGGCTTGCGCCCGAACGTCGCCGTCGTGACCAACGTCGAGTGGGATCATCCTGATTGCTTCAAGACGCCGGAGGATTTGCAGCGCTCGTTCGAACAGTTTGTCGATCTGCTGCCCGAGGATGGTGAATTGACGATATGTGCGGACGATAGAGGATCAAGGCGTTTGGCTGAGTACGCCGGAAAATTGGAACGTTTTCCAATCCTTTCCTACGGACGTGATGAGGCGATGGCCATTATTCCCGATGTGCAGCAGCGGGAAGATGGGATCGATTTTACGGTGGGCGCGTGGGGTACGGATGACATTTACGCGCGTGTGCATTTGCAAGTTGCTGGAATGCACAATGTCTTCAACGCGACTGCGGCAATCCTAGCAACGCCCAACGTTCAATTTGAAGATGCGGCGGCGGCGCTGGCGACTTTTAAAGGCACGGCGCGGCGCTTCGAACTCAAGGGTGAGGTTGACGGCGTGGCGGTGATTGACGATTACGCGCATCACCCACTCAAGATTCGGGCGGCGTTGGAAGCGGCACGCAGTCGCTATCCTAATCGGCAAATCTGGGCGGTCTGGCAGCCGCACACCTACAGCCGCACGCAGGTGCTGTGGGACGATTTTCTGCATGCCTTCAAGGACGCCGATCACGTGCTGATCACGGATATTTACGCGGCGCGCGAACAGCCGATTGAGGGCGTCAGCGCGGCGGCGCT
>JBBSNT010000104.1:0-11706 GCA_038260485.1 Aggregatilineales bacterium | reverse complement strand
TTCGCCTGGATTGACAAGTTCCGAGCCTTACTCATTCGCTATGATCGCAAAGATGCCAACTTTCTCGGTGCTCATCATCTCGCTTTTGCGCTCATTAACCTACGTCATTTGTTCGCACAGAAAGTTTGAATCAGTTCATTATTTATGTCCTTGTCGTTTGACGATGCCGCAGCTGAATATTATGGGCAGCTTCGAGCCGATTTGACGACAAAGGGTACACCGATTGGCGGCAACGATTTGTTGATCGCTTCAATCGCACTCGCAAACCACCTGACGTTGATTATGCACAACGTCCGAGAGTTTGAACGTATTGCTGGATTGACAATTGGAGATTGGGAAACCGACGAGTCGTGAATTGGTTCTCAGCCTATTGGTCAGCAACCATTCAAGGATATGGCCAATAGGAAGCTCGAAAACAAGTCCGACGACCGTGAGTAACAACCTCATCAACGCGCCTGACCTTCGATGCGCATTCCAGAGCTGTTCCGCTACACGCTGACTAACGCCTTGTTTTGAGCGACCCCTTCAGTGGGTCGCGCTTTGAGGTGAGCTGGCGGTTTAAACCGCCAGCAGATTTCGCCCATCGGAGAAAACAAGCGAGCCGCCTCTGTGTTCTCCTTGTTCTCTGTGTTTAAAATGCTTTGCGAGCTTACGCCACCGGCGCGATGCACTCCGGCAGATCATTGGCGGGCGAGTTGACCGTGCGCGAGACTTCATAAGCCGTCATCCGATCCGCCTCAAACGGCTTCAGCAGCGGGCGCAGTGACTCGCTAGGAACCTCGTCGGGGTCGAGCCACTGATCGTAATCGCTCGGATGCAGAATCACCGGCATCCGCGTGTGGATCGAGGACATGAAGTCATTCGCTTCAGTCGTGAGGATAGTGTACGTGCGCAATTCGCTGCCGTCCGGGCTGTGCCACACTTCCCACAAGCCCGCGAAGGCGATCACCGGGGCGTCTTTGACCTGAATGTACAACGGCGTCTTGGTCTTGCCGTCTTTTTGCCACTCGTAGAAGCCGCTGGCAGGCACGAGACAGCGCCGCCGCTTCAGTGCGCTGCGAAATGACGGCTTTTCCGCTGCGGTTTCGGCACGCGCGTTGATCAGCTTGTTACCGATACTCTCGTCCTTCGCCCATGATGGGATCAAACCCCAGCGATAAAACGAAAGCGCGTCGGGCTGCTCGTTGCTAATCAAAGGCAGCATCTGCGTCGGCGCGATGTTGAAGCGCGGCGATAAATCGGGCGCTGTGCTCAAATGAAAGACCTGCTGAAGCACGTTGGGATCAACGTCTAGCACGTAACGACCGCACATCAGCTTTTTCCTTCTACTTACGACCTTTTTTCGGTTCAGGCCCGCGTCCCATTTCGGCAGCCTGCCGAATGATGCCGAGTACCGCCAAGCCTAAGCCGAGCACTTCGCCCGTTTGGACGCGATTCTGTCCTCCAGCGACAGTCCCGTAATCGCTGGCGGCACGGTTGTACATATAAGCAGAGAGCAAGCCGAGCAGCAACCCTGCCGCAACCCCGATAATGTAGGTTTGCGTTGTCCAGCGCGTCGCCGGCTTGTTCTGGTGTGGCAGCAAATTAGTCATGGTCATCCTCTGATGGCGCTGGACGATCAAAGGCGCTAAAAAGCAGCCGATCCAGCGGGGCGAAACGAGCATTCAGGTTGATGGAAGTGCGTGCTGCACGGTCGCTGACGCTGTAGGTGCGGTCGCGCAGCGACTCAGAAAGTTTCTCTAACTGCATAAGCGGTTTGGCGATGAAATCGTGAGCGCGATTCATGCCGACGACCGCGACCACCAATAACAAATAAATCGGCAGCAAACAGAACGCCAGCGGAACCAAAATCAGCACCGTCAGCAGCAGCGTTGACACCGCCACAATCGACTCGCGCCCCGCCAGCGCCACCAGCACCGTCAGCGCGATAATCAGCACCAGCCCGCCGATGAACGGCAGAATGATCAAGCGAAGCGTCGCGCGCCGATGCGCTTGGGCTGAGTCTGGTTTCTCATCGTGCTTTTGGATCGTCATGTACCGCCTTTATGGTTTGTAACAAATTGTATTATACCCGCTCACAATCAGAGAGGCAATAGTGATAGCACACACAATCCGCTAAAATATAACCCTCTATGCCATTTGGGGATAAAAACATGAATTCGATGCTCACGATTGCCCCGGAGGTCGCCAGCGCGCTCCGCGAAGGACACGCCGTCGTCGCGCTCGAATCGACGCTGATCACACACGGGCTACCCTACCCCGCCAACGTCGAGACGGCGCTGGCGATGGAAGCCGCCGTGCGCGAGGCGGGCGCGGTTCCGGCGACGATTGCCATCCTCAAGGGGCAGATCACGGTCGGCTTGAGCGCCGATCAAATCGAACTGCTGGCGCACGCCAAGAATGTCCGTAAATGCAGCCGACGCGATTTCGCCATTGCGGTCGGTTTGGGCGAGGACGCAGCAACGACTGTCGCCGGAACGATGATCGTCGCCCACATGGCGGGCATTCGCATCTTTGCTACCGGCGGAATCGGCGGCGTGCATCGTGGGCATCCGTTTGACGTCTCCGCCGACCTGATGGAGTTGGGACGGACGCCCGTCGCGGTCGTCTGCTCCGGCGCGAAGTCGATCCTTGACCTGCCGCTGACGCTCGAAGTGCTGGAAACGCAGGGCGTTCCGGTCATCGGCATCGGCACGGACACACTACCGTCGTTCTACACGCGCAGCAGCGGCTTAGGCATTGACGCCTGTGTCGAGACACCGGCGCAAGCGGCGCAGATCATCCGCGCGGCGGATCAACTCGGTGCGCAGCATGGCATCCTCTTCACCGTGCCGGTTCCGGCGGGCGACGAACTGCCGCTCGACACCGCCGAAGCCGCCATCCAGCAGGCGACCGACGAAGCCGAGCAGCAAGGCATTCACGGCAAGGAAGTCACGCCCTACGTCTTGGCGCGTGTCGCTGACCTAACCGACGGCGAATCGAAGCGGGCAAACGTGGCGCTGCTGGTCAATAACGCGCGCACCGCCGGACAAATCGCCGTCGCCCTGACCAAAGTCAAGCAGGATTGACCCACAAACAACGTCAGGGACACAAAGAAAAGCAGGATCGTAAACGAAAGCAAATCGTGGGTGCGCAATATGGCAGTGGTGTACATCGCGGACATGCCATTCACAATTTGGATGCGCGGCACTCCGCAGTACCGTTTTTCTCCCCCTCTCTCTCCGTTCACGTGGGAGAGGGGAGGGGCAACCGCAGGTTGCACGGGGTGAGGAGTTTAGAACACGTCCTCAAACTTCTCCGTTCCCGCAATTTTCGGGCGCCTGAAGCCCTGCTATAATCGCTTTTTCGTCCGCTGTTCAGGAGTAAGTCCCTTATGCCGATGAGTCTTCGCGTCGAAGGACGCAGCCCCCTAAGCGGCGCGTATCATCCTTCTGGCAATGCCAATGCTGCCCAAGCGCTGCTGGCGGCGGCGCTGCTCACCGAAGCGCCTGTCACCCTGCGCAATATGCCGCGCACGCTCAGCACAATGGCGATGATCGAGATCGCCGAACAGCTCGGCGCGGCGCTGGCGTGGGACGACGGTGACGCCAGCGTCTTGACCATTCAGGGCGCGCAAATCACACGGCGGACGCTGGCACAGGCAGATACCGATGCGACGGTCGGCGCGCTGCTGTTCATCGCGCCCATACTGATCCGGCGGCAGCACGTCCGGCTGGAGATCGACTTCCCACTCAACCGCATTCGGACGCACCTTGAAGCCCTGCGCGACCTCGGCATCGACACCATCAACAGCAGCAGCGCGGTCGAGTTCAAAGCCACCGCGTGGGATTGCAAAGATATTGTGCTGACGCAGGCGAGCGTCACGGCGACCGCGCTCGTGATGATGCTGGCGGCGCGGCTCGGCAAAAAGACCACCATCCACAACGCCGCTTGCGAACCGCACATTCGGGAATTGGGGCATCTGCTCAAGGCGATGGGCGGACAGATCGAGGGAATCGGCTCGAACGTCATTTGCATTCACGGCGTGGGCGAACTCGGTGGCGCGGACGTTACCATTGGACCGGATCACATCGAGGCGGCGAGTGTCGCTGCCATCGGCGCGCTCTCCGGCGGGCGCATCCAGATCGAGGGCGTGCAGGCGAAAGATATGCGCGTGATCGCCAAGATTTACGGGCGGCTTGGCATTCAACTGGACGTGGACGAGGCGACGATCTTCGTACCCAAACAGGATACCTTGAGCGTTTCCAGCCGCGAAGAAGATGTTGATTCCTCGATTGAAACCGCGCCGTGGCCCGGCTTTCCGTCTGACCTCGTTGCTATCGCCACCGTGATCGCAACGCAGGCGCGCGGCACATCCCTGATTCACGAGAAGCTGTTCGCCAATCGCCTCCTGTTCGTGGACAAGCTCAAAGCGATGGGCGCACAGATCGTGCTGTGCGATCCGCACCGCGCGATTGTGATCGGCTCGACGCCCCTGCACGGCATCTACATGGACTCGCCCGACGTGCGCGCGGGCTTAGGCATGTTGGCTGCCGCGCTGGTCGCCGAGGGTGAGTCGGTCATCGACAACGCGCAAGCCATCGAGCATACCTTCGCCGGTGTGCTCGGCAAACTGCAAGCGCTCAACGCAAAGATCACGATTGAATGAAGCCAGCGACACCAGTGACAGCCACCTTTCGTGACATCAGCGGCATTCGCACAGCAGAGTTGATGCTGTTTCCGACGACCGGCGCCCCTTCCGCCCCTACCGCACCGCTTTTGATGCTGCACGGCTGGGGCGCAAGCCTAAAACTGATGCAGCCGCTCGCTGAAAAGATGGCAGCACTTGGCTTCAGCGTCTACAGCTTCGACTTTCCGGGCTTTGGGGAGAGCGATCCGCCGCCTGTGGCATGGAGCGTTGCTGACTATGCGAAGTTCGTCAGCGCTTACATGGACGCACACGACTTTACGCGTGTCTCGCTGTTCGGGCATTCGTTTGGCGGGCGCGTGAGTTTGATTCTCGGCGCGGACTACGCCTCACGCATCAGCAAGATCGCGCTGGCGGACGCGGCGGGCGTGCCGGAGAAAAAGTCGGGCGTGGCGGACATGCGCCTGACCACCTACAAAGCCATCCGCGACGGACTCTACAGCGTCGGTGCGAAAGGCATCGCCGACAAGCTGCGCGGCTGGTACAACGCGCGCTACGGTTCGACCGATTTCAGAGCTGCCAGCGGCGTCATGCGCCAAACCTTCGTCAAGGTCGTCAACGAGGATTTGCGCCCCTATGCGAAGCGCATCCAAGCATCGACGCTGCTCTTTTGGGGCGACAAGGACGAAGATACCCCGCTCTGGCAGGGGCGCGAACTCGAAAGCCTAATTCCCGACGCGGGGCTGATTGTCTACGAAGGCGCGGGGCATTACAGCTATCTCGAACGCCTCGCCGAAACCGCCAAAACGCTCGATTATTTCTTGAAGCAGGAGAATTAACGATTAGCTTTCAAAAACTATCTCACGTCGGATGCGGCTTTTCTGATTCGCTGCCCTGCCACAATCTGTTAAGTGCTCCCCCTCTCCATGCAATGGAGAGGGGAAAGCTGACCGAAGGTCAGCCGGGGTGAGGTTACGAGCGGCTCGCCACTATGACTGACCTTCTCGTCGTCATCGCCACCTTCATCTGGTTCGCTGGCGCGTGCCTGCGAATTTACCGACAGGAGCGCTTCTACCAGATCGAAGAATACATGAGCGGGCGCTATCTGCGCTGGCTGTTCGCGGATCGTTCGCGCTGGCTGCCGACCCGTCCTACCCTCGCTGTCATCGTCGGTGCGGCGTTGGGCGTCGTGCTGTCGGAAGGCGGCGCGCTCATCCCCAGCGTGATCGCCATCATCGCCGCGCTGGTCGCCGTCTATCCACCGGACGAGGGCGAGATCAAGAAGCCCTTCCGCGCCACCGCCCGCGCCAAACGCTTGCTCGGCGCGTCGTTCGGCGTACAGGGCATCGCGTGGGTCGTCGGTGGCTTTTTGATCTACTGGTTCATTCGTCGCAACGCATTCGGCGGATTCGCATCAGCGCTGGCGACCGGCTTCGGCTTGGCGTTGTTCCTGATCGCGCCGCTGGCGCTGGTCGTCGGCAACCTCTTGATGACACCTGTCGAAGCCGCCTTCCGGCAAATCTTCATCCGCCGCGCCCGTCAAGCGCTGCAAGAGATTAATCCGGTCGTCGTTGGCATCACAGGCAGCTACGGCAAAACCAGCACGAAGAATGTTCTCAGCTATATCCTCAATGGACGCTACCGCGCCTACCCCACGCCCAAAAGCTACAACACGCTCATGGGCGTCTGCCTCGCCATCAACAACGACTTGGCGCATAACCACAGCATCGAATATTTCATCGCCGAAATGGGCGCATACGTGCCCGGCGAAATTCAGCAGATTTGCGACCTCGTCCATCCGTCGATCAGCATTGTCGTCGAAGTCGGTCCCCAGCATTTGGAGCGCTTCGGATCGCTCGAAGCCATCGCTGCCGCCAAGTACGAGATCATCAAGGCGCTGCCGCCGGATGGTGTCGGCGTGTTCAACGTCGATAACCCGTATATCCGCGCGATGGTCGAGCGCGGTTATCCCCAGACGCGGCTGACCATCAGCCTCAATCCGGCGAGTGACGCGCGCTTTGTCGCCACCGACGTCAGCGAGACGCTCGAAGGCTTGCGCTTCACAGTGACTGATCGGCAAAGCGGCGACAGCGAGCCGTTCACGACCTCCCTGCTCGGTCAGCATAACGTCACCAACATCCTGCTGGCGACAGCGGTCGCGATTCACGCGGGCATGTCCCTGCGCGAGATCGCCCTGCGTGTGCGCACGCTCCAGCCCGCCGAAAGCCGCCTGACGCGGCAGGTCACGGCACAGGGCATCACCATCATCAACGACGCCTACAGCGCCAATCCGGTCGGCGTCGTCCATGCTCTGCGGGTGCTGTCCTTGCATCAAAATGGGCGTCGCCTGCTGATCACGCCGGGGATGGTCGAACTCGGCGACCTGATGGAGAGCGAAAACCATAAGCTCGGCGAAGTCGCCGCGCAGCACGCCAGCGACGTGATCCTTGTCGGCAAACAGCAGACAGAACCGATCAAAGCGGGTTTGCTAGCAGCAGGTTTCCCTGAAGATCATTTACAGGTTGTCGATACACTGGCGGAATCGATTGCTTGGTATCAGCAAAATCTGCGTTCCGGCGATACCGTCCTGTTCCTTAACGACCTGCCTGACACTTATGCGTCGTGAGAGTCGTATAAAGTGGTGTGAAGTTAGGGCTTTGGTTTAGAGGAAGACTTTGAGATGAATATCGCGGAATCGGGTTTGACGCTGATCGCTGGCGTGTTGATGATCATCGTGCTCTTTGCGTCGCTGCTGCCCTTCCTGCCGGGTCCGCTGCTGCTCTGGGGGATCAGCCTTGTCTACGGCATCCTGACGAACTTTCAACACCTGACTCCGTTATCGGTGATCGTGATTACGCTGCTGATGCTGATCGGCACGACCAAAGACATCTGGATGCCGATCTTAGGCATGAAGACCTACGGCGTGGGCTGCGCCACCGCGCTTGGCATGATGATCGGCGGGTTGATCGGCACGTTTGCCGTTCCCGTCCCGATCCTCGGCACGCTGATCGGAGCAATTATCGGTGCGGTCTTGATGGAACTGCTCAATGCGGGTGAAATGCGCCGCGCCTTACAAGCCGGTGGAGTCGCGCTCAAGTCGTTTATCTGGGGGATGATCACGGAGATTGGCTTCAACCTGCTCATCGTGGCGGTCTTCTTCGCCAGCCTGCTGCTGAGCCGCTAAAACAACCACGCGAGATGATCGAATCCCGCGTATTCCTGTATCGCGCCATAGATGTGCTGAAGCACCTTGACATTGTAAACGCGAATACTGCAAATGCCATTCAGCAGCACATTCCGGCTTGTTTCGCTGCCCTGCTTGATCAAAATTTTTCGAAAGCAGGACTCAGGTAAAGCGAGTGTATTGAGCCAGTAGGCTGTAATCGTTCGATGTTGATCAATATCTGTAGTATGACAATGGACATAAAGCGTAATTTCTTCATCCTGAACATGAAGTTCTTCACGTAGAAAACGCATGAAAAGTCTCAGCATATTCGAGTCGGAGTTCACAAAATATAGACGGTTGGAATCCTTTGCACCTTCAGCCCAATAAAGCATACAACCCGCTAGGTGAAGTGGATGACCTTCGCGCGCTTTGAGCCGCTCCTCGTCTTGATACATTTGGCGCAAGAGGCGGAATTTTTTCGCGGTTCGCGCGCCCGCCTTTATTCTGCTCCGCGTAGCGCCGCTGATTTTCCTTCAGTGCCTCGACCTGTTGCGGCGATAGCTCAATGTCGCGTACCCAAAGACTGACTGATCCTTTGGAAACACTTAACAGCTTGGCTATCTCACGAACAGAGACACCCTGTTGTCGATACACACGTGCTTTTTCTCGAAGCTCACGTTTTACGTTCAAGTTAAAACCTTCGTAAAAGGGTCATAGTCAAACTATAACAGAGGTTCATTACGAGGAAAACAAAAAAGCTCCTGAAGTCAGGAGCTTTTTTTGATGGCGACGGTTGGACTTGAACCAACGACCTATGCATTATGAGTGCATCGCTCTAACCAGCTGAGCTACGTCGCCAAATAAAATATAGCGGGGGTAGGATTCGAACCTACGACCTCCGGGTTATGAGCCCGACGAGCTGCCACTGCTCTACCCCGCATCATGTTGAGAATAATATCAGTCGCTCCCGTGACTGTCAACGGTGAGTTTGCTCGTTTCAGGAATTGATGACGTTCGCGCAGCGCTATTTCACACCAGCAGCCGAACCAGCATTAAGCAGAGACTCATCCTCAAACCGGTCGATCAAGCCGTGAATTAAGAACAAGATTCAGCTATAATAGTCGAACTGACGTTCGATCAGAAAGTGCAAACGCTATGCCACCGTTTGAACTGGTATCCGAGTTCCAGCCAACGGGCGATCAGCCCGCCGCGATTGCTCAGTTGGTCGAAGGCTTGAGCAAAGGCGACCACGACCAAATCCTGCTGGGTGCGACCGGCACAGGCAAAACCTTCGCCATCGCGCAGGTGATTCAGCAGGTGCAGCGCCCTACGTTGATCCTCGCGCACAACAAGACGCTTGCGGCGCAGTTGTACTCCGAGTTCAAAGAATTCTTTCCGCGCAACGCCGTCGAATACTACGTGAGCTACTACGACTACTATCAGCCGGAATCCTACGTTCCGCGCCATGATCTCTACATCGAGAAGCAGACCGAGATCAACGAGCAGATCGAGCGTCTGCGAATTGCCGCCAAAGCCGCCCTGCTCTCGCGCAAGGACGTGATCATCGTCGCATCGGTGTCATGCATCTACGGCACGGGCGATCCGCAAACGTGGGGCAAGTCGATCCTCGACGTGCGCGTGGGCAGCGAAGTCCGGCGCGAGACGATGCTGCGCCGTCTGGTGCAGATTCAGTACGCGCGCAATGACGTCGATCTCGCGCCGGGGACTTTCCGCGCGCGCGGCGACGTGCTCGAAATCTACCCGCCCTACGAGAACAGCGCTTACCGCGTCACGCTCTTCGGCGACGACATCGAGAAGATCGTCGAGTTCGACCCGCTGACGGGCGAGCTGCTGGCGCATCACGAGAGCGTCGTCATCTTCCCCGCAGCCCAGTTCATGGCGGACGACGACAAACTCAAGCAGGCGATTCACGACATCGAGACGGAACTCGACGACCAGATCGCTTTCTTCAAGCGCGAAGACAAGTATCTGGAAGCGCAGCGCATCGAACAGCGCACGCGCTACGACCTCGAAATGCTGCGCGAGATGGGTTTCACGTCTGGCATCGAGAACTACTCGCGCCACCTTGACCAGCGCGCAGCGGGAACCCCGCCTTGGACGCTGGTCGATTATTTTCCGAAAGACTATCTGCTCGTGATCGACGAGAGCCACATGACGCTTCCGCAGATTCGCGGCATGTACAACGGCGACCGGGCGCGCAAAGTGAACTTGGTCGATTATGGTTTTCGGCTGCCGAGCGCGATTGACAACCGTCCGCTGCGCTTCGACGAGTTTCAGAAACGGATGGGACAGACAATCTACACCACCGCGACGCCGGGACCCTACGAGCGCGAAGTCGCCGACCAGATCGTCCAGCAGATCATCCGCCCGACCGGCGTGGTCGATCCGCAGGTCAGCGTGCGCCCGACGACGGGGCAAATCGACGACATGCTTCAGGAGATCGCGCGCCGCGTCAAGAACGGTCAGCGCGTGATCGTGACGACCTTCACCCAGCGCATGGCGGAGGAACTCTCCGGCTACATCAACGAGATGGGCATCAAGGCGCATCACCTGCACGCCGAGATTCAGACCATCGAACGCATCGAAATCCTGCGCGACCTGCGGCTGGGCATCTACGATGCGGTCGTCGGCATCAACCTGCTGCGCGAAGGCATCGACCTGCCAGAAGTCTCGCTGGTCGTTATCCTCGACGCCGACAAAGAAGGCTTCCTCCGCTCCGAGCAAGCGCTCATCCAGATCATCGGGCGAGCGGCGCGCCACGTCGAGGGTCAGGTGATCATGTATGCCGACAACATGACCGACTCGATGAAGCGGGCGATTGACGAAACCGACCGTCGCCGCGCCATTCAGGAAGCCTACAATACCGAACACGGCATCACGCCGACCAGCATCGTCAAGCAGGTGCGCGACCTGACCGACCGCGTCAAGGGGAAGATCGCGCCGCAGTACATCCCCGCCGACGGCGAAGTGACCACCGCGTCGCTGCCGAAGGACGAACTGCACCGCATGATCAAGGAACTGGACAACGAGATGAAAGCGGCGGCGAAGTCGCTCGAATTCGAGAAAGCCGCCATGCTCCGCGACCAGATCGTCGAACTCAAGGGCGTGCTAGCGGTCAAAGACCCCGCTGGCATGTTGATGGGCTAGATTAGGGCGAAGGTTTCTCCCTTCTCCCACATAGTCGCTTCACTTAGTGGAGAGAGATTATAGGGGCGTTACATGTAACGCCCAAACTTTTGCCTACGTATGCCCCTTCCGTTCCACTCGTCCCGCCGCGAGATCGTGCGCTTCACGGATATACTGTTTCGTCAGCACCTCGTTTTCCCCCGCCGGATTCAGAATGCAAATGAAATGCTGCTTCGCGTACTCTGGATGCGGCAGAAACACGTCCAGCGCCGTATAGTCGATTCCCTCGTCATCCTTCTCGCCAAACAGCGCCTCGAATGTCTTACGACCGACGCCGATATTAATACGATATACGCCTTCACGATTCAGATTTGACACGCTGTCGTATTCATTATCCGAGTCGGCAATCGACACAAACGGAACCATATGATCGTCGCCCACGAAGTACATCGCATAGCCGTAGCCGTCCTCGCGCTGCACGTTGTCCATCGCCGCAACGAACGCTTCCACTTCTTGTTGGTTCATGAATTTCTCCACAGCCTATCCCAAAAATTGGCAGCCCTCTATGTCCATAGTTCTGCGGATGTGATGTCGAGGCAACAAAAAAGGGACGTTGCCGCCCCTTCGGTTTTCGCGCGTTTGCGCCTACACCACGAACTGACCGTCTTTGTAGAACAGTTCGCCATCGACGTGGATTTCGCTGTCGTGGCGCATGTCGCAGATCATGTCCCAGTGGATGCTGCTCTTGTTGACGCTGCCCGTGTCG
>JBBSNT010000103.1:0-11726 GCA_038260485.1 Aggregatilineales bacterium | reverse complement strand
GCCACCCTACCCTGAAAGGGTAGGGCTACGAAACCCAAGCCTGCTGAAGCAGGCTGAAAAACTGCGCGATCAATCCAAGATTAGGGGAGCAACATCGAATATTCAAATGGCTTCTAATCGGTGCCCCGTGCGAATCGCGCATTCGCACGGGGTAAAGCGTGGAACTTAGAGCATTTCGAGATAGCCGCGCTCGATGACGCTGCCGTTGCTGTCGATCAGGTAGCGGAGCGGAGCGCCCGTCGGGATGTTGACTTCAGGAATATCGCGCTCGGAGATGCCGTCGAGCACCATGACGAGGGCGCGCAGGCTGTTGCCGTGCGCGACGACGAGCACATTTTTGCTCGCTTCGAGCAGGGGCAGGATGTGCGCTTCATAATAGGGGATGACGCGCTCGCGAGTGTCCTTGAGGCTTTCGCCATTGGGCGGGGCAACGTTATAGCTGCGCCGCCAGAGATGCACCTGTTCGTCCCCGAACTTGAGCGCGGTTTCCGCTTTGTTCAAGCCTTGCAAGTCACCGTAATGGCGCTCGTTGAGGGCGGCGTCACGCTCGATGGGCAGATCGGTTTGCTCGGTGACTTCGAGGATTAGGCGCAGCGTCTCTTGCGCGCGGCTGAGCGCCGAGGTGAAGGCTTGATCGAAATGGTAATCCTTGAGCAACTCGCCCGCGTGCTTCGCTTCCTCGATACCTTCCTCGGTGAGCGGAATATCCGTCCAACCGGTGAAGCGATTTTCGAGATTCCACTGGGACTGTCCGTGCCGGACAAGGACTAACTCTCCATAGGTGGTCATAATCTGTGTGCTCCGAATGCCGTTTAATCCATTCTGTAATGATGGATTATAGCAAAAAGGCGAGAAAAACCTAAGACACTTCGCGGGGAGGGGACGCCCGACGCTCAAAGCATCGGGCTAGGAGTTAAAGCCCGCTAAAGCGGGCTGAGCAAGATCGGAAAATCGGCGCTGCGCTTAGGGTTTGCCTTTCCCCTTTCTGAATGGGCGCGATGAGCGTGTAGGCGGTTACTCTTTTTGTTCGAGAATGGTGGCGAGGCGGTCGAGGGTGGCGATCAATTTCTCCTCGGCGGTAGGAACAACGGACGCGGGCGGCGGCGGTTCGGCTTCTTTGCGGCGGGCGCGCTCGATCATGGCGTTGACGCCGCGCACCAAGAAAAAGACCGCTAGCGCGACGATCAGGAAGTTGATCAGGGCGTTGATGAAGATGCCGTAGTTGATAGTCGCTGCTCCGGCGGCTTGCGCGTCGGCAAGCGAGGCGTAAGTCTGACCATTCAATGAAAGGAACAGGTTGCTGAAATCGACACCGCCGAGTGCGTAACCTATCGGCGGCATGATGATGTCATTGACGAGCGAATTGACGATTGTCGTGAACGCTGCACCGATGATAATGCCGACGGCGAGGTCGAGCACGTTGCCGCGCAGGATGAACTTCTGGAATTCCTTGATCATGCTGCTCTCCTTCTCTGCCCAACTGAGTACGCGAGGTCGCCGTGATGATCTGATTATATTCCGTTCAGGGAAAGGGCGCGCAAGCGGGGATTAAAAAGACAAATTGTATAACCATTAGAGGACACAAAGGACGCAGAGAAAAACGCTTCCTGATCTCTGTGTCCTCTGTGGGTGAGGGTTTTTAGAAGAAGACCTTCGCGACCTTGAGCATCCCCTGATTCCAAGGGACGCGGTGAGAGACGCCGCTCTGTCCTTCGAAGTGGTGCAGGTTATCGAGATACCACTGATAGTTGCGGATCAGGGCATCTTTATTGGAATACTTGGGCGTGTAGCCGAGCACCTGCTCCGCCTTCTCGATGGAGACGAAAGACTCTTTGCTGGCGGTTTCGTAGACCCACGCATAGAGCGGTGACATGTGCATGGCTTCCAAGACTTTGAGCATGAGGATGACCGGCTCGGCGGGGAGCGGGCGAATCTTCTTGTCGAAGCCCGCGTAATCGAGCACCGCCTGATAATCCTCGCGCATGGTCGTGAACTGCTTCGCACCGATGTTGAAGGTGTCGTTGACGACATCTTTGTCGAGCGTGGCGCAGAGGTAAATCGCATCGCAGAGGTCTTCGACGTCAAGCAGTTGGTAGGGGTTGTCTCCGCTGCCGATCATAGGGAAGCCCTTGCCGTCCTTCGCCCAGTCGTAGAAGAGTGCAAAGACGCCCAGCCGCTCTGGACCGATGAAGGACTTCGGGCGGATGATAGGCACGCACATACCTTTGGCGCGGTAGCTTTCGCAGAGCGCTTCGGCTTCGATTTTCGCCTTGCCATAAGGCCCGACGCCGACCATCTTGTCGGTTTCGTAGAGCGGGTGGTGATCGGGGACGCCGTAGACCGCCGTCGAGGAAATTTGGATGGCGCGCTCGACGTGATGCTCGAAGGCGGAGTCCATGATATTGCGCGTGCCGTCGATGTCGGTCGAGAAGATGTCGGCTTCGCTGTAGAGCGGCAGCGCCGCCGCCGTGTGGATGACGATGTCGATGCCTTCCATCGCCTGATCGACGGTGGCACGGTCACGGATGTCACCCTTGATGATGGTCACTTGGTCGCTTTCAGGATAGTCGAAGTCGGCGATGTCGAGCGAGGCAACTTTGTGCCCGCGTTCGAGCAGGTAGCGCACCAAGTTAATGCCGAGAAAACCCGCGCCGCCGGTGATTAAGTAGGATTGTTGTTCAGCCATTCGTGTTCCTGTCTTTCGCATATCGAGTATAGAAACAGCGTGTTCGCCGCTTCTATAAGGTTACGCGCTATTTTAGATGCGTAGAGTTGCGATGTGTAGGGGAATGTTATGCACCGTTATATTTCGCCTGCGGTGGAACGAACCAATTTGGGCGATTGGTCTGGGAAAGGCGTGCTGTGGGTCGGTATACTGAGCGGCGTGTTAGGATAACCTTTTAGATTACGTTTAAGGGTAAAGGATAATTTCGCATGAAAAAATTTGCATTATTATTACTGGTCGGCATTCTGCTGATCGGCGTGATGCCGCTGGCGGCTCAGGACGACGCGATTCCGCTGCCCAAAGCGCCAGAAAGCTGCCCAGACGGTGAAGCGGCGATTACGATGCTCAACGTCTCGGTCGGCATCGAGTTCACGCTGGCGCAGAACGCGGTCGCGGCGTACATGGCTGCCTGCCCCAACATCACGGTCAACCTGAGCGAAGTGCCGGATTCGGCAACTGACCGCTTGACGCAGTATCTGCAATTCCTGAACGCGAAAAGCAGCGACGTGGACATCTACCAGATCGACGGCGTGTGGCCCGCGATCCTTGCTGAGAACATGATCGACCTCAGCCCGTACATCGACACGACGCAATCGTTCGATTTCGTGGTGCAGAACAACACGGTCGATGGCAAGCTGGTCGCCGCGCCTTGGTATATCGACGCACCCGTGCTGTACTATCGCAGCGACTTGCTGGAGCAGTATGGCGTGGACGTGCCAACGACGTGGGACGAACTGACGACTGCCGCGCAGACGGTCGAGGACGGCGTGCGCGCCGATACGGGCAATACAGATTTCTGGGGCTTCGTGTGGCAGGGCGGCGCGTATGAGGGCTTGACCTGTGACGCGCATGAGTGGCTGGTCGCTGACACGGGCGACACGTTCATCAAGGATGACGGCAGCATCAATGTGACTGATCCGGCTTTCATCGACGCGCTGGAGCGCGCCAAGGGTTGGGTCGGCACGATTAGCCCTGAGGGTGTGACGACCTACGACGAAGAAACGTCGCGGGCGGTGTGGCAGGCGGGTAACGCCGCCTTCATGCGCAACTGGCCCTATGCTTACAGCCTGACTAAGGCGGACACTGACCTCCAGTTCGACATCGCGCCGCTGCCAACAGGCGCAAGTGAACGCGCAGGGGCGTGCCTCGGCGGGGGTCACCTGACTGTCTCGGCGTACTCCGAGCATCCTGAAATTGCGGCGGCGTTCGTCGCTTACCTGACGTCGTATGATTTGCAGAAGTACCGCGCGATCTACGCCTCGCTGAACCCGACGATCCCGGCGGTGTACGAGGACGCGGAACTTCAGGCGGCGAACGAACTGTTCGGCAAGCTTGGTCCGATGCTCGAAGCGGCGTATCCGCGCCCGTCAACGATCACGGGTTCGCACTACGCCGAAGCGTCACAGTTGTTCTTCTCGGCGGTGCATTCGGTGATCACGGGCGAGAACGACGCGACAACCGCAATGGATGACCTGCACGACGATTTACAGGACTTGATGACGGAGATTTCGGGCAGCTAAGCAGGAACGAAATCAGCGGTATAAAAGGCGGCGGGGTGCGTTGGGCATCCTGCCGCCTTTTTATTCTTCAGGAGCGCAATGCTCGATTTGACGTATGGGTCGGCTAGTGTGTGAGTGGCGCGGGGATGATGCCGGACGAGCGCGTCGTCTAGAGCATCATCCCCGCTTGGCGTTCAGTCTTTCACCCGCAGTCTGATGGGCAGGTCGCGTAGTCCTCATCTGCTTCGCAAATATTGTTGCCGCAGACGCTGTCAATCATGACCGTCACCGACGCGCTGGTCGAGGTGTTGTTCATGCCGATGACCGTCAACATGTAGGTCGTGTCTGTCGTCGGACAAGCCAATTGTGAGCCATTGTTGCTGACCGGCACGTTGTCGAGTGTGACGCTTGCCGCGTTGGTGGTCGTCCACGTTAGAGTCGCGCATTGCGGCGGTACAATTGACGGCGGACTGGCGCTGATATAGGCGGTCGGTGCCGGAATTGTGGTCACTGAGGTAGTAGGTATACCGATAGGCGTGAGCGAACTGATGGGTGTTACGATGGGCGGCGGCGGCACAGAGCGCGGGGTGCGGAGCGTCTGCCCGACGTAGAGCAGGTTGAGATTGACGATGCAGTTTCCGCTGGCTAGGGTGGCGGTGGTCACGCCCGCGCGCTGAGCGATGCCAGAGAGCGTATCCCCGTAGCGAATGGTGTAAATGAAGGTCCAATCCGTGCGCGGTAGACAGGTTTGGGCATTGGCGCTGGGTGTGAGGGTCGGGGTGCCGCTCGACGGCGCTTCGACGGGGCGGTCGAGCAGATTCAGCGGGGCGCGGTCGATGGCGTCCTGATCGAACGGCTCCGGTTCGGACGGTGCGCCAATGATGTGCAAGCCGTCTCCCGTGCCGAGCGGCAGGTGTACCTGCATCCCCCGCGTCACGACGCGCACAGTGTCGAAGCCGCTGATGATGCCGACGCCCTCAATAATGGCAAAGGTCATGTCGCCGCCTTCCTCGGCGGTCACGTAAGCTGTCGAGCCGAGCGTCACGTCCGCGCCGTTGAGGTTCATCGTCACCTGTCTGCCGGTCGGTGACTGGATGAGCACCGCCGAGTCGGGCGCGTTGGAACAATCGACGCTGCCGATGCGTGTGCTGACGACGACGGCGCGCATGTCCGGCGAGGGGTTTTCGACGGACGTGTCGTTGAACAGGATGAAGGTCACGTTTTCACCGGGCAGCGCCTGAGGCAGATTTGCCTGTGCCTTCAGGACGGCGATGCCCCAATCCTGCGTTTGCAAGTCGAGCGGCGTGGTGCTGACGCGCCGCACCGAGAGCAGGTCTACCACGTCGCCGGATGCGTTGAAGACCAAGTTTGAGCCGGGCTGAAAATCGACCTCGACGGTCTGGTTGCCGTAGCAAGCCTGATTGCGCCCAAGCGCGTCGCAGACGGACTGGACGCGACTCTCTGCTTGATCGACCAGCAGAGTACAGGCAGCGCTTGGCGTTGCCACCTGTCCAATTGGTTGAGCGGCGGCGTTGGGCATGGCGTAGCCAACAAGGAACAATAGTGCGAGCAAAATTAACGTAAGAAGGTGTGTTTTCATGGGTATGTGTTTGTTTTTTGAATGATCGTTATTATTTTACTTTAATATACCTTTTCGAGACACGCAAATAGATGCGTTAAATCCGTAGTGGCGGCGTGGCGAATTCACACGTTATTTAACCAATGGTGCTGGTTGTGAAGGGACTGCGGCGTGTTGGTCACGGCTTGATCATGTGGATGAAATAGGCTTAGTATGAAAAGATAATAGAAAACGAATTTTCCGTATAAATTTAAGGGTCAATTTCTGATTCGGGACTATAATCAGAAAGTATTCGCAGGCTTTTAAAGGGACGTGGCATGATCGCGGATGACCCCACCCTACCACCGCGTTATATCTGTGAGAACTATCGTCGAGCGTATAACGTCATCAACGGGCGCGAGCCTGCTGTGCGCTACATGGGCAACCATTGGTACAACGTCAATGGCGAGATCGTCTACCGTTCGACGCTGATGGAAGAAATCATGCGGCTGCGGAACATGGCACAGCGCCAGACGATTATGCAAGATAAGAGCATGATCCAGCGCTTGATTTCGCGACTGCGTAGTCTCTAGTTTTTTACGCGAGCAGCCAGAACGCTGATTAGATCGGGAAAATCGGTGAGATGCCCCGCGCGGCACTCCAGAATTTTCTCGCCTTGCTGATTCCACACCGTCAATACCTGCCGATCTGCCCCCTGATCGTAATCCCAGCGCTGCATGGCGTCGAATGGGTGATACTGCGGGACGTGAATGCGGCGGTAAATCCCCTCACTGAGTACATCAACGCCTTCCTGCCAAAAGTAGAAGGCTGGCGCGATCATCAGCAGCACTGGAAGTAGAAAACGCGGATCAAACAAAGCGGGGTCGATGCCTCGCTGGGTGATGATCGTCGCGATGAAGATCAGCAGCGGCACAATCCACATGACGGTCAGCCCGACGCGGTAGCGCGCCGGCAAGCGATGGCGATGGATGACCACAGGCGGTGTCTGGAACATCACGACTGCTCCGTCTTACGCTTCGGCTCTCGCTAGTGGCTGACTAGGCTTCGACGCGGAAATCCATGAGCGGAATAATCTGCTCGGAATCCGTGCCGACGTTCAGCACCAGCCCACCCTGCTCGACGTCCTCAAAATGGTAGAAGGGCTGCACGCCCTGCTGGAAATCTGACCGAACCCGCGAGATCAAGGCGGTGGGGTCAGTGACGTGGGTGAGGACGATGAAGTGATCGTCACGGACACCGACGAAATCCTGCGCTGTGCCCATTGTGCTGATGGCGGTCTGTATGGTGCGCGCGGCGAAGGCAAAGACGTCGTTTGCCGCCATGAAGCCGTAGACATCCCCGTAGGCGCTGAAGTTATCGAGCTTGAAAACAAGCCGATGATACGGGGATTCGGAGCGCTTGCGCGCGTTGATCTCGTCGGTGATAAGCGCGCCGGTGGGCAGACCGCTGCGCGGCTCGTGCAGGCTTTCGCGGGTGGCGCGGCTGATGGAGGTTTGGACGCGCAGACGGAGTTCATCGACGTTGAAGGGCTTGGTGATGTAGTCATCCGCGCCGAGTTCCAGCCCTTTGACGCGGTTGGCACGCTCGTCGCGCTGCGTCAAGAAGATGATGGGAATGTAGCGCGTCAGCGAGGCGGCACGAAGCGCGCCGCAAACGTCGTAGCCGTCCATGTCTGGCAGCATCACGTCGAGCAGAATCAGGTGCGGGAAGCGCGCGCGCGCCAGTTCAACGCCCGCCCGTCCTGAATCGGCGTGAACGATGTCATATTGATACGCGCCGAAGTAGACTAACAAGAGTTCGGCTACGTCGGGATCATCTTCGATGATTAGCAAGCGTTTGCGACTCATGTGCGGCTCGTATCCTACTCATCCCCGAAAACGGCATTGACGCGGAACTGATTCTCGTAAGCGTCGGCGGCATTAGCGACAACTTCCTGCGGCGACAAGGGCGCGGCGGGCGTGTCGGGACGAAAGACGTTTTTCAGAGGCAGAACGGACGCCGTTGGGGCGATCTGCGAGGTGTCAATTTGCTGCAAGCGCTGGAAATATTGGAGCACACTGGAAAGCTGCCCCGCGTAGAGTGCGACTTCATCGTCGGTCAGGTCGAGCTTAGCCAATTCAGCGATTTTACGAACTTCGTCGTGTGATAATTCCACCGGGTTACTCGCTCACTCTCGCCAGTAATTTTTCCGATTATAACACTGATGCTATTTCGGCTGGATAAGGATTAGATCGTCATGTCCAGAACTGTTTACGAACTGATTGATCAAAGAGGAAAACGGGTATAATCTGAACTTATGAAAAAGCTTGATACCACAGAAATTCTCGTCGCCAAGCAGGAACGACTCGCGCAGCGCAAAGTAGAAACGCCGCTGGAGGCGATGCGCGCTTTGGCGGGCATGCAGAAACGTCCCGAACCTGTCCTGAGCACTGTCACCAACGACAGCCGCGTGATGCTGTTCGGGCAGATTCGCTATGGCAGCCCCGGTTATGATCCTGTGTCGCAGGCACTACGCTACACGCGGATGGGGACGGACGGAATCGCCCTATTCACCGACAATACGATTTACAACGGCGGCATCAACGACCTCGCGCTGATCACGCGCGCGACGACGCCGCCGGTACTGCTGCAAAACTTCATCTTCGACGAGTATCAGGTGGTCGAGGCGCGGGCGGCGGGCGCGGCGGCGCTGACGCTGGTCGCTGGATTGGTCGAAAGCCCGGTGCTGCGGATGCTGATCTCGACGACGCAGCGCAACCGCATGTCGGCGTCGGTAAGGATCAAGGACTCGGCGGAACTGGTCTATACACTGGCGCTGTGCCCCGCTGTGGTCGAGCTTGGTGGGCGCAGTAAGCAGACGGGCGCGCTCGACATTCAGCAGATGACCAAGCTGCGCGCTCAGATGCCGGCGACGGCTCGCGTTTTGCTCTACAACCGACTGCGCAGTTTCGCGGAAGCTGAGGCGGTTGCCCCGCTGAAGCCGAGCGCGGTGTTCGTCCACGATGATTTACTGGCGCAGGATCACGCGATTGCGCGACTGCGGACGATCTTCGGCGCGTAGGTCCGTTTCTCTCCCCGATTTGTGTCTTCTCAACTCCGATTCAGTCGCCGCAAGGGGTTGAAACCCCTCGCTTGGAAACCGGCGTCCACTGGAGGGACGCCCAAAACCAGCTTGTTTAAAACCAGTTTGCCGCCTCACTAAAAGATCGCTCAACCTCGATCCTTACGCGCGAAACAGCGGACGGTTCTCGCCGCTCACTAAGGTCGGGGAGCTTGCGAAGATAACCGGGGCGGAGTGGAGAAACCGTACATCCATTGAGACGCAGGGAATACAAAGGGCGAGGCATGAGCGTGTTTAAAAACATTTCACTGTCTCATAAAGATTGATCAACGTCGATCATTTCAGGAGAAACGGATGGGCACGCTCCCCAACTGAAGTCGGGCAGGGGTCGGGGGTGGGGTCAGAATGCTGACTTCTTAGACACTCTCATGCCTCGCCCCTACGCGGCGGATCGACGGGGGAATAAAGACAGTTGAGGCGGCGGAGGGCGGGAACGCATTTACGCTTTTTCGAGATACAGCCCTCTTAAAAAGCATCATAGCATATCGCTATGGCAGGCGAGGCGCTTCTCTCAACAAAAGTTGCATTCGATGGGAATTCCGCTAACATCTAGGCAAAAATGAGAGAAAGTTTGGGAGCGCCCTTTGAAAAAATTACGACCATTTCTCCTTCTTATGATTTTGCTCGTGCCGGTACTCGTCTTGGGAGCGCAGCAGGATAGCCCTGCACCACGCCTAGAGATCACAGGCGTGAACGCGACCGAGATGCCGGTCGTCACAGTCACCGCCAACGTCTACGACAATCTAGGACAGCCTGTGCTCGGGCTGACGGCGGGCGATTTCGCGCTCACCGGGGAATTGGTCGGGCAAGCGCAAATCAGCAACGTCGAGAACATCACCGACAATAACCTGCCGTTCGCGGTGGTGCTGGTGATCGACGTGAGTACCAGTATGGCGGGCGAACCGATTGAGAACGCCAAGCAAGCGGCGCGCGCCTTCGTCGAAAATATCGGTGAGAACGATCCGGTTGCCATTGTCACTTTTGGCACCCATGTGAGGGTCGCGCAGGACTACACGACTGACAAAGACACGCTGCTGGCGGTGATTGACGCGGTCAATGCGGCGGGCGAAACGGCGCTGTATCAGGGCGCGTATGATGCGATTCAACTGGCGGCACAGTCGCCAACGCCGCGCCGCGCGGTGATTCTGCTGAGTGACGGCGCGGAATACGGCGGGCAAAGCACCGTCGTCCGCGAGGAGGCGCAGCAAGAAGCGATTGTACGGGGCGTACCGCTGTACACGATTGGCTTGGGCTACGGCTTCGACCGCACCTACTTACACCAGCTTTCGCAAAGCACCAACGCGGGCAATTACGAGTCACCCGCGCCTGAGCAACTGACGCAAATTTACACCGATCTGGCGGCGAAACTGCGCAGCCAGTACGTGATTACGCTGGACGCGCCGCTGCCGCTCGACGGCACGGAATACGATTTGGGCTTGCAGGTGATGACGCCGGAAGGCAGCGCCTCGGCGAATGCCACCCTGCGCGCGCCAATCCCTGTGCCGGTGGTGCGCCTGCCCCAGTTCGATGCGCCGCTGACCATGCCCACCGAGATCACGGCGACAATTCTGCACGATGATGCGCTGACACAGGTCACGTATCAAGTGGGCAACGGCGAGATTGTCACGCTTGCCGACGAACCGTACAGCGTGTCGATTGATCCGTTCGACTACGCACCGGGCGAGACGCTGCTGGCGGTTCAGGCGAAGGACGAAGATGGCGACGCGGGCGCGGGCGTGATCCGGCTCGAAATCGCGGCGCTGCCCTCGCGGATTAGCCTGATGCCGGACTTGGCGACGCTCGGTGAAATCGACCAGCCGCAGACGATCACAGTCGGCGTCGAGGAGCAGACGGCGACGACGCGCGCGAGCGTCAGCTTCAACGGCGGCGACTCCAGCGACTTGAACGAGCCTTACAGCTTCACGATTGACCCGCTGCAATTCGTGGTGGGAGACAACAGCGTCAGCGTCAGCGTGACCAACGCGGCGGGCGTCACGGCAGCGCAGACCTTCCCGTTCAGCGTGGCGGCACTGCCGCCGCAGATCAACGTGATTGGCGTGCAGGACGGGCAGAGTATCGACGCGCCGGTCGATTTCATGGTCAACGTGACCGCGCAAGGCACAGTCGCAGCGCCTGAGGTCAAGGTGGGCAGCGTGACGCTGCAACCCGCCGCCGACGGGGTGTACACGCTCGCGCCGATGGATTATCCACCGGGCGCGAACGCGCTGGTGATCACCGCGATCACTGAAAGCGGACTCCAGAACGCGACGCGGATCAACGTGATCGTCGCAGCGCTGCCGCCCGTGATCCGCGTCAACGGTTTGACGGCGGGCGAAACGCTGACCGCCGACCGCGACGTGACGCTGGACATCGCCAGCCAAACGACGGTCAACCGCGCTACGTTTGCCGTCGATGGCGAAACACTCGATACTCAGATGAGCGCACCCTTCGGCGTGACGCTGCACGTGCTCGACTTCGCTCCGGGCGATCACACGCTGACCGTCAGTGCGACGAATGTCAGCGGACAAAGCAGCAGTGTAGACGTGCCGTTCACGATTGCATCCGAACCCGCCGCGGCTGCCACCGCCAGCGCGGTCGCTGCCACGCAAGCGGCGGTCGCTGCTACGCAAGCAGCAGTCGAAACGGCAACTCAAGAGGCACTGGCAACCGCGACGTCGGTGCAAGCGACGTCACAGGCTCAGCAGGCACAGGCGACGGCGACACAGGTCGCGCAGGTCAGCCAGACGGCAGTCGCGCAGCAGATAGCGCAGGCTCAGCAGGTACAGGCGACGGCGACGCAGG
>JBBSNT010000102.1:0-11773 GCA_038260485.1 Aggregatilineales bacterium | reverse complement strand
TGCCGCAGCTGCGCATAAATCTTTGACTTCTCACCCTGATCCGCATAACAAACCATAATTGCGCGGTGAACTTCCTCACGATAAGGATCAACTTTAAGCGCTTGCCTGAAGATATTCAGCGCTTGCTTGTAATCGCGGCGCGCATGAGCGCAGCGTCCCAACCCGATCAGGCTGTCGAGATAGACTTCGCTCAATTGCTCCCGATACGCGATAATCCATTCGGTGTCGAGCAGCGGTAAAAAGTCGCCCTGATACAGGTCAACCGCGCGCCGGTAGAGGTCTTCCGTGCGCGCATCCCTAATCGAGAGCGTGGCGGCGCGCTCCGCCAATGATTCGAACTCGTGCGCGTCGCACCAAATGTCGAGGTCGGGGTTGACCCTATATTGTTCGTCGCGGAAGACAATCACGTTATCGCCTAATGCCTGCCGCACGCGGTAGAGGGTCGTGTGGAAATTCGAACGCACGCGGCTTGGTGGGCTGTCGGGCCAAAACTCAAGGCTGATGGCTTCGCGGGATTTCGAGCCTGAAAAGAACAGATAGAAGAACAGTTCGCGGGCAGCGGTCGCACGCCATTCGGCAGGCAGCACAGGAACACCGTCCCGTTCCAACTTCTCTTTGCCGAGCGTTTGCACGCGCAAACTGTAAACATACTCGATGGTGTGATTGCTTTCCAGCTTGATCACTGTCGGCGCTTTCTGGCGGCTGGTACGCAAGCGCTTGATCCCCTGAAGAATATCCCCATACCTACCCGCGTCGCCCGAAACAAGGCGCTCCAGCGGTGGGCTGTAGAGCACCTCCGAGATCAACGGCTGCCAACTGCCACCCTGCTGCAACAGATGCAGCGCCGTCTTGAGGAACTGCTCTGACTCAATCCGATCATTATGCGCCGCCGCTAACTGCGCACACAGCCCATAAACGTGAATGGTTTCGGTGACGGCGCGTCGTTTTTGCAGTTCTTGCGCCACCGTCACCAGTTCTTCGAGAGCCGTCTCAAATTCGCCAAGCGCGCCGCGAATCGTCCAGCAGCACGCCTGTGCAAATAAGCGCTCGATAGCGAGGCTGTGGGCTTCGGCAAGCACTAACGCTTCTTCAGCGAGCGCCAGCGCCTCTTGAGATTTCTGCTGCCAGCGATGCTGAATCGAGGCGCTGAGCAAAATGCTGCAACGCAAGCTCGGTTCATAATTGCCGGTGAATTCCAACGCGCGGCTATAAAGCTGTCCGGCTTCACGGAAATTCCCCCGGTCGCGCTGAAGATCGCCCAAGCTCCACAGTAGATAGCTTTCGACGCGCTTATTTCGCGCCCGTGCGATCACGCTCAAGCCTTCTTGGAAGGTCGCCAACGCCTCTTGATATTCGCCGTGCTGGTGATAGTAGTAACCGAGGTCGTTGAGCGCCAGCGCCAGCAAGCTCAACCCACCAACAGATCGCCGGATAGCGACGACCTCTTGCAAACACTGCCCCGCCTCGCCAATGCGCCCCAAACGTAAGTAGACGGTTTGTAGGTCCTGGATCAAGTTAGAGAGCGCCAGCTTATTCCCGCTCGCGCGGCTGAGCGGCAGCGCTTCTTCGAGATAACGCGCGGCTAGGCTTGCTTCACCGAGGCGCAGATAGGCAAACCCAAGCACGCGCAGCGCGCGCCCCTGCAAATTATCTTCACCGTAGGGAAGATTGAGCAGCTTTTCCGACTGTGCTATCGCCAGTAGATAATGACCGTTAATCGAATTCATGCGCGCGTGCAGCAGTTGGATCTCAGCGAGGAGCGGCTCATTATTCTGCTCGGCAAAGATAACCTGTGCTTCGTCGAGCGCTTTCACCACTGCTTCAAAATTGAGCCGTTCGATTTGAATCGACGCCGCGATGTAGAGCAGCCGGGGATTGTGAACATTCGCCTGCGCCAGTTCATCATTCCATTTGAGCAGCGTCTCGACTTTACCCTGACCATAGTGCAGCGCCAGCATCCCATCGACCAATTCAGACGCTGCTTCCGCCGCGCCCGCCACCATATAATGCTCGTAGGCTTGATCGATGTGATCGTGATTGGTGAACCACTTTGCCGCTTCTAAATGTAAGCTGACAAAGGAGGAATAATCACGCTCCCGCAGTTGGCGCTGCAAAAAGTCACGGAACAGGTTGTGATAGGTCAGACCACCGGGTACGCGCGACAGGAATAGGTTGCGGTTAAGCGCTTCTTCGATCCAGCTTGCGCTGTCCGCCAAGCCCAACACATTCAGCGCGAGTTCTGGCGTCAGGCGTGTCAGCGTCGAGGACGCTAGCAGGAAATCGCGCAGCCCCGGCGGCTGCGCGTCAAGCATCAAATTCGCCAGCGACTCGAACAGAGCCTCTGGACCCAAGCCCCCATCGAGCAGCCGCCACTCTAATTCTGTTGGCAGCGGTTGCAGCGCCAGTGCAACACCGGCGGGCCAGCCTTCCAAGCGCTGAAACAGGTCTTGAACCTGCTTCGGTGCGCCATCAACGCTGTAAACTGCGCTGGTTAGGCGGGTAATTTCGTCACTACTAAAGCGAAGCTCTTGTTGACCAATCGCCATCACCTCACGGCGGGCAATCATTTCAGTCATCGGCAGACTGGGTAGGGTACGGCTCAGCAGAATAACGTGACATTTCGACGGCATCAGCGCAATTAATGACTGAAGCCAATTCTCGCACATCGGTGATCCGAGTACGCGGTGGACGTCGTCAAGGACGTAAATGACGTCGTCATGGACTGCGTCACGCAGGAAGTTCGTGATCGCTGTCGCAAGCTCACTCGGTTCATATTGCGACGACGTTGCTAAGCGCTGAATGTCAGGGAAAATTTGGCTAAAAGCACTGATGGTCTGGGCGTAAAACGTGGGAAAGTCGCGTTCACGCTCTTCGATAGTGTGCCACACCACAGAGTGCGCGGTTTCTTGGGCGAATTGTACAGCAACAGTCGTCTTTCCGTAACCGGGCGGCGCACAGATCAGAATCAGCTTATGGTCTAAAGTTAGCTGAAGTTTATCGAGCAACCGACTCCGCTGGATTACGCCGAATATTCGCGGAATTTGGGTTTTACGGTGCTGCTGAGTCATAAGATGAGCCACAAGTATTCAGTGAAACTAAAGGGCAAAACTATCGATCCAAATCATAACAAATTTTACAGCCAATCGATTTGAACTTAGCACTCGTTATTAAGTTGTCTGTAGCTTGATCAGATTGAAAACCATAAAGCGTGAACAGTAGGTCTGAATCATGACTATATAACAAAAATCTACTTTATCGCAAACGAATTTTTTGTCTGAAGGGGAAAGACACCTGTGACTATAACAAGAGTCCAGCAAAACTTAACACGTCGATTTAGAGATGCAGCGCTTCGCGGTGTAAGCAGACCGTGTAAGCGCAGCGAGGAATCTGTTTTTCAGCAGTCAATACAAATCGTGACAGCAGGGCTATGCCGGAGGTCGTTTTGCTGTATCGCCCGGAAGGTCTGATCGGAGTATTTCGCAGCGTGTGATAATGATCTCTGGGAGCAATGCGAGTTAGTCGCGACAGTTATCCCGCGCGTTTACATATGGGATAAGGTCGTAAAACGAGTTGTTTTTACGCAGAAATGTGAAATCGTATGAGGGGAAGAGGGGAATTTTCGAGATATGAGTCACAAGAATGGGCGTGAAGGGACTTGAACCCCTGACCTCACGGATGTGAACCGTGCGCTCTAACCAGCTGAGCTACACGCCCTTTCGGTGCTTGGTTGGTGAAACTCCCACCGTGCGCTAGAGTATAGCATGGTTTGAATACTCCGACAAGATGGAACGAGGCGAAAATAAAGCGTTTTCAGAGCCTGATTCACAGCTTCAATCACGTGGCGGCATCGATGCCTATCCTGCGTCCCGTGCTGGGTTGGATAGCCCTATTGGCAGCAATTCTCCTGAACGGCTGCGTGACCCCAACCGCTCCTTATCTCGATGCAACCGGCGTCAATATGTGGGAATCACTCGCACCGGGGCTGGATCGCCGCAGCTTTCGCCCCGGCGGGGATTACCCGCTGACACAGTTGATCGCCCTACGCATCGATCCCGCTTACTATCGTTTCCGCGTCCACTATCGCCCCAGCGATCCGCTCAATCTTTCGGGTTGGCGCGCTGCCCTCCCGAACGCGCTTGCCTTCATCAATGGCAATTTCTTCGACGCACAAAATCGAGCGCTCGGCTTGGTCGTCGCGGACGGTGTCGTCTATACGCAAGCGTATCAAGGACTCGGTGGGATGCTCCAAGTCCAGAACGACGGCGTGCGTGTGCGCTCGACCATGCTTGAACCTTATGCGGGCGAAGCGCTCGAACAGGCGGTGCAGGCGTTCCCGATGCTGATCACGAATGGGCAAGCGTCGTTCTCGAACCCCCAGAACGACCGCATATCGCGGCGGACGGTCGCCGGACAGGATACGCAGGGGCGAATCGTCCTGATTGTCACGGCGTCGGTTGTCGGGATGCGCTTGGTTGATTTGAGCAGCTACCTCGCCTCAACCGATATGGCGCTCGTCAATGCAGTCAATCTCGACGGCGGCGGATCGACGCTGCTGGCGCTGGACGTGCCCGGTCAGCCGAGTTCGCAAATCGCTTCGTTCGATGCGGTGCCGACCGTTTTGGCGATTTATCCGCGCTAGCCATCAAGCACGATGACACGTCCGCTCATAAGGCTGTCGATAGTGCTTGCGCTGCTCTGCTGTGTCCTGATCAGCGCTGTGGTGCTCGCTGGACGACTCATACCCGCGCCGCTGAACGATTCGCTGATCGCGCGCAGTCCGTGCGAACTGCCCTGCTTCTACGGCGTCACCCCCGGTAAAACCCGCTATAACGGGGTATTCGAGGCGCTCGCGCCTTACACCGATGCCATCCATGACAGCCGCGATTTAGGCGGCTTCCCCTTCGTGGATAGCAACGGGAATACCGCCTTCGTGTCGCTGATCTTCGACAATAACTTCGTCGTCATGCAGACCCGGTTGTGGGCGTTCGAGATCGACGCCAACATCGGGCAGCTTGGCGATCTACTGCTGACAAAGTGGCAGCCGACGCACGTCTACCGCACCTGTAGATCAGTGCTGCCAGCGCGCTTTCTGCTGACCTTTGGGACGCATGATGAACTGCTGGTCGAACTATTTCTGCGCGACGAACTCACGCCGCGCACGCCGATCAGCTTGATCGACGTGTCGGCTGGCTGGCGGGCACTAGACAGTGCGCGCACCTCTTTCGGCTGCACCGTCGAGACAGGCTGGTTCGGGCTAGCGCCGCTGTGGAAGTATTTCGCCGTCAATCCACAGCCTTGAAGCTGATCGATAAAGTGCTTGCGATTAGACCAAAATCGCTTCTAGCGCGAGATCGTGCAGCGCCAGCACTGCGTTTTCGAGATTATCCTCATCGATCACGAACGAGATACTACACTCGGATGCACCCTGCGCGATAGCGACGACGTTCACCTCACTTACGCCCAATACCGTGAACACCCGTCCAGCGACGCCCGGTGTCCCGCGCATCCCCGCCCCAACCACCGTCACGACCGCGACTTCACGCAGAATATCCACGCTCTCCACATCCTGCCGTTCGATCTCCTCGGCAAGCTCCGATGCAATCGCATCGTGCGCCGCGTCAACGCAGTCGTCCGTGACGACGAAGCAAAAGCTCTGCTCGGACGATGCCTGCGAGATCATCAGGATGTTCGCGCCTGCGTGTGCCGTCGCAAGAAACGTCCGTCCGGCGATGCCCGGTACGCCAATCATGCCGCGACCGCTGACCGTGACTAAGCTGACGCTGCGCACGCTCGTAACCGCCTTGATCACGGTATGACAAGGCGCGCTCGTCTGCTCGATCAGCGTGCCGGGATGGGTTGGATTGAAGGTGTTGCGGACGCGCATCGGAATCCCGCGCTTGAGGATCGGCTGGACGGTCTTAGGATGGAGCACCTTCGCACCGTAAAACGCCAGTTCGCCAACTTCGGTATACGAGACGCTCGGCAGCACACGCGCGCGCTTGTCAATGCGCGGGTCAGCCGTCATGACGCCATCAACATCCGTCCAGATCACCAGTTCGGCGCTGTCGGTATAGGCGGCGAAAATCGCGCCGCTGTAGTCGCTGCCGCCGCGCCCTAGCGTCGTCGGATGTCCGTCACGAGTAGCGCCGATGAAGCCGGTGATTACGGGGGTAACTCCGCTCTCCAAGAGCGGAATGAGATAATCCCGAATGCGCGCTTCGGTCACGTCCCACAGCGGCGCAGCACTGCCATAATGATCGTTGGTGACGATGAAATCACCCGCGTCAAACGCCTGTGCCTTGATGCCGTGCTCGCGCAGCGCCGCCGCGACAATCCGACTGCTCAGGCGCTCCCCAAAGGCGATCACCGCATCGGTAATGCGCGGGGTCGCCTCACCCAACGTGTTGACCGCTTGACAGTATTCGACGTGCTGCGCCAACAGCCGATCAATGTCGAGCAGCACGTTATCGCGGTCGCCCCCCGCACCCGTCAGCAGGTTGAGCGCTTCGGCATGACGGTCGCGCAGCTTTTGCGAACAGGAGAGATAGCCCCACTTATTGCCCGCCGCCGCTTCGCGCACTGAGCCGGTCAGCGCGTCGGTGACGCCAGACATGGCTGAGACGACGACCACCACCCGACTGCTGCGTTCGATTTCGTCGCCTATGATTTGGATGACGTTCCCGATTGCTTCCGGGCTGCCTACCGATGTGCCGCCAAATTTCATCGTCAGAGTATTCATCATTGCTCCAATTTTTTCGCACTGCCCGAATAAATAAAAAAGCGTGTGGGAGAGTTCCCACACGCTTCTGATGACGTTGCCGTTCGGCTCGACTACAGGATGCGTAAACTCCCTCGCACATGATTATGTGAAGTAGTCATACCCATAGTAGTTGACATCGAGCCGAAATAACGCATAGCTCTGAAAAACCCTCGTGTGCCGAAAACACAAAAAACGCATCACTAAGAATTGATGTTAGCCTGTTTGCATGGGCATGTCAAGCAGTTTTTGCCCCTGATTGCAGGGCATTTTACAATCGGCGGATTACTTAATCCATTTCGTACCGAAAGCTGCCGTGATGCCCTGCTCAATTCGACTCCTAACGCCTGAAGGACTGCAACCCGCCCCTTATCACGCCGAATCGCTGGCGGACGCCGCCGCGCACGAACCGCGCGAAGGGGTCTACACGATCAGCAACACCTACAACAGGTTTGGAGTCTTGAAGCTCGATGCGCATCTCGACCGGCTCGAACAGTCGGCACAGTTAGCAGGCATTCCGCTTCACCTCCAGCGCGCAAAGCTGCGCGCTGCGCTGCGCCAGATGATCGAAGAAGGGCATTTCAAGGACGCGCGCTTCCGGATCACCGTGCCCAAAGCGCAGCCGGATCAGCTGATCCTGTCGCTAGAGCCGTTCACGCCGCCGCCGCCCGAAGTCTACGCCAACGGCGTCCGCTGCATCACGGTCAGCAGCGCCGAGCGCATCACGCCCGCCGCCAAAACAACCGGCTGGATGCACGACCGCAAAGCTATCGAGCAAACACTGCCGCAAGGCATTTACGAAGCGCTGCTGCTGGGCAAAACCGATGACATCCTCGAAGGTACAGGCAGCAATTTCTACGCGCTGCTGCACGGCAAACTGCATACCGCTGGAAAAGACGTACTGGCGGGCATCGCGCAGCAGATCGTGTTCGAAATTGCGGCGCACGTCCTGCCCGTTCAGCGTGAAGCCGTCAACGTCATGGACATTCCGCGCCTCGACGAAGCCTTCCTGACCAGCAGCAGTCGGGGAATTATTCCGGTGGTCGTGATCGACGGGATCACCCTTGGCAGCGGCAAACCGGGGTCAAAAACGCACGCGCTGCGCGTGCGCTATAACGCTTGGGTTGAGCAGCATGTAGAGGAATTATAGGGGATCGTCGGTGTCGAGCGGCGCTTTGAAGTCGTAGATGCCGTCGCGGATCGCCCAGCGCAAGCCCTCGCGCAAGCAGGTGACGGTGTCGCCCTGACGGCTGAGTTCACCCCCGCACTCCGGGCAGGCGAACAGCAAATCGCGCCCCAGATTATTGGGCGTATTGCCAACCGCCGTGCTGCGCACAAAGACGCTCGGCGTATACAGCAGACCACTTGACTGAAAGAGGCTGTCCAATCCGGTGAGCAGGTCAAGCGGCAAATTTTCTTTCAATTGATCCAAGCGGAACAGCGATACAGGCAGCCGCTGCTGAACATTAAAACCCGACAACTGAAGTTCGCGCCGGATGTGTTCGGGATGAAAGTCGAAATTCAGTTCAACGAACTCGACTGGCGTCGGATCGAACGGACTCCAATCCTGCAATTTGAGGCTGTAGCGCACGACCGACTTGAAGTTGCGCTTATTAGCATGTTCCAGCACGAAAACGCCATTCGGCGCAAGCACGCGCCGCACCTGCGTCAGCACCGTCTCAACCTGCGCCATGTGATGCAGCACCCGCACCATCGTCGCGCCGTCGAAAACGCCGGGGTGAAAGGGCAGATGATAGGCGTCAGCAGCAACATAGACGTAGCGATTCGAACGCCCAAGATGCTCCTGCGCGTACTGAAGCTGTGAGAGCGAGTAATCGAGCAGCACGACCTGCGTGAAAGCATCGTACTCGTTGGTCAGCCGACCAAAACCCGCACCGATTTCCAGCATCCGGTAGCCGCGTTGGGGCAGCAGCCGCCGCAGCGCGATTCGCTCAACGCGGTCTTCATAACCACGACCGCGTCCTTCCCAGAACTCGGTACGGTAATTTGAACCCTCGTAATCGCAAATCGGCGGGCGAGACTCTGGCTGGCTCATGATCGTTTAGCTCACAACTTAGTCTGCAAAACTTACCGGCGAACGTAGAATGCCCAATGGAATTATCGGCGCATAAGGCTATGCCGACCAGTCACAATCAGGCATCTTTGGCGAAATTTACGTTCTGTAATGTCAACCGCCTGAAGCTGGCGGCAAAATTCCGAGATCATCAGGCGCGTCCGAGGTGCCGTATTGAACGTCAGACGCAGCATGATGCCCATACGATCCATCAAAATTATACACCGGAACGTCAGCCCCTAACCGCTGCCGCGCCTGCTCGTTGACCACCGCCGGACCCCCGTTTTGGTAAATCGCCGGACGCAGCTGCTCGTCGAGCGCGGGAATGCCACCCTCAGCGACGATGCCTGTTTCGACCGGACGATTCTGCGGTGGAACGGCTTCGTAGCCGAGATCATAGTTCAAGCCCGCCGTGCGCGAAAAACCAGCCCAAGGCATCCGCGAGTAGTCGTTTTCTGCCAGCAAATCAACCGGTTTACCCGCCAACACGTCGCTGACCATCTGCCCCGCTTCACCAAAATTGTCCGGCAAATTGTAAAGCGCGCGAATAATCGGCTCAAATACGAGACGCAGATTATTAACCGGATCGTGAAGCTGCGTTTCGCTCAACGGGATGACCGCCCGCACGTCAAGCGCTACGTCGAGCTGCTGATCGACTGGAACCGTCAGGTCAAGCTGCACGGGCAGTTCTAAACCAGCGGGCAGCGACAAAAAGACCTGCGCGTTGTTGAGCACGCCGACACCGGGCAGATTAATCGTCGCCGCGACCGAGAGCGGTACGGCGTCCGTCAAGGTGACAACCGTCTGTTGATTCAGCGGCAGGTCGAACTTAACCGGAATCGTGTCGCGTACCGGAATTGTCCAGTCAATCGTCGATTCGTCTAAGCCGACAAAGCTGCTGTGCAACCCTGCCACAAGGGGCGTGACGACGTTGGTTTTGAGGTCGAAAATGAAAACAACCAGCGCCACGACCACGATGATCAGCACAAGATTGACGATGAACGAAAAAATGATCATGAAGTTCTTGAAAAATCTGCCGAAAGCTCGCAACGCGCGCATCATCTATTCCTTGGGATAGTTACTCTTTCAAACTATACACCAACGATTCACGCGGGGGCAAAAAGGAAATGGGGAGACAAAAGCTCAGATTTGTGTGTAGGGGCGCAGCGCGCTGCGCCCCTACGAAGCGATTTATAACCCGGCATCCTGCCGCAGCAGTTCAGCTCTGTCGGTCTTTTCCCACGGCACGTCGAGATCGTCGCGTCCGAAGTGACCATAAGCCGCAACCTGCTTGTAGATCGGGCGGCGCAGATCGAGGTCACGGATAATCGCCGCAGGACGCATGTCAAAGTGTTTGCGAATCAGCGCGTCGATTTCGTCGTCCGGGATGTTGCCCGTGCCGAAAGTTTCGACGGCAATAGAGGTCGGGTGCGAGACACCAATCGCGTAGGACACCTGTAGCTCGAAGCGTGCCGCCAGCCCCGCCGCGACGATGTTCTTGGCGATATAGCGCGCCATATAGGCGGCGCTGCGGTCAACCTTGGTCGGGTCTTTGCCGGAGAAAGCGCCGCCACCGTGCCGCGCGACACCGCCGTAGGTATCGACGATAATTTTGCGTCCGGTCAAGCCCGCGTCACCGAGCGGCCCACCTGTGACAAAACGTCCGGTCGGGTTGACGAAGAAGCGCGTGCCCCCGTCGATCAAGCCAGCAGGCACGACATCCTTGATGATCTTTTCGATAATGGTGCTGCGGATGGTCGCGTTATCGACGTCCGGCGCGTGCTGGGTCGAAATCACAACGGTATCGACGCGCTTAGGCATGCCGAACTCGTACTCGACCGTCACCTGACTCTTGGCATCAGGGCGCAGCCACGTGATTTCGCCTGATTTGCGCGCTTCGGCGAGGCGGCGCGTCAGCTTGTGCGCCAGCGAAATCGTGAGCGGCATCAGTTCGGGCGTCTCGTCACAGGCGAAGCCGATCATCATGCCTTGATCGCCCGCGCCAGTGTTCTCGATCTGCGTATCCGTCATCTGACCTTCGCGTTCTTCAAGCGCGTGATCGACACCCTGCGCGATATCGGGCGACTGCCCCTTGATCGACACAATCACACCGCAGGTTTCGCAGTCAAAGCCGTATTTGCCGCGCGTGTAGCCGATGTCGCGTACCGTGTCACGCACGATTTGCTCAATATCCACGTAGGTCGTGGTCGTAATCTCGCCAAAGACGAAGACGATGCCAGTCGTCGCCGAGGTTTCGCAAGCGACGCGCGCGTTCGGGTCTCTCGCGAGGATCGCGTCAAGCACCGCGTCGGAAATCTGGTCGCACATCTTATCAGGATGCCCTTCCGACACCGACTCCGACGTGAAAAAATAACTGGGCGACGTCATGAAGGTCGAACCTGCCAACGCAGGCTTCACTTGAACCATCGGGTTCTTCTCCTCAACTCAAATAAAAAAACACCTCTCCGACAGGGAGAGGTGTTGAGAAGGTCTCGTTTCACCGCTCATCTGTCAGAGTTTGCACTCCGCCGGACTTGGCACCTTCCCAGCGCTCTGGGGGTTGCCGCGGTATCATAGGGCCGAACCCTCCACCGCTCTTGATGAGTGTTGCTATGATTGGGTGATGTTTTCACACCACCGATTGAATTCACTATAGCACCGAGCGATTTTGGAAACAAGGGGGTTTAGTTGTCGTCCGCTTGCACCGCTGGCAGCGTCGATTTTTCGCCACGCCGGAAGACGTCAAACGCGCTGCTGTCGAAATTGAGCGTCGTCGTCGGGAAGGCAACGCCGACTCCATTGCGCTTGAGAATCCCCATCAAGCGCAAATTCACGTCCGCCTGAATGATCTGCATTTCTTCCCAGATCACCGTTTTGACGAAGTAAATGATCAGTATATCGAGCGAACTGCCGCCAAACTCGACAAATTCGACCAGCTTGCG
>JBBSNT010000101.1:0-11844 GCA_038260485.1 Aggregatilineales bacterium | reverse complement strand
GCGCGCTGCTCGACGTCGGGGTTTATCCAATCGCGCTGGCGTCAATGCTGTTCGGCGAACCGTCGCAGATCGTTTCGGCAGCGGAATTGGGCGAGACGGGTGTTGATGAGCAGAATGGACTGCTCTTCAGCTATCCTGAAGGACAGATCGCCGTCATGAGCAGCGCCTTACGGACGACGACGCCGACTGAAGCCACGATTATGGGAACGGACGGCATGATCCGCATCTCTTCTCCATGGTGGCGTTCGCAGGAATTCACCTTGATCCGTTCAGGACAGGATAAGACGCCCGAAGTTTTCAACGTGCCTATGAAGGGGAACGGATACAGTCACGAGGCGGATGAAGTCGGGCGCTGTATGCGCGCAGGTGAACTCGAAAGCTCGATCATGTCGTTGGACGAAACGCGCTCGATTATGCAGATGATGGATAGTATTCGCGCTCAATGGGGGTTAGTTTATCCGTCGGAGGTGGTGTGATGGAATACGGACAAATTTCTGGAATCGCGAAACCTATTTCGCGCGTTGTGCAGGGGACGGCGATGTTCAGCGAGGATGCGCGGGACGCGGCGTTCGCGCTGCTCGACGCGGCGTTGGCGGCGAGCGGCACTACCTTTGATACCGGACACATTTACATGCATGGGGGATGCGAACGCGTTTTTGGCGCGTGGGCGCGGGATCGCGGCGTGCGTGATCAGATCACGCTGATCGACAAGGGCGCGCATCCGACTGATCAGAAGAACCCGCGCGTGACGCCGGAAGACATCGCGCTTGACCTGCGCGAGTCGCTGGAAGACCTGGGTTTCGACTTCATTGACATCTATCTGCTGCACCGTGACGATCCGGCTTATCCGGTGGGACCGATCATGGAAGCGCTCAACGAGCATCAAGCGGCAGGCAAGATCGGCATCTTCGGTGGGTCGAACTGGTCGGTTCAGCGGCTTGAAGAAGCCAACGAATATGCCTATGCGCACAACCTGAACCCATTCACGGTGAGCAGCCCGAATTTCAGCCTTGCGACGCAGCATCAAGCGCCATGGGCAGGCTGCTTGAGCATCGCGGGCGAGACGGGCAGCGCGGATCGCGCATGGTACGCGGCGCATAACATGCCCCTGATCACGTGGTCGAGCCTCGCCGGTGGGTTCTTCTCCGGGCGTTTCCGCCGCGATAACCTCGACAGCTTCAGCACATACGGTGACAAGTTGTGCGTGGAGACGTACAGTGGTGAGGCAAATTTCGCGCGGCTCGACCGCGCCGAGCAGTTAGGGCGAGAACGCGGCATGACGCTGCCGCAGGTCGCGCTGGCGTACGTGCTCAGCCAGCCGTTGAACATCTATGCGTTGGTGGGCAGCGCGACGCCTGCCGAATACCAGATGAATGCTGATGCGCTGGCGCTCAAGCTGACGGCGGACGAACTCGCGTGGCTCGAATCGGGAACGCCCACTCCGGCGTAATAAAAATAACTGCTTGACGGGCGATTTGATTCCGGTTTATGATGGTGCACATGACTTACATGACCGCGTTTTCCACTTTCACGTTGCAGATTATGTCGTCCGTTACGGCGCAATCCTTGTATAGGTGCGCCTACTAACCAGTTCAATCTGTAATCCAATTTGTAATTGAACGGCTGCGAGGCGTACTCGCAGCCGTTTTTGATTCTATTGAGGAAATGACATCATGCACATTGTTCACATCAACAACATCACGGTCAACCACGCGGGGCGGCTGATTTTCGAAGACCTATCGTGGATCGTGGGCGACCGTGATCGCGTCGGCTTGGTCGGTCCAAACGGCGCGGGCAAATCGAGCTTGCTCAAAGCGCTGGTGGGCGAATACATCCCTGATGCGGGCAGCATCACACGGGCGCGCGGGATCAGTGTGGGCTATCTGGCGCAGACGGTTTATCTGACACCGGAACGTTCGCTGATTGACGAAGTGATGATGCTGCCGCCTGCGCTGGCGCAGGTCGAGCATGAACTGAGCGAGATCGAGGCGCAGTTGAGTGATCCGGCGGTCTACAACGATGAACAGGCACTGGCGCAAACGCTGGCGGATCAAGAGCGCGTGCTTGAACGCTACGAACGACTCGGTGGGGCGCTGCACGCCAACCGCATCCGTGAATTATTGGCGCATCTCGGCTTCACACCGGCGGATCATGATCTGCTGACCGACGCGCTGAGCGGTGGGCAAAAGAAGTTGATCGCGCTGATTCGGTTGGCGGTCGAGCAGCCCGACGTGCTGCTGCTCGATGAGCCAGACAATCATCTTGACCTCGACGCCAAGGCGCGGCTGGAGTCGTTCATTCGCGGCTACGGTGGGGCGGTCATTATCGTTTCGCACGACCGCTATCTGCTCGATGAATGCGTCATGCAGATCGTTGAACTGGAAAGCGGCAAGCTGACGGTTTACATGGGCAATTATTCGGCATACGCCCTTGAGCGCGAACGCCAACGGCAGCGGCAGGAGCAGATGTACGTCGCGCAGCAGAAACGCATCAAGCAAATCGAAGATCGCATCCACGAATGGGATATTGCTGCCAAGCAGTTCGAGGATGAGCGGGCAGCACGACAGGCGCGCAGCCGCCGCAAGATGTTGGAACGGATGGAAGCCAACGGCGAGATCATCGAGCGGGTGACGGATCGGCGACAGTTGGAATTATCGCTGGAAGGCTGGCGTGGCAGCACGAAGGCGCTCGAACTCAAACGACTGACGATGGGTTTCGACGATGATCTGTTGTTCTGTGATCTCGATTTGCTGGTGAGGCACGGTGAGCGGGTCGGTTTGGTCGGTGCGAACGGGGCGGGCAAGTCAGTGTTGTTCAAGCTGCTGATCGGTGAACTCGAACCGCTCGATGGTGAAGTCAAGATCGGTCCAAGCACGCAGGTCGGCTACTACGCGCAGGAACACCAGACGCTTGATGATTGGCGCGACAAATCGCCGATTGATTTCATCCGTGACGCATCGCCATCGGCGGAAGGGGCGGCGGTTTCGTTTCTGCTGAAGATGCTGTTCAGCTACGCGCAGACGCGCCAGCCGATTGGCACGATGAGCGGCGGTGAGCGCAGTCGCTTGCAGTTGGCGGCGCTGATGCTGACGCGACCGAATTTGCTGCTGCTGGACGAGCCGACCAATAATCTCGATATTCCGGCAGCAGAAGCGTTGGAGTCTGCGTTGGAGGATTTCGACGGCGCGCTGGTCGTGATCTCACACGACCGCTACTTTCTGGATCGCGTGGTGGATCGGGTGGTCGAACTCAAGGACGGATCGTTACACGGGTTTGAGGGTGGCTATACGGAGTATTTGGCGCAGCTCGGAAAGTGAAAGGAAAGATAAAAGATTCAACGCGAAGACGCGAAGGCACAAAGGGGACACGGCACGCCATGTCCCTACGAAATGTTCTTTTCTTGGCGAACTTGGCGTCTTTGCGGTTCAACCTCTATTGCCCATAAATCTCCGGGGTGTCGCAGTCGGTGCAGGCGGTGTTGTTGACGCGTTGACCAGAGGCGAGATTGGCGATCCAGTCGCGGAAGCGAACGCCATTGGCGGCGTAGGTGTAGAACTGGTCACGCGGCAGAATGCAGTGTAAGTCGCCCCCCGCCGTGAAGAAGCGGAAACTCCCCGCGCTACGGGCAACGTCGCGCTCGTTCGCCTGCAGGGCGTCGCTGTAGGGTACGCCGCTGAAGCCGACGAAGTTGAAGAAGTTTTGCGTCTCGTCGTGAGCCGTGTTGTACATCGCTGTACGTGCGCCCGCTCGCGCCGCGCCAATGTAGAAGCGCGGGATGTTCAGGTTCGCGCCGGTCACGCCGTCGTAATTCGTCCCCCATAGGCTGAAGGTCGCGCCGGGGATACCGCGCCAACCGCCGCCTGAATCGCCGAGCAGGGTGACTCGCTGCCCGCTGTAGTGGCTGGCGATGTCTTTCGCCCAGAACGCCGCGCCAATTGATCCCGCGCTACATCCGGTGACAAAGACTGAATCAGGGGCGGGTACATTGCTGTAAATCCAACTCAACACGTTGAGAACATTGGTTGATCCCCTGAATTGCACGTCGTACCAGTTACCCTCGAAACTGAAGCCCTGCTCACCGTTGCCTGTATGTAAATCCCCGCTGCAATAGTTGACGTAAACCATATCGTAGTCGATGAAAGGGTTTTCAGGATTGCCGAAGTCAGTGATGCCGACCGGAAAGAGGGCTGGGTTATCGCTTGGATCGCTCGAATTGATGTTGTCGTCGAAGGTCGTCGTCGAGAGGTTGCAGGTCTGGGCGCTCCAGCACATGCCGCCTCCCTGAAAATTAATGAGCAATTTGTTGCCTGCACCTTCGCGGTAGTAGAAGCTGTAGGGTGCGCCGCGCGCGCACATCGTATCGTTGCCTGTGTTGATCTGTGTCCAACTGAAGGGCGGGATTTGGTTGCGGTGGGTGGCGTCTTGTGCGGCAGCACTGCCGGTTAGCGCGGCGCAGAACAACAGGACGATCAGGGCGATTTTCTTCATAACGACTCCTTCATGGAGACCCGCAGTGCGAACACACCGGTTCGCCTCTACAAGTCTGCGCAAATTGGCGAGCGGACTTTACGATACCGGTTGATAGTAGCGGGCATAATCCCCTACGAGCAGGCGATAGGGCGGTTCATCTTCCTCGATGGCCGGGAAGCGCCCCTGCGGGTCGAGAAATTTGTTGTCATTGGCATCGTCGTTGACGGTCGAGACTTCGCCGACCAGTGAGCGCCCGCCTTCCGCCCAAAACTTGTGATAGAGCAGGGTGGGCAGGGTGATGCTCATGCCCGGTTCGAGCGTGACAATGCCGCCCACCTCGATCTGTGTCACGACTCCGTCAAGGCTAACTGTCACAGGGCTGTCTTGGTCAGCGCGTTCGTCGGGCGTCGAGTTGAAAAGCTGGATCAGCAGGTTACCACCGCCTCGATTAATGATGTCCTCGATCTTTTGCCAGTGGAAATGAAACGGTGTGATTTGCTGGTCGTCCACGATCAACAGCTTTTCGGCATAGACCTTGCCGGAGCAGGTCTGCAAATTATTGAGGCTTCCGTTGCGAATCGTGAATAGTGACAAGCCGCGCGTGTGAAAGTCGCCTAAGCCGAAATCGGTGATGTCCCAGCCCAAGCCGTGATTAGCGATTTCGCCCACTTCCACGCCTTTCGACTGCCAGTCTTCCGGCGTCCACGAGGCAAAAGGCGGCAGATAGAAGCGACATTCGCGGACGAACGCCTCGATATCGCGGATGATCGTATTGATTTCCGAACGCTTCATGGTTTCTCCTGCACGTAGAGCGGGGCGACTGTAAACGGAGCGACAATGCCTCCAATTGTGCGCGCTTTGCGGCTTTTCGGCAACTAAATCGAACCTGTGTGCCGTTGTTATGAGTAATATCTTTGAACAGGAGAAGTTTGCGTTGACGAGAACGGGTTCACTGCCAGCGAACGTTCCAAGCGGATCGATGCTGCTCAAAACCAAACTTCAAATCCCGAAGCCGAACCCCGATCACCTGCTGCGCGCCGCGCTTCTGGCGCAGCTTGACGAGGGGCATTCGGTGACGGTGATTGCTGCGCCGCCCGGTTCGGGCAAGACGGCGCTGCTTGCCGCATGGATCGCGCGCCAGCGCCATCCATGCGCGTGGCTGAAGCTGGACGAACTCGACAACGATCTGCAGCGCTTCCTCATGTATTTGCTAGCGGCGATGAAGGTTACTGTAGCTGATCCGACTGTGCCGGAACAGGCGCTGGAGGCGGTGCTTGGTCGGCTAACCATGCTCCCCCTAATTATCGACGATTACCACCTCATTAGCAACGCGGCGATTCACGAGGCGCTGAGCTTCCTAATCGCGCATCTAGAGCCGGAAAGCCGCGTCATGATCGCGGGCAGGACGCAGCCCGCGCTGCCGCTTGCACGTCTGCGTGCAAGCGGGCGACTGCTGGAAATCATCGATTTGACGCTCTCACTCGAAGAAACGGCGGTGCTGATCGGACGCGCGCCTGACGACGATGCGGTCGCAGTCTGTTTGGAGCGAACGGCTGGCTGGCTTGCGGGGGTGCAGTTGGCGGCGCTGTGGCTGCAAAGCGGAGCGGACGCACAGCAGTTTGGTGGGCGTTATCGCCATGTTTTCGACTATTTCAACGAGGAAGTGTTCGCGCATCAAACCAGCGCGATTCAGGCATTCCTGCTTCAAACGGCGCTGCTCGACGAACTGACTGCACCTGCTTGTAATGCCCTCACGGGACGCAAAGACGGGCAAACCCTGCTGGAACGGCTCGAACAGTTGAATTTGTTCATCGCGCCGCTGGATGATCTGCGGCAGAGTTACCGCTATCACCCGCTGTTCGCGGATTTTCTGCGGGCAGCGCTGAACAAACAGCCAGACAGCCGCGAACACCATTTGCGGGCGGTGGCATGGTACGAGCAGATCGGCAGCTTCAGCGCGGCGGTCGCTTGCGCGCTGGCATGTGAGGCGTATGAGCGCGCCGCTGACCTGATTGAGATGCACGCCGCGCAGGGTAGAGACGTGACTGATTGGCTCGATCATCTGCCGCCGGAACTGATCCACGAACGATCAGGATTGATCGCACTGCGCGATGCTCAATACGCGTCGTCAATGGTCGAGCCGCTGAGTGACCGTGAAGTCGAAGTGCTGACGCTGATCTCGACCGGACTGAGCAACCCGGAGATCGCCAAGCGGCTGATCATCGCCGTGAGCACCGTCAAGTCTCACGTCAAGAATATTTACCGCAAGCTGAACGTTGATACGCGCTACGAGGCGATGCAGCGTGCGCGCGAACTCGACCTGCGCCGTATCCAACTTGAATCCGATTACCGCCGCTTGATCAAGTAAACCGTCTTTAACGCTTCTCAACCCCTCTAAATCATCCCCCTAAATCCCCCCATCGGGGGATGTGTCGCTAGGGGTATCTCCCTAAACTGAAAGTTGTACTGCACTCCTCCTGTACGCGCGCAGCAAAGCGCAAATGTACGGCAGCTTTTCGCAGAGGCGTTCGTCCCGTCTCTGCGAAAACCGCCGCGCGCTTCCTTGCTCCTTTGGGTGGCTGTACGAGTTGTTTAGTTTACGTCCCTGTGTTCTGGGACGCTGGTTTGTTGGCTCAAATGAGCAGATTGCATTCATTCGAAGGAGTTTAGAGCATGGTGAAAACAGGTCGTTTTTTGCTCTTAGGTATGGTCACGCTGCTGTTCGCAGCGCTGGCGCTGCCGCTGTCGGCGCAAGACCTCGGTCCCGGTGAAGGCGCACCTGTCGTCTGGCCGAATTTTGGCGGCGACCCGACGAACCTCAACCCGCTGTTGATCAGCGACCGTCCCTCGCAGGACATCGCCGACGTGATCTTCCCCGATTTCATCGACATCAACCCGCAGACTGGCAATATTGATCCCAACACGCCCAACTCGATTGCTGATAGCTGGACGATCTCGGAGGATAGTCGCACGTATACATTCCACATCCGCGATGACTATTTTTGGTCGGACGGCACGCCTGTTTCATCGCAGGATGTGAAATATGCTTACGACGCGATTGTCAGCGGCGAGATCGAAACGCCGCTCAATGGTTTTCTGACGGGGATTGAAAGCCTCGAAGCGCCCGATGACCGCACTGTCGTCGTCACCTTTACGGAACCGGACTGCACGGCGCTGAGCACGCTTAAGACCATTCCGCCCGTGCCGTCGCATGTTTTTGAGGCGCTGTTCGGCACGGACTACGCTCAAATGAACAATGCCGATTACGATCTAAACCCGACCGTGACAGGCGGCATCTTCAATTTTGCTAATTTCCGTGCCGGTGAACAGGTCACGCTAGTCGCCAATCCCGATTATCCGGCGACCGACGCACCTGGCGGCGTGATCCCTGAAGGATTTATTCAGCGGCAGTTGGCGAATCAAACCGTCGTGGTTGACGAGTTCCTCGCCGGAAATCTGACGTTGATCGACAGCGTGCCGGATGACCGCCGCGCCGAGCTTGAGCAGATGGCGGCGAACGGTGACTTGCAGTTGTTCAAGTCGCTCTCGTCGGGCTGGCAGTACCTCGCGTTCAACCTCGCTGATCCGGCGAACCCGCAGGATGGCCTGGATGCTGACGGCAACCCGATTGATCAGGGGCATCATCCGATTTTCGGTGATGTGCGTGTGCGGCAGGCATTGGCTTATGCGGTTGATTACAACGCGCTCAATCAGGGTGCATTCGCTGGCAACGGCATCCCCGTCGCCAGCCCGCTGCTGACGACCTCGTGGGCATATAACGCCAGCCTGAACCCGTACCTATATGATCCTGACAAGGCGATGGCGCTGCTCGACGATGCGGGCTGGATCGATGACGACAACGATCCCTCGACGCCGCGCGTCGCTCAGGGCGCGCTGTACGCTGAGGACGGCACGCCGCTGCACTTCGCCATCACCTCATATAGCGGTAACACCGCCGTCGATTCGACATTGGTGCTGATGCAGGATCAATTGAGTCGCGTTGGGTTCGATGTGACTCTCGACATCCTCGAATTCCAGACGATGCTCGACAAGCTCAATGGGCAGTCCTTCGACACGATTATGCTGTTTCTCGGCGGCTTCGACGCCAGCAACCCCGACGAACTCAAAGCGCTCTACACGGCTGAGGGTGATGTAGTTAACAGTGGCTTCAACAGTTGGTCGTATGACAACCCGGAACTCGCGCAGTTGTTCGACGAAGCGCGCACCGTCCCGAACTGCGATACCGAGCAGCGCAAGGCGCTCTACGACAAGATTCAACAGATTTTGTACGATGACCTGCCTATCTACTATGTCAACACGACGCAAGTACCTGTCGTCGCGCAGGCTGACGTCAAGAACTTCGATCCGCTGCCGCTGAGCCTCAAGTGGAATATCTACGGTTGGTCGCAAGTGCCGCGTTAGTCAACGTGAAGTTTTAGGCGAACGACCGCAAAAGGGACACGCGCTGGTTGGCGTGTCCCTTCGTTGACTCGAAGGGTAATAAGCTCTATGTTTCGCTACATTTTGAAGCGCGCAATCCAGTCAATTCCGCTGATCTTCGGGATCACAGTTTTAACCTATCTGCTGATGACCGCCGCTCCCGGTGGCCCTGTCGGCGCGCTGACGTTCAAGCCGGGAACGCCGCCGCAGGAACGCGAAAAGCTGGCGGCACGCTTGGGTGTCAACGACCCTTGGATCGTGCAGTACATGCGGTGGTTGCTCGGTGATGATTGGATGCGTTGGGACAGTGACGGCGACGGGCTTGCCGATCATGCGGTGTTGCTGCCGCTCGATGCGGACGGCGACGGCAAAGCCGAAGCGCCGGGGACAAGCCGGGGGGTGATTCGCGGCGATTTTGGCAACTCATTCGTCTCGCGGCGTCCGGTGCTGGACGTATTGAGCGAACGGCTGCCCGCGACGCTGGAATTGGGCGTCGCGTCGCTGGTGATCGGCGTCTTTGTCGGCGTCGTATTGGGGATTCTCGCGGCAGTGCGGCGCGGCGGTTGGTTCGACAACGTGACGCGGATCGTGGCGGTGGTCTTTAACGCAATTCCGAGTTTCTGGCTTGGCTTGATGCTGATCCTCTTGTTCGGTGCGCAGCTTCAACTTTTGCCGCTGCAAGGGCGCTGTAAAGCGACGATCTCGGACTCGTGTCCGCCGATTTACGACCGCATCCAGTACATGATCCTGCCGACGTTCATTTTGGCGACAGGCTTGGTTGCCGGCTATTCGCGTTTTACGCGCGCGTCAATGCTCGACATCATCAATCAGGATTATATCCGCACGGCGCGCGCAAAAGGGCTGAACGACCGCGCCGTCTGGTTCAGGCACGCGGCGCGTAATGCTTTAATTCCGGTAGCGACGTTCTTGGGTCCTGCGATCACAGGCATCTTGAGCGGCGCGGTGATCACCGAGACGATCTTTTCGTATCCCGGCGTCGGGCGGACGATTGTGCAGGCGGTGCAGCAGCGCGATTATCCGGTCGTGATGGCGGTGACGATTTACGCGGCGATTGCGACGATCTTCGGCTATCTGCTTTCGGATGTGCTCTACGGGATCATTGATCCCCGCATTCGCTACGACTAAGGGGTGATCGATGGCAGCGCAGAGCAAACCACATTCGAATGTCGTCCAATTAACAGGAGCAGAGGAGCGATTCTTTGGCGAATCGCTGTTTCAGAAAGGGCTGCGGCGGCTGCGGCGCGATAAGCTGACGCTGGTCGCCCTGTCCGTCTTATGCGTGATGGCGCTGCTGGCGTTGTTCGCGCCTGTGATCATCAATCAAGTGCTGCGGGTTGATCCGAGCGCGACCGATCCGTTCGAGAACTTTCTGCCGATGGGCACGCCGGGGCATCTGTTCGGGACGGACGACCTCGGACGCGATCAATTCGCGCGGCTGCTGCAAGCGGGGCAGGTGTCGATGAGCATCGGCTTCTTCGGTGCGTTAATCACGCTGACGATTGGTTTGGTACTGGGCATGACATCGGGCTATTTCGGCGGCTTCGTCGATGACGCGCTCAGTTGGATTATTGCAACGCTCGACTCGATTCCATCGCTGTTCCTGCTAATCTTGATCTCGTCGGTGCTGTCACCGACAGCCGAGTCACTCGTGATCGTGATCGCACTGATCGGTTGGACGGGGACGACGCGCTTGATTCGCGGGCAGACCTTCAGTTTGCGCGGGCTGGATTACGTTACCAGCGCGCAGGCGCTCGGCGCGAGTCCGTGGCGGATCATGTTCGTCCACATTGTGCCGAACCTGATTTCGGTGGTGATGATCTCGTTGGCGACCAGCATCGGCGCGCTGATCCTGACCGAGTCGGCGTTGAGCTTCCTCGGTTTGGGCGTTCAGCCGCCGACGGCGACGTGGGGTAACATGCTGATCAAGGCGCAGACTTTCTATATTCGCGGGCCACATATGGTATTGATGCCCGGTCTGTTGATCTTCGTCACGGTGCTGTGCCTGTACGTCGTTGGCGATGGGCTGCGCGATGCGTTTGACCCGACGACGACCGATTAACTGCCGCTGCGAATGCGTTCCGCCGATTCGCGGACGTAATCCGCGATCACGTCGGGCGCTTCCATCGGGATGAAATGCGAATATTGGGGCAGGGGAATGTCTCTAGCATTGGGGAAGCGTGATGCTAAATCCGGCGCGGTCGCTGAGGCACTGAGGTCAAAGACCGTCGTATCGAGTGAGCCGCCTGCTCGCAGGATCGCGACTGGAATCTGAATCGAGGCGATTTCTGGGTAAATGTTGGCGGCGGTGCTGAAGTTGTAGGTCGCCGCTTCGAAGGCGGGTTCGCAGGCGAGGACGTAACCGTCAGCGGAAGGGTTTGGCATCAGCCTGTAATCGACGTAATCGCGCAGGGCTTCCGCTTGCCAATTCTTGAACAGCGGGCGATCTTTGAAGCGTTCGAACATTTCGTCGGAGGATGCCCATTCGCGGCGGCGGCGCGCTGTAAAATGATCAAACTCGATCCCACCGACGTAGTTTGCCTCCGGCATGATCACCGGATCGATCAGTAGTAATCTCGCGAACAGGCTCGGTTGCAACGCCGCCGCAAGTGTCACCGCATGACCGCCGAGCGAATGTCCGACGCCGAGCGCTCCGCTTATCCCTAATGCATCGCCAACTTCTGCTACATCTTGCCCGAAAAGCCGCCAATCGTAAGGCGGTGTTGGTTTGCCGCTGCGTCCGTGTCCACGCAGATCGAGCGCGAAGCAATGATAGAACTGATTCAACCTTTTGCAGCAAACAGATGACGAAGGTTAATAAGTGCAAAAGCAAGATGGTGAGCGCCGAGAAAGTTGGCATCTTTGCGGTCAAAGCGAATGAGCAGCGCGCGAAATTTGTCGATCCAAGCAAAACTG
>JBBSNT010000100.1:0-11888 GCA_038260485.1 Aggregatilineales bacterium | reverse complement strand
TTCTTGATGGAGGTATTCCAGAAGGATGATCCGGGGTCTGCTGACCCTTTTGGCGACGCGATGAGGGAGACTGAGACGGCGATCATGCAGGTGCGCGCGGGTGAGGATTACGTTGACCTCACGCCACGCCCGTCGAGCATTCGCCGCCGCCAGCACGAGATGGCGCACCATGCCCGCTTAGAGTCGGAAAGTCATGGCGACGAACCGAAACGACGCGTGCGGATTTACCGTCTCGCCTAAGCAGACACGCTGCTGATAAGCTGTCTCATCGCGCAAATAAAGCACTTCAACGCCGTTGGGCAATGTCCCGGCGGCGTTTTTGTTCCCCGCGCTTTACAGCCGCCCCGACTCGCTAGAGACAAAGAGCGGCGCTTTCGGGAAATAGAACAAGCCTAATCCCGGTATCATAACGCGAAGTTCTTGCCCGACACGTCGCATCCCATCATCGAGTGGGATTGCGGGGTTTAGGTCGAGCAGCGGCGTGTAAAAGCGGCGGCGCTGACGTTCCGCACCTCGTTCCATCTCAAAACCGCTGGTGTCAATCCAAACGTTAGTGGTCGCGTCGAAAACTTCCCAATTTCCATCAACCAACACCTCGACGAAGGCATGTGTCCCGCCCCCTATTTCGATGATACGCCACGTTAGCCCAAATGCGGAGAGAATTTCCGCCTCGAACTGCGAATAAGTTCCACAATGGCTGTAGGGCTGCTGTAAGTAAGCGATTAGGTTGGGCGGAACAATCTCTAGGCTGTTATACGCATTGCTGATGTGCGTCACGTACATCACGAACAACGCTTGCAGGCGGGTCGGATTACGCTCCTGAAACTGAACAGCGAGTTGATCGGCGTTCGCCCCGTAGTAGGCGACAATGGCATCAAGCGCTTCGCCATCTGTCGGCGCAGTCCCAATTATCGTTTGCAGGACGGGAATGTCTAAGGGCTGATCCGCGCTGAACAATTTATCCGGCGCGATGTAATCCCACTGCTCGATCAACAGGTTTTTTGTGGTGATGACGCCGCTTACAAACCCGGACAAGACAAGCAAAATAATCACAAGGATCCAAAATAGTCGCTTCATTGGCATCGATGCTGTTTCTTATCATGATCGTTACCCTAAGTGTAACAGAATAAGCATCCCGTATGTGTATAAGTTTTACGACTAGCGACCTACTCACACGATATGCTCGTGCTGCTGTAACATCTCCAGCACGAGATCGGCGGCGCGTGGGTAGCTGTCAGCGAAGGCTTGGATGGATGCGCGATAGAAGGCGATCTGCTCGTTGAGCAGCGTCCCGAACGAGATGTAAATCACCTGCTGCCCCTCAAGGTGCGCCAGCGGAAAATCGCCAGCATCTCCGCGCGCCGCGATACCTGGACCCACAAACTTGATGGGCGCGTCGAGCTTGAAGACCCGCAGAATGTGCGCCGTCGCATGACTGCTGCCTATTAAGCCGTTGGCGTGACAAACAAGAGTCTGTATCATCGGGGTGTTCGTCCGTGATACAGGCTTTTAAGTTGCCCGAACGTATTGTCTTGATTTTGCCCTGCTGCATCGGGGACGTGGTGCTAGCGACCGCGACCTTGCAAGCGCTGCGCCGCGCCTATCCTGACGCTTATATCGCGTGGGCGGTTGGCAGTTGGTCGAAAGCCGCCATTGAGCATCACAATCTGCTTGACGCCGTGATTGACACTGGCGCGGCGGCGCTGCCCGTGAAATCGGTCGGGGGGATGCTGCATTTCGTCGCTCAACTGCGCGCGGGAAGGTTCGATCTCGCCGTGTCGCTGGTGCGTTCGCCCTTGATGAGCCTCGCCGTGCTGCTGACGGGAATCCCGCTGCGCGCGGGGATCGACAGCGCGGGGCGCGGTTTTGGATATAACGCTCGCGCACGTATCTCCCCTTACGCTGCGCGTCACGAAGCCGAAATTTACCTCGACGTCGCACGTACGGTAATTACCGGTACAACAGGCTGTTTCGCCAACGTGCCGGTCTTTGAAAGCGACCGCAACAGTGTGCGCGCCAAACTCCATGCGTGCGGCATCACGGATCGCTATCTGGTGGTCAATCCGGCGGGTGGTCGCAACCCCGGCATGGTGATGGACGTCAAGCGCTACCCGCCCGATGGAATCGCGGCGCTGGCGAACCGCATCGCGCCCGATCTGGATGCGGTGGTGGTGGTGATCGGCGGCGGCGGCGATGCGGCACTGGTCACGGCGGTCAAGGATCGGCTTGAGGTGGAGTCGGCGCAGTTCGCGGGTATATTGAGCTTCGGGGAGATTGCGGCGCTGGCACGCGATGCCGTCTTTTATCTCGGCAACGACACGGGGCTGACGCACCTCGCGGCGGCGGCGGGCGCGAAAACTGCCATGATTTTGGGACCTACTGATCCGCAGCGCTATGCGCCGTTCGTGCCGGACGCGCTGACGCTGTGGAAGCCGACTGCAATCGCGCGCGGCGGTGTGGCGGCAGGCGCGCCAGCGAATTGGGATTGGGCGCGCGACGGCATCAGCGTTGCGGACGCTGAACGCCAGCTGCGGGCATGGTTGGCGGCAGGTTGATGAGCGCTTGCCCCGCCGCGCAAATCTCGTCCAGCACCGCCGCTGCTTCGAGGTTGATGCCGTGCGCGTAAGCGGCGGCATAGTCGGCTTCAGACAAGTGTGCTTGGAGTTCGGCGCTAAGCAGCTCCATCAACATCGTGATCAGCCGAATGTGCTTGGGGCGATAGTGTTCCGCCCAACTGAGCAGTTCGACGGTATGCGTCAGCGATTCGAAGAATTGCAGCCGCGCGTATGCCATCGCGTAGGGAAGCGGATGCTCGTAGAGTGGCGACGGGTTGACGGTGCGAATCGCCTCGGTGTAAGCGGCGCGCGCCCGTTCTAAATCGCCCAGAGCGGCATAGACGTAGACCAGTTGGCAGAGTGCGTCCCCTAGTTCGCGGACGATGCCCACCTGTCGATAAAAAGCCACCGCTTTGAGCATTGGCTCGACCGCGTTGGTGGCGTCGCCGTTGCAGAAAGCGTCCCACCCCATCCAGCGATAGACCGACGCGACGCCGTAGCGGTCGCCGATTTCCTGCTTGACTTGGATGGCTTGCTGAAAAATCCGGCGTGACAACTCGACGCCGCCTTTCATCCCTTCGTCTATGGCGATGCCGAGAAGGCAGAAGCCCATCAGGTTACGGTCGCCAATTTGTTCGCTGACGACCAGCCCGCGCTCGTAGTAAGCGCGACTGCGCGGATCATCAGCGTGTGACGAGACGATGCCCATGCCGGTCAGGCTGTCGGCGATGTTAGCGGCATCGCTGTTTGCTTCACTGACTTCCAGCGCCATCCGATGATAGTCGAGTGCGGCGTCGTAGTCTTCGAGGAAAAAGCAAGCCGTGCCGATGCCGCGCAGCGCGATGGCTTCCGCGCCGCCTTCCCCATGCCTGCGGGCGAGGTCGTAAGCCTGACGGTGCAGCTCGCCCGTCAGCTCGTACGCGCCGTGCCGTACAGCGCAGCGCCCCAGACCATTGAGCGCGTTCATTTCGCCCGACGCATGTTCGAGCCGTCGCGAAATTTTGAGGCTTTTGCCGTAGAAACACTGCGCCTGATCATAATCGCTGATGCCAGAGTAGCCTTCCGCCATAATCAGCAGCAGCGTCATGCGTTCCAGCGAGAGCGAGTCCTCGTCAAGGTGAGTCAGCGCGTGGTCGGCAATGCTGATGGCGTCGGCAAAGGCGCTGACCGCCAATGCCTGCTGACCAGCGATACAGGCATAATAGATTTCGCGTTCGTTGTTACCTGCCTGCCGCCAGTGTTCGACCAGCGGCATGGCATAGGCGTTGTCATCGGTGTATAGCGTCTCTAGCGCCCGCGCCGCTTGACTATGCAGAAGGCTCATTTGCTCAGCGGTCAGGTGGTCGATTACCGCTTCGCGCAGTTTGTCGTGCGCGAACTGCCAGCGCCCGTCAGCGACGACGATCACAGCGGCATTCTCACAATCGGCAAGCCAGCCTTCAACGTCAGCGACTCCGGCGGCGCTGAGCTGATCGAGATCGACCTGTCGTCCCATGACTGCCGCCAACTTGAGCGCTGCCTGTCCGCTCTCTGGCACGCGGTTGAGCCGCCGCTGAACAACCTGACGCACGCCGCCGGCGAAGACGCGCTCTGGCAGATTGATTTGCCCGATGGCGCTCAACTGCCCGGCTTCCTCTGCCAGCGCGCGCACCGTCTCGACGATGAAGAAGGCGTTGCCTTCGGTTTCGCGCTGAATCAGCCCTAACAGTTCGGGATTCGCGCTCATACCGCCGATCATCGATTCGCTCAATGCCATTGTGACTTCCGGCGCGAAGCGTTTGAGAGTGATCAAACATGCCCCATCCAGTTCGTCCGGCAGGTTGGGCTGCTCGTCATTGCGATAACTGCCGACTATCAGCAGCGGCAGCCCATCGAGCGAGGCGATCAATCCCTTGAGAATTTCGATACTCTCCGGCGACCAGTGCAAATCTTCAAGGATCAGCAGGGTCGGCGGTTGGTGTCGGTGCAAAAGGTCGTGCAGCGTGCGATTTAAACGTTGAAAGTTCGCACGGTCGCTCAGCAGCGGCGCATCGGGGACGTCCCAACCAATCAACGAGGCGATGTCCGGCACCAATTCCTTCAGCACACTGGCTTCGAGGTTGCTCAGGTCGCTGGTTAGCGTCAAGCGGCGGATGATGCCGCGCCACAGTTGATAGGGCATCTCGCGCCCACTAACGGCATTGCCGCGCAGCACCAGCGCGCCGCTGACCAACGCCCACGCCCGCAGTTCGTCGAGCAAGCGAGTCTTGCCGACGCCGCTTTCACCGCCGACCAGCCAGAGACCGCCGTGACCGTTGAGCAGGTCGTGGAGCGACTCTTTCAGGCGCTCGATCTCGCTTTCACGCCCGACGAAACGCGCTGCTTGCAGGAAGCTCTCACGGATAGTGACCGTTTCTTCCTGAACAGGCTGCCCGATGGCAGCGCATAATTCCGCGATCACCGGCTGCATGTCGTTCGAGCGTTCGGCGGGCTGCTTGGTCAGCAGTTTCGATAGGATCGAGATTAAAGCGCCCTGCACTTCCGGCGGTTCGTCGAGCAAGTAGAGCGGTGATAAATCGAGCAGATCGTAAAGAATGCTGTGGAATAATTGGTTGATGGTCTCGGGGGGGAATGGATACTGCTCGACGAGCAATTCGTAGGCTATCACACCTAAAGCGTAGAGGTCGGCGATAGCGCTGGCGGGTTCACCGCGCAACACTTCAGGCGCCATGTAAGCGACAGTGCCGGTCATCGTGCCGGCAGTACGCTCGGTTTCGCTGACCAGCACCGACAAGCCAAAGTCGAGCACTTTGACCTGACCTTCGGCAGTGACGAGCACGTTATCGGGCTTGAGGTCGCGGTGAACAATCCCGCGTCGATGCAGATATTGCAGCGCTTGTATCGTCTGCACCAGCAGCGACACTTTGACCGCAAGCGGCTGTCCGCGCCCCGCCGTGAGGATCGGCTGCGCGTCGCGGAGATAATCCATCGTGAAGAAGGGGCGATTATTGTCGAAACCGTAGTCCAGAACGCTGATGATGTTGGGATGGCGGAGCGAAGCGAGGGTTTGAAATTCTTGCGCAAGCTGGAGGCTGGCGCTGTCGCCAATAGTGACGTTATCAACCGCGCGTAAGGCAAAGTTGAGGTTCGTTGTGGGTGCAGTAACACGCTTGAGGGCAACAATCGTACCGTTTAGGCGGTCTTCAGCGCGGTAAACAGTGCCCATCCCTCCGGCGCCAATTTGTTCAAGCAGCAGGTAACGGTTATCGACACGAGTGTTTAGCATAACTTCTGAATGATAATGACGATGTATTTCATTAGTTTAGCACGCCCCGTTATTTTGTCCATAAGCGAGCAGTCCGCTCAATCAAGCGCATTAGCCCGTCGCGCTTGACGTAACCGTGTTCGAAATACCACCAGTAGGTATCCTTGAGGCTCTGGCGCATGTCGATCAGCGGTTCGGCGAGTTCACGCCACGCTTTGCCAAAATTGAAGTACAGGTCGCGCCCGCCCAAGCGCAGTTGATCGCCATCGACGGGCAGCGATACGCCGCACGATTGCGCCGCTTCGAACCATTCAGCCAGCAGCGGCAGCGACCAGCGCGGCAGCGGCAGCCCCGGCGCCCCCGCGCCGACCACGTCCGCGACCAGCGCGAACCAGTGAGCATAGGTGTAATTCGCCGCGCCGAGGATGTAGCGTTCGCCGACCTGCCCCTGCCGCGCCGCCGCGATGTGCATCCGTGCCACGTCGCGCACGTCGATCACGGCGATGCCGCCGGGCGGCACGGGGATCGCCCATTGCAAGCGCTTGATCTTGAGAACGAAGTCGCCGGAGATCACGTTAAGGTCACCGGGACCGAGCACGATCACCGGATTGACGATCACGACTTCCTGCCCCGCCTGCACCGCTTCGAGGGCGACGGCTTCCGCCAGCGCCTTGCTATAGCCATAGGGGAATTGATCGGGCGCGAGGTTGAAGGCATCGGCTTCGCTTGCCGGATGCTTGTCGCGTAAGCCGATTGCCGCTGCGCTGCTAGTGAAGACGACCCGCTTGACGCCTGTTTCGCGAGCGGCTTGGAGCACGCGGCGCGTCCCCTCGACGTTGACTTCCATCATGTGGGCACGGTCTGCCCGCCAGTAATCGGCGACGGCGGCGACGTGAAACACCCAGTCGCAGCCCGCGCAGGCCGCCCGGAGCGCGTCGAGATCGGTCACGTCACCGAGCGCGCTTTCGTAACTCAGCCCCGCCAGCGCGTCGAGTTTCGAGCTGGTACGGTGCAGCGCGCGGGCGCTATGCCCGTCGTCGAGCAGCGTGCGGACAATGTGCGAACCAACGAATCCGGTCGCGCCGGTTACGAGTGCTTTCAAATCATTTCTCCTACCACATCGAGTCGCCGACATAGAGCGGGCAGTGATCAAAGCTGGCGCGGTTCGCTTTCGCTTTGTCAGAGACGAACAGCATCATCGTGAAGGCGTCGTTGAGGGTTGGCGCGCTGGCATCGCCATGCGTAATACCGTGATTTTCGAGCGGAACCCAGCCGCTGATCGAGTAAAACGACTCTAGCGCCGGATAGGTGAACAACGTGCCCGCGTCCGCGTCGCTGCTATGAATGTAGACCGTCGCCGCATCGACAACGCGCCGCGCGTAACCCTCACCGCGAAAGGCGGGATAGGTCATGACCGCGCCGACGCCATAAAGCATATAGCGTTTGCCGCCATGCATGAGCGAGCGCTGGCGCACCAGCGCGTGGCTGATCAGCACGCCGCGCTCGGAGATGACAAAATGCTGCATCGGGTCGGTGATCTCGCTGACGTGCCAGAAGCGCGAGGCATCTTTACGGTCGCTTGCCCAGACCAGCCGAACGAAACTCTCGACTTGAACGGCAAGCTCCTGCGGGAGTTCGCCCGCCGCATACTGCTCGACCTGAGACTTAAACATGGCTGTTCCATTCGATAGGGGTGATGACCTGCGCCGCGCCGTTCAACAGCGCACGCGCGTTTTCGCGAGCATAGCGGAGTGAGCGTGTCGGGTCAAGCGCCGCCGCATCCTGCGCGATTTGCGGGGGCAGCGGCTTGCCTTTGCCCTCGAAGCGCACCAGCGGCGCATCGTCCGGCAGTCCGGCGAATTCGCGCGCTTTGGCGACCGCCTCGCGCAAGCCGCCCAGTTGATCGACCAGCCCGTGTTCGAGCGCCTGTGCGCCCGTCCAGACGCGCCCCCCGCCAACTTCATCGACCGCCGCCACGTCCAGTTTACGACTGGCGGCGACGCGCTCGATGAAGTGCTGGTAGACGACTTCAATCGAGGTTCGCACCTGCGCGCGCTGCGCATCGCTGAAGGCGTGGGTGTCGCTGTAGATGTCCGCGTTCGCGCCGCGCGTAAAAGTCTGGGTGGTCACATGCAGTTTATTACGCAGCTCACTCGTGATCGGCTTGGCGGTCACCACGCCGATTGAGCCGGTGATGGTTCCGGCTTGGGCGACGATCCAGCGGGCGGGGGTAGCAACGTAATAGCCGCCGGACGCCGCGACCGCGTTCATGTAGACGACCAGCGGGCGCGTTTTCGCCAATTGTTCAAGCGCCGCCGTCATCGCCTCTGCCGCAACGACCGCCCCGCCGCCGCTGTCGATCATCAGCACGACGGCAGCCGCGCCTTCGTCGCGCATGAGTGCCCGTACCTGCTGGACGACCGTCACATCGCCCGCCCGTTCGCCGCCGACAAACGGAATTGGCAGATCCACCGGCGGGCTGGCGCTCTCACCGGGGAGCATCATGCCGCTGATGGTCAGCAGCGCGACGTACTTGTTGCCGCGCGGTTCGCGCTGGATCAGCAGCTTTTTCCCGGCATCGCGCCACGTTAGCAGATGCTCGCTTTTCAGGTAAGCGGGGAAATCTTCTTCGTTGAGCAAAGCATCGACGTAGCCCGCCGCCAGCGCTGCATCATCGACATGCGGAGCAGTGTCGATCATCCCCTGTACGGTGTCGCGCGACCAGCCACGCCCATCGGCAATCGCGCTCACGATTTGCGCGAAACGGTCGTCGAGCAGCCGCTGAAGCTGTTCGCGTCCTTCGGGCGAAATGTCCGCCCGCGAGAATTGATCAAACACGCCCTTATAGGGCGAAATGGCGACCACGTCCAGTTCAACGCCGATCATGCTGAGCGCGTCCTTGAGAAAGACGGCTTCTTGGCGTAAACCGACCGTCATCAATTCGCCACCGGGCTGCAAAATGATGGTGTCTGCGGCGCTGGCGACGGTGTACTGCGCCATGTCGTAGTATTGGGCGAAGGCAATCACGCGCTTGCCCGACGCCCGCAGCCGCGCTATCGAATCGCGCAGGGTTTGCAAATCCGCCAGTGAGAGCGACAAGCCGTTGAGCTTGAGGATCACGCCCTTGGGACGGGGGTCAGCGGCGATGCGCCGGAACATGCGATCCAAGTCCCACAGGCTCAGCGGCGGCGCACCCTGCACGCGCTGGCGCAGCCAACCGCGTGATTCGGGCAGGGCGGGCATTGACCCCGGCAGCGTGATCAGGATGTACTCCAGTTGACGATGACGCCGAAGACGGTTGCGAAGCCCAGTGAGCGCGCGCGGGATGAGCGACAGGAGGCGCAGAAGGAGGCGCAAGGGGTTTAGACGTTTGATTAGGCGAGCCATGAGCGGATTAGCGACCCTTCGTTGAGGCATCATCCGAGACGATCATAATCGGTTGCACCTGCAATTGCGAAACCTAAGGCGCCGTCTAAACGTGATAAGATAAGCGGCAGGTATGGGCGTAGACCGCTCTTACGACCGCCTTTTGGAGTGCCGCACTTGACCCAACCGCCCGAACACCGGCTCGAAGAATCACGCCTGCATCAAGTCTTGGTGCTGACCAACCAATTGCAGGAATTGCCCGCCGCGCTGGTCGCGTTCTCCTTCGCCATCGCCAGCGCGCTGGCGGGCATCGTTTGGCTGCGTCGTGACGGCACAGATTCGGCGCTCCTGATCGCTATCGGTGTGCTGGCAGCCTGCATCATCAACTGGGTGCTGCTGCGCCGTCTGCCGGACACGGGACGCAGCTTCGGGCCTGATCAGCCGACCGCGCTGGTATTGGGCGCGACGCAGGCGTTGATCGCGGTGGTCGTCGGCTTAGTCGGTGCGCCAGCCGCCGCCGCGCTGATCCTGATCGCGCTGGTATCGGCAGTCGCCTATTACGCGACGTGGGTCGAGCCGTTTTATGTAACGCTGACGCGCCAAGCCTTCAGGGCGCGAGCGTGGTCGGCGGATAGTTCGAGGCGTGGCGCGGACTGTTTGCGCTTGATCCACGTCAGCGACCTGCACGTCGAACGCACTAGCGCGCGCGAACGACGGCTCAACGCCATGATCGCCGCGCTTCAGCCCGACCTGATCGTCTTTAGCGGCGATTTCGTCAACCTCTCCTACACTGATGACCCGCGCGCTAAGGCGGATATTCGCGCCATCCTGTCTACGTGGAAAGCGCCGCTCGGCGTCTACTGCGTGCCGGGAACGCCAGTCGTCGAGCCGCTGCCGCGCGTGGTCGAATTCGTCGCCGGACTAGACAACATCACGCTGCTGACCAACACATGGCACACGGTCGAAACGTCGTGCGGCGCGCTGCAGATCCTCGGCATGATCACGACGCACGACCTCGCCATCGACCGCGCTGCGCTGGCGACCATGATGGAAAGCGCACCTGAAGGCGGTGTCAAACTTCTGCTGACGCATTCGCCGGACATCGCGCCGGAAGCCGCCGCCGCTGGCTTCGACCTCTACCTGTGCGGGCACACGCACGGCGGGCAAATCCGCCTTCCGCTGATCGGCGCGCTGCTCTCGTCGAGCCAACTGGGTAAACGCTTCGTGATGGGGCGCTATCAAGTCGATCAAATGACGCTTTACACCTCACGCGGGCTGGGTATGGAAGGCTATGGCGCGCCGCGCGCTCGCTTGCTGTGCACGCCGGAAGTGATTCTCTGGGAATTTAACGTTTCGACTTAAGGCGTTACAAATTCTATTTTTGTGGTATCATTCCGCCCTTGATCGGGAAGCAGCGCTTTGCTAGACTGAACCCGGTGTCGCGTCACCAACAGGCATAATTGCTATGATAATCACCCTATTAACGCTGGTTTACGTCGTGTGTGTGCTGTTACTCACCGCGTTCGCGATAGGGTCAATCGCCCTACTAATCAGCTATCTGCTTCACCGCAATGACCCCGTTCCGCTCTCGAACATCACCGACTGGCCCAGCGCCGTCGTCCAGCTTCCCATCTATAACGAATATTACGTGGTCGAGCGTTTGATGAAAGCCTGCGCCGAACTCGACTACCCGCGTGATAAATTAATCATTCAGGTGCTCGACGATTCGACCGACGAGACCAGCGCCCTCGTTGCCAAGCTGGCGGCGTATTGGCGCGATCAAGGCATCAACGTTCAGCACGTCCAACGCAGCAACCGCGAGGGCTATAAAGCTGGAGCGCTGGCGCATGGCTTGATGCTGATCGACTGCGAGATGAGCGCCGTTTTCGACGCTGACTTCGTGCCGCCGCCGGACTTTCTCAAACGCGCGATCACGCATATGGTCAGCGATCCGAAACTCGCCGCCGTGCAGGGGCGTTGGGGACACATCAACAGCGGCGAAAATCCGCTCACCCGCGCGGTGACGCTGGCGCTCGATGGACACTTCGTCGTCGAGCAAACGGCGCGCAATCGGGCGGGCTGGCTGATGAATTTCAACGGATCGGCGGGTGTCTGGCGCGTCCGCGCCATCGAGGACGCGGGCGGCTGGCGCGATACCACGCTGACCGAAGATATGGACTTGAGCTACCGATCACAGTTGAAGGGCTGGCGCTTGCTCTACCTGCCTGATCTGGTCGTGCCGGGTGAAATCCCGCCGGTGATCAATGCCTACAAGCAGCAGCAGGCGCGTTGGGCGCAGGGCGGCACGCAATGTTTCCGCCGTTGGCTGATTCCGGTGTGGCGGCATCCGGGCTTAACCTTGATGCAGCGCTTGATGGCGACCATGCACCTCGCGCAGTACGTCGTCCACCCGATCATCATCCTCGTCATTCTGCTGACGCCGCCGCTGCTGATCGCGCACAGCCTTCAGAATCTCAATCTCGGCGTACTTGGCATGGCAAGCCTCGGACCGCCGCTGATCTTCATTTTCAGCCAGCAGGCGCTCTACATCGATTGGAAGAAGCGCATGTTTTGGGGACTGCCGATGCTGATCGTGCTGGGCACGGGGATCGCGTGGAGCAATTCGCGCGCCGTGATTCGGGGCTTGTTCGACCGCCACGACGAATTCTTGCGCACGCCCAAGTTCGCGCAAAAACTGAGCGGCAATGTCTACGCCATGCGCT
>JBBSNT010000099.1:0-11931 GCA_038260485.1 Aggregatilineales bacterium | reverse complement strand
GATAATATTTTTGTTACTCGTTGCCATTCAGGACCTGCTCACCGGCGTCTTCGGCGCACCGAGTATCGTCGCCACGATGATCGCTTCGCGGGCGATGAGTCCACGCCGCGCCATCTATCTCTCGACATTTGCTCAGCTTGTTGGTCCGCTCCTGCTGGGCGTCGCCGTCGCCAGCGCCGTCGGTGCGGATATCGTCCAGTCGCAGGGGATCACGCCGGTCGTGCTGTGTGCGGCTTTAGTCTCAACTATCGCTTGGATGGTTCTCTCGTGGTATATGCGTATCCCATCCAGTTCGACTCACGCGCTGATCGGCGGGCTTGTCGGCGCGGTCTTGGTTGCGGTCGGTCCCTCAGCGATTCACGGCAGTGGACTCTTTAAGATCGTGCTTAGCCTGACGCTCACCGCGCCGCTGGGGATAGTCGGCGGTTATCTGGTAACGCATATCGATTACTGGCTGGTGCGCAGCGCGCGCCCACAGATCGCGCATCGTTTCAATCAGGGGCAGCTTGTCGCTTCGCTGCTGCTGGGGTTCGCCATTGGTAGCAATAATGCCCAAAACGCGATGGGTATCACCACGCTCGGACTCGTCGTCGCAGGCACTCAACAGCAGTTCGAAGTGCCTGTCTGGGTAGTCGTCGGCAGCGCTGTCTGCTTGGCGCTGGGGAATCTCCTCGGCGGGATGCGCTTGATTCGGACGGTCGGGGCGCAGTTCTTTCGCATCCGCCCGATACATGGGTTCAGCGCCGAAGTCTCTTCCGCGCTGATTATTGGTCTGAGTTCGCTGCTGGGCGGCGATGTGAGCACCACCCATGTCACAAGTATGTCGATCATCGGCGCGGGAGCCGCAGAACGCGTCTCAATGGTTCACTGGGGTGTCGTTCAGCGCGTGCTGATTACGTGGATACTCACCATCCCCGTCACAGCAATGCTGGCAGGAATACTTGTCTTTCTGCTCAGTGCGCTTGGAGTACATTAAGGGCAAACAAAGAACTGATTCAAAGCGATTTTGCACTTATAGCCTCGTTTAGCAGTCGTCAGCAGCGGTCGGATATGCTCATCAAATTGTTCTTCGGTTACACTGGTAGGGATAGTGCTGTGGGTTTTTTAGGAGGCAAACTGAGTGGTCGCACTTTCTGATCTACGTAGGTCGGAACAATTCACAAAATCATTTGCGCCTGTCAAAATTGAGGGCGATTTCGCCGAAAAGCACATCGTCACCGTCGAGCAGTTCGCCCGCACCGATATGCAGGAGCTTTTTGCGCTTGCCGTTCAACTGCGCCATCGCGTCCGGCAGGAGAATCTAACCGTACGCGAGCTTTGCAAGGGTAAAGTGATGGCAACGCTGTTCTACGAGGCGAGTACGCGCACCGACATGTCGTTTCAAGCGGCGATGCAGCGGCTCGGCGGCGACGTGATCGCCACCAGCGGCGGTGTCCAATTCTCGTCAGTCTACAAAGGCGAAAACCTCGCCGACACTGTGCGCGCGGCAAGCTGCTACGCCGATGTGATCGTCTTGCGCCACCCCGATGTCGGCTCATCCTATGAAGCAGCTTTCTACCTCGACCGTCTAGGCGAGCGCTTAGGACATAAATCGGTCTTGATCAGCGGCGGCGACGGTATCGGCGAACATCCGACTCAAGCCCTGCTCGACCTGTTCACAATTTTCGACTTCAAGCAGAGCATTAACAATATCAGCATCACGCTCGTCGGTGACCTGCTCAATGGGCGCACCGTCCATTCACTCGCCAAGCTGATCGCACAGCACGGTGTCACTGGAGCACGTCTATTCTTGGTCTCGCCAGACTCGCTGCGCCTGCCCGCGGCGATCATCGAATTCCTTCGCGCGCACAACATCGACGTGCTCGAAACGGATGATCTGCATGATGTCCTTACCCTCAGCGACGTGATCTACTGGACGCGCATTCAGCAGGAGCGCTTCGCTGACAAAGCTGATTACGAAGCGATTGCCGACGACTTTATCATGACGCCCGACGTCCTTGCTGGAGCGAAATCGGACGCTATCCTGATGCACCCCCTGCCCCGCCGTCATGAGATGGGCACGCCGCTCGATCACGACGTGCTCGACGCTGACCCGCGCAGCGTCTATTTTCGTCAAATGGAGAATGGCATGTTCGTGCGCATGGCGCTGGTTGCCAAAGTCTTGGGCAAAGCATGATTCTGCGCATTCCGGGAATGCTCGACCCGCACGTCCACCTGCGCGATCTCGCATGGACACACAAAGCAACCTTCGCTAGCGAAACCGCCGCAGCGCTTGCGGGCGGCTATTGGGCAATACTAGATATGCCTAATACACCCCCGCCAACCATCAGTGCTGAGGCGCTGGCAATGAAGCACAGCGCGATGGCTCGGCAAGCGGTCTGCGACTGGGGGCTGTATTTCGGTGCGGCACAGTCAGGCAATCAAGCCGAATATGCACACGTTGCTGATCAAGTCATCGGCTTGAAAATCTACAATAACGCGACCACCGGCACGCTGCTGATTGAGGATCAGGCGCTGCGCGATGCCCATTACCGCGCATGGCAGTCTGGTAAGCCGATTGCCGTCCATGCTGAGGGCGAAACGGTCGCTCAAATTCTGGAACTGGTGCGCCGTTACCAACGGCAGACACATTTTTGCCACATCAGCACCCGCGAGGAAATCGATCTGCTCCGCGAAGCAAAAGCTGAGGGGCTGCCCATCAGCATCGGCGTCACCCCGCATCACCTCTACTTGACCGAATCTGACGTTTCCACCTCAGGCGCGTTTGGCTTGATGAAGCCGATCCTCAAATCGCAAGCGGACGTCGATGCGCTCTGGGGCGCTGTCCAAAGCGGATTGGTTGACGTGATTGAGTCCGACCATGCGCCGCACACCATCGCCGAGAAGGAATCAGCTAATCCGCCCTTTGGCGTTCCGGGGCTGGAAACCACCTTACCTCTGCTCTGCCTTGCCGTAGAACAAGGGCGCTTGAGTTATGATCAGCTTATCGCGCTGGTCGCAACCAACCCGCAGCAGATTTACCGCCTCAACCCACCGCCGGAAACCTATACGCTGGTCGATACGGATGCCCATTACGTCATCGACAATGCCAACCTGCGCACCCTCTGCGGCTGGTCGCCTTTCGCCGGAATGCGTGTACCCGGTCGCGTTGTCGGCGTCTGGAATCGGGGCGTTCAAGTCTTCGATGGGGAAAACGTGCTGGTCGAAAGAGGCTTCGGACACGATCTTGCGCCTACGCAGGTCTACGCCTGATGCACGCCATCTTTCTCGCTTTCTACCGCCTGTTCTCCGAGCTTGTGCTTCCCCGTCTAATCGCGCTCACCAGCGCGCAGCAGGCACACGAGCGCGTGATAAATCTGCTTGCGTGGCTTGATGGGCAAACGTGGCTGCATCCCCTGCTCGTCTGGATGCACGATCTCGCCTTCGTCGAGCGCTCACTGCTTGTCGGTGGCGTCAAGCTGCGGCATCCTCTGATCCTCGCGGCAGGCTTCGTCAAAGGTGACGGATTCGCGGATGAAGACGCTGCGAGTCAAGCGGTTCAGCGCAATATCATCCCCGGTTGGCGCTCGATGCCGCTGCTGGTCGGCGCGGTCGAGTTCGGATCGTTCACCCGCTATCCAAGACTTGGCAATTCCGGCGTTGTCCTCTGGCGCGATGCAGCGACTCACTCAACGCAAAACCGCGTCGGCTTGAAGAATCCCGGCGCACTCGCCGCCGCTGAATTTCTCGCTCAACACCGGCGCGATCTACCACCGATCTTCGGTATCAATATCGCCGTCAGTCCCGGCGTGACCGATCCTGACCAAGGGTGCAACGAAGTCTTGGAGTCGTTATCAACCTTTCTTGAACGTGGCATACGTCCATCGTGGTTCACGCTCAACCTAAGCTGCCCTAACACCCACGACGATCCCGGCAGCCACCAGACCGAAGACCGCGCGCGGGCGTTGTGCGAGTCGGTAGTTGCTCTGCTCGATTCGTACGATATCCCGCTGTGGGTCAAAATCAGTCCTGCGCTCGCCGCCGAGCAGTATCGTGTGCTGCTGAGCGTCTTTAGCGAGACAGGCGTTCGTGCCGTGATTGCGACCAACACGCTTGCCGCGCCCGCGCCTGATGGAACGACCGCTGGACTTGCGGGCGGTCGCTTACATCAAGCGGCACTCGAAGCCGTTGACCTACTCACCGCCGAAAAAGCCGAACGTGGCTGCGTCATTGACATAATCGCCTGCGGCGGCGTCAGCGACGGCACCACCTACCACGACTTTGCAAATCATGGCGTAAAGGCGATGCAGTACTATTCGACTTTTATCTATCGCGGTCCGCTTGCCGCTGCCCTAATCGAACAGGAGAGTCGCCTATGAGCACAACTCAGCAAATCGTTGCCAACAGCTTGCTTGACATCGACGCTGTTGTCTTCACGCCCGAAGCGCCCGTGACTTTCAAATCGGGCATCGTTGCGCCGCTCTACGTTGATAACCGCCGCTTACCTTTCGAACCAGAAGCGTGGCATCGCGTCATTGACGGCTTCCGAGCCGAAATCGAAATACGCGGTCTCAATTTCGATGTGATCGCCGGAATTGAGACCGGTGGTATCCCGCACAGCGCCGCGCTCGCCTATGCCATGCAGCAGCCATCCGTTTTTGTCCGCAAGCAGCCCAAAGAACACGGCATGAAACGTCGCGTTGAAGGCGGTGACGTCGCTGGAAAGCGCGTTCTACTGATCGAAGACCTTGTGACGACCGGCGGCAGTAGTCTCTCTGGTGTTGAGGCGTTACGCGATGAAGGCGCGGACGTGATCGCCTGTATGACCATTTTCAGCTACGGCTTTCCGCAGGCACTCAGCGCCTTCAGTATCGCCAATCTGCCCTTGATTACGCTGACCAACCTTGCAGCGCTCATCGAGGCGGCAAAGCAACGCGGCAGCCTCGCGCCGGATGCTATCGCCACTATCCAAGATTGGAGCGAACAGATTGTCCGATCAAACTAAGCTCCCATCAGTTATCGAGAAGTACGACCGCCGCGCCGACGCTGTCGAATCGCTGCTCTGCGTTGGCTTGGATAGTGCTGTTGAGCGTCTGCCAGATCGCTTCCGCAGCGCCGATAATCCACAGTTCGCCTTCAACCAATGGATTATCGAACAAACTCATCCCTACGTCAGCGCCTACAAGCCGAATATCGCGTTTTACGAGGCGCGTGGCGATCAAGGGCTGCAAGACCTCAAGCTGACGCTCGATTACTTGCACGCCAATCACCCCGATATTCTGACCGTCTGCGATGCCAAGCGCGGCGACAATAGCACCAGCAATAAGGGTTACGTCACAGGTATTTTCGACTGGCTTGGGTTTGACGCGGTGACGCTGCAACCCTATATGGGCAGCACGGTTCTGCAACCATTTCTCGAACGCAGTGAGAAAGGCTGTATCATCCTCTGTCGCACGTCGAACCCCGGTGACGACGAACTGCAAGCGCTGATGATCGATGGTAAACTGCTGTGGCAGGTTGTCGCCGAAAAGGTGCGCGATCAGTGGAACACGAACGGGAACTGTATGCTGGTCGTTGGCGCGACCGTGCCTGACGAGCTGCGCCAAGTACGCGCACTCGTCGGTGATATGACGATCCTTGTACCGGGAATCGGCGCACAGGGCGGCAGCGTCGAAGCGGCGGTGACGGCAGGAATTAACAGCACGGGCAAAGGATTGATCATCAGTGCTTCGCGCTCGGTCATCTTTGCGGATGATCCAGCGGCTGAAGCGCGTGCCTTGCGTGATGAAATCAACCAGTTTCGCTAAACAAAAAAACGGCAGATCATCAATGATCTGCCGCTCTTCGTTGCTCATAGGTGCTTTGATCGACCGATTTCTTGGCGCATTTGGCGTCTCAGTAGTCCAAATTCTCTTTTACACATCTCCGACTTTGAACGGATTAAAGTCGGTGTCGATGTCGTAGTAGTCTTCATTTTCGGCGGATTTGAGCCAGTGGATCACGTACAGCGTGATCGGCGTCATGATCACTTCGATGCCGACCTTAAGGATGTAGTTGGTGACGACCAGCGAGACAAACGCATCGGGCGGGAATACGCCTAGCGCCGTCGCAATCGTAAAGAATGTCACCGAATCGATCCCTTCACCGACCAGCGTACTGCCAATCGTGCGCATCCAAACCCAACGCCCTTTGGTCATGATCTTCATGCGCGCCATGATGTAGCTGTTACTGAATTCGCCCATGAAGTACGCCGCGAGGCTGGCAACCACCAAGCCCGTGATGCCGCCGAGGATAGCGTTGTAAGCATCTTGCCCCACGCCCGTCTGCCACGAGGCTTCTCCCGGCAAAACCCCTGCTAACCAGACGAAGAAGCCCATTAGCGCCGTCGCCAAAAAGCCTGACCAGATCACTCTACGCGAACGGCGATAGCCGTAAACTTCGGTCAAAATGTCGCCGAAGATGTATGAGATCGGAAAAACCAGCGTTCCTGCATCGAAGAACAACGGAATCGAGCCGATGCTCAAACCAATGTCGATCAGCTTTGCGCTGCTCAGGAGGTTGCTCAACAGCAGCACCGTCACGAATAGCACCATAATGTAGTCAAGATATTTAAAGTTCTTTTCTCGCTGCATCGCCTACACTTTGGATTCATTAAACCTGCTCGAGAACGTCCTATTCTCTCATTTGTGATAGAATTTGGCAACGGATACTCTCGCACAAACCGGAATATATAATGAACTCGACGCGCCAATATGAGCTTGATTTTCGCAAAGAAGAAGTCGAAACCATCATGAAGTACGTCGCCGGGGCAACTTCCTGTTCGCTGGTCGGGATTGGCAGCGTCGGCAAATCGAACCTGATCGCGCATCTCTCTGATCCGCGTGTTCATGAACAGTACCTCGGCACAGAGGCGGCGCAGCGCGTTAAGTTCATCACGATTGACGCCAATATGCTTGGACCTATGCCCCCAGAAAAGAATGACCCACATGGTTGCTGGGCGGGCTACGAATTGCTTATGCACCGCTTATTTCTGGCATTCTATCCATTCGACATGCTGCCAGAGAGCGAAGCCAACCGCTTTTATGACACCTATCTTGCGCTCCAAAACGGAACGAACCCGCTTTACGCCTACATGGCGCTGCGCTATTTCGAAGTCGGCTTGCAATTCTTCCTGCGCCAGAATTACAAAGTCGTCTTCATGTTCGATGAATTTGAGGAAATGCTCAAGCAGCTTCCAGTCAAATTCTTCCAAACGCTGCGCGGAGTTCGTGACGCCAACAAGCGCCAACTCGTCTACATGACGTTCACCCGCTCACCGCTGCCAACACTCGTAGATCGCTTTGAAATCTCCTCGCTCGAAATTGAGCCATTTATTGAACTCTTTACCGATAACGTCCTCTACGTGGGTCCTTATAACGAAAAGGACGCCCGCAAGATGCTTGCCGAACTGTCAAGCCGCCGCCAGCGCACCTTTCCAGATAACATCAGCGAACTGCTGCTGCAAGCGACGGGACGTTACGCCGGACTTTTGCGAGCGGGATTCGCCTCGCTTGAGGAGATGAGCAACTTAACACAGGCGACCGAGTCGGTTGATACGCTTGCCCAAGCGCTGGCAATCCGCAGCGCCATTCGCACGGAGTGTCAAACAGTCTGGAAAAGCCTCAATCGCTCCGAGCAGTACGTCCTCAAAGCAGTCGCGCGCTTAACACCCTATAACGTCAGCCCGGAGACGGAACATGCCGTCACGATGCTCATGCAGAAGCGCCTACTCCGACTCGATAAGAGCCAGCAGAGCCTCGAAATCGCGCCGCCCGTTTTCCGCGTATTTGTCGAATCTAATCCTGACCCGGCATGAGCAGCGGCTATCTCATTCCGGCGCAAACCAACCGTGTGACAACGACGGCGTCCAACTCACGTTTTGTCACAACGGTTGGACAAGTGACGACAGTCGATGAAGCGAAAGCCTTCCTCGCAGCCGTGCGCACCGAAATGCCCGATGCCAACCACCACGTTTACGCCTATCACGTCGGCTTTGGCAACTCGGTCACCGAAGGTATGAGCGACGATGGCGAGCCATCCGGCACGTCAGGACCGCCCGTGCTTGCCGTCTTGCGCGGCTCTGGTATCGGGGATGTCATTGTCGTGGTGACGCGCTACTTCGGCGGAACGCTGCTCGGTACAGGCGGCTTGGTTCGCGCTTACAGCGATGGTGCGCGCAGCGGGTTGGAATCGCTGGTCACAGCACGAAAAATCGAGACGCGGACGCTCGGCATCGACCTGCCCTATCATTACTTCGCTCAGATCAAGCGCTTGATTGCCCAGCACGAAGGAATCGTTGATGAGGAAACTTTCGCTGGCGAAGTTACGGTGCTGGCGACCTTTCCAGTCGATGACGTCGAGGCTTTCACAGCAGCACTGATCGAATTGACGGCAGGCAGCATCGAGCCAATCCTGCTTTAGCTACTTGGGCGCGACCACGTTATAGGTGCAGGCATAATACGATCCGCCGAGTACGACGCGGAAATCAACCGTGCGGTTCGCATCTGGTTGCACAATCACGTTAGCATCACTCACGCGCAGCGCACTTTGCAGTGCCGCGAGGCTGCTCCCCTTCGACTGTCCAGCGTAATCGTAAATCACCGTGCGCTGCTGATAGGGCGAAATTTCGCTAGCAATCTGCGGTACAAATCCTTCCCATGCCAATCGATCTCCCGCGACCTGCGCTAAATCCGCGAAGCCGCTGGCGTTCGCAATTTCGACGCGCGGGTTCTCGCGCACCAGTTGATGCTCAGTTGGAGGTTCGATCATTTGCTGTTCCAATATGCGGATCGCTTCACGCACTGGAACGAGCACCTCTGATCCTTCCGGGGATAGCCACGCTTTTGTCTCGATGTAAGGGCGAAACGTGTATGAGGCGATTCGGCTGGAGTCGAGCGAGAGCGCCAGCGGTACAAGATCGATCAAGTCACCGAGTTGTATATCTGTGTCGACAGTTTCCGTCACCTGCTGCCATAGATCGCTAAGCTGCGTAACGAGGTTTAATGCCTTAATTCTCGCCCATAATGCGCGCAGCAGCGCTTGATGCCGCCGCCCGCGATCAAAATCGCTGCTGGTTCGGCGGCTGCGCGCGTACCACAGCGCCGTATCGCCATCGAGGTGATGGACGCCAATCGGCAGCGTATAGAGCGCCCAGTTATCCTCATCTGCCGGGTCGAGATCGGGTTCGCGCAAGCGCCAGTCTTGGATACCGCAGTCCACTGAAATATCGATCCCGCCGAGCGCATCGACAATCGCGCGAAAGTCGGAGAAATCGACCCGTGCATAGTGGTCGATTGTGATGCCGAGGTTATAGCGAATCGTTTCTGCTAGCAGTGCGTAACCGCCGGTATCATCATGTTCGCCATAACCATAGGCGCTGTTGATTCGATAAACCCGATAGCCGGGGATGTAGACGTAGAGATCACGCGGTATCGACAGCAGCGACACCGTTTCAGCAGTCCGATTGACCGAGACGATCATCATCACATCGGTACGTCCCGCATTGACCGGATTGGTGGTATCGCTGCCTAAAAGCAGAAAATTCTCAATCTCGTAAGTGCCAGTGTCGAGCAGCGGCATCGGTTCGGGAACAGCATCGGGATCATCGATACTGAGGCTGGTATCCTGCGCTTGCAGAGGCGCATTTAGTGGAATACAAACGGCAATGGCGAGAACAACCAACAACAGCAGGGATACACGGGTCATGACGTAATCTCGCTTTCGGTGAGGTACGCCCTCAGTATACTGGCTGTTTTAACAGCGGCGATCAAGCGCAAGACGAGCATCGGCAAGCCGTAGATCAACAAAGACACCTCAACATGCTTAATGCGAGGTGTCTTTTGTTTTAATCAGTTCGCTGTAATGCGCCTAGCTTCGCCCTAGCGATAACCGTTGATCAAGTTCAGCATTCCGCGAATCGATACTGGCTTACGCACGTAATCATTGCAGCCCGCCGCCACATACTGATCGGCATAGCCCATCGTGTCGTAAGCTGTGATCGCCACAATCGGCTCGCTCACGCCTTTTTGACGCAGCATCCGCGTAAGCCTCAAACCGTCCATACTGCGCGGCCCGAGATTCAAATCCATCAAAATCAAATCTGCCGAACCCGGATCGATCTCAGACAGTGCAGAATCTGCTTCGCTGAATGTGACCAGCTCGTCTTCGTTCATGTGACAGATTCGCTCAATCAGAGCGACGTTGGCGAGGTTGTCCTCAATGTAGATAATGCGCATCGGTTTTGCTCAATCCTTACAGCTAATAGGCACTCTGAATTACGGGGACACTGCTGAATACGCCCCGAAATAGCACAAACTCGCTCGAAATCCAACCCTGCCCAAAATCTCCGCGCACGAGATACCAGCTTGCGTCCTTCATAACGCCAACCGGATAGAAGGTCGTCCCACCCGGCACGGTAGCAATCACGCCGAAGTTGCCGCCGGGACCACTGCGGATATTTTGGTAACTCGTATTGACGACGATGTGTGCTGACCCAATGACTGGAACCGGAGCGACACTGCTAGCTCCTCCAGAAATGCCCGAAACTGCGCCGCTGCTGATGTCAAGCTTATCAGCGCCGATCCAGCCTGTGCCTGCGCCGGGTACGAAAATCGACGCCCACAGCACACCACGATCATCATGAGCATAACCCAAAACCGGATATTCAACGTTGGTGTCTCTGAAAAGCAGCGTGATGATCGGTGCAGCATCATTTGGCTGAGTGAGTAAATTCACTGTAAGGACGTTCAAGCTGCCCTGTGCCGTTGCAGTCAACCAATTTTGAGCGGAAGCAATGATTGGATTAGACACGTACTGCGGTAGCCCAATGGTCAATGGTGTAGGTAAGCTGCTCGTCATAACAGGCTCTACTTCGATCAACGGAACGTTCCTGAAATCACCGCGCGCTAACGTAAACGAAACATCCACCCAACCTGCTCCAACGGGCGTTGTCACCAAATACCATGAATTATCCCCATTCGTGCCCAACACAGGGAGTTCCATGCCACCGACGACCGTCGCGACAATTGTATATTGCGGCCCATCACCACTGCGCACGTTCAAGAAACTCGTATTCACGACGAGAATGGGTACCGCGAACTGCGCTTGTTCCGTTGCGGACGCGAAGGCAGATTGAGTGACCATGCCAAGCGACAAGACGATGAGCGCGAACAAACCAAAAAATCTGCGTGCCATAAATGCCCCCTCATGATGATATGCATTTGCCCCGGTAGAGAAAACCGCAGCACGTTAAATCACAGTATTTTATTAAGTATAGGCAAAAACTCTGATTTGCGCTGTAAAGTTACTGAAGTTCGTGCGTTTAGCAAAAGGCGCTCAGCCGTAGGCGAGCCGGTGTTGAAGCGTTTAGCGGGTTGCTGTTATAAATAGGTTACCGCAAGAGTGATAAACCAGCAGGGGACGGCGTTTATGGGTAGGCGATTGATTCGACTCGTTTTTTTCTTGGGTTTCCTGTTCACAGCATTGATAGTTCACGCGCAGGACTCGTGTAGTACTGCCTGTACAGGCGTTCCCAATCAGGCAATTCTCGCTTACCCGCAGCCTAATGTCGTCCAGCTTTACGCGAGTGATCAACAACTTTACGACCGCGTCTACCAGCGCGTGCTCGACGCAGTTGACATTTACGACGCCCCCAACGGCAATATCGTCGATCATCTCGATGCGGGATTCAATTTCGTGACAACGCAGGGAACAGTCGATAACTGGACGCAAATCAATCCGGATCAGTGGGTGTTGACGGAACAACTCAAGCAGGTACTACCCTCGACTTATGCAGGTGTCGAACTGCCCGCCGAACTGCCCTACCCCATTGCGTGGATACTGGTCAACGTCGTGCCAAGCACCACTCCGGGCGCAGAGCCGCCGGAAGGCGCCCTGCCGCTGCTGCGCTACACG
>JBBSNT010000098.1:0-12015 GCA_038260485.1 Aggregatilineales bacterium | reverse complement strand
GGGGTCGAGCTTGCCGCCGAGCGCCAGTTCGACTTCCGCGCCGACGCCCGCCGCGTAGCAAATCTCGGTTGCGGGCGCGTCACCGATGCAGGCGACGACAGCATCCGGCACGTCGTGGGCGATCAGCCGACTGAGGAAGATCGGCACATCGCCCGCGCCGCCCGCCGTCGGGTTATCGCCGCTGTCGCTGATAATCACGGGGGTTTCTGACGCTGCCAAAGCCCACTCGATACACTGGTCAATCGTTCCGGCTTGCGAGCCAAAGGCGAAAGCGGCGCGCGCATCCCAGAAGTGCTGCGCGATCTTCTCGGCTTCGCCGCGCATGGCGGCATCATCCGTGCCGCTGATCAGGATATTCGCGCTGGCACGAGGTTCATCCGCCCAGACGTAGCCGATGAAGATCGATGCGTCGATCACGCCCTCAACCGCGTCGCTTGCGGGCAGCGCGGCGTAGAGCGACGCCCCCGGTTCCCATTCGGTGCTGGTCTTTTCGCCGGGCAGCACGACCGGAACGGTCAAGCGCAGCGTGTGCGGGCGAACGCCGGACTTGAGGCTCTGCATCAGCAGCGTGAAAGCGCGTTCGCGCGTCTCCATGTAATCGATATGCGGCGCGGTGCGGAAGGCGGTCAGCATATCGAGCGCGTCGGCTTCGCGCTGCGAGATGTTGCCGTGCAAGTCGAAGCTGCCGCTGATCAGGCAGTCCGCGCCGACAACTTCGCGCGCAGCCGTGATCCAGTCGCCTTCGGCGTCGTCCATGCCCGCGACGTTCATCGCGCCGTGCATATCGAGAAACAAGCCGTCGAGCGGCTGGGCACTCTGTGCCTTGCGCAGCCCGTCGAGAAACTCCGTTTTCAGGGTTTGATAAGCACTCGCCTCGACCGATCCGCCGGGGAGCGCACGCGCTACAATTCCGGGGATAATCTCGGCGTCGGGAAACTTGCTCAGGAAGGGGTACTGCGCGATCTGGTCATCGCCGCGCCAGATTGTGAACCCTTCGAGGCGGGTCGGCAGCGGCGAGAAAGTGCAGCTTTCGGTAGCAATGCCAGCGATGGCGATCCGATACATGGGATAGACTCCTTGCATGAACGGTAAAAATGAGTTGAGCGAACTATGCCACTGAACGGTAATCACTGCCACCAGACCATCGGGAAAATATCCCCAAACTTTCCACGCTCAATTTAGGCAAAACCTTTGACACCCCAATGCAGATTACTTGCTATAATACGGCGAGTTTTCCAAAGCTCGTCCTAAAATGCGGCACAAACCACGAGGGTGACATGGCATTCAGTCTTGACCTTAGCCAGTCGTCGAGCCACTCCTCCAGAGAACGAACGCAAGGCAGGCTGCTCGCGCTCCCTGCGGTTCTCTGGCTGTTCCTCTTCTTCCTAATGCCGCTGGCGATTGTCTTCGTCGTCAGTTTCATGTCGCGCGGACAGGGCAACGCGATCACGTTCCCGCTGACGCTCGAACACTACCAGAAAATCTTCGGACCGATTTACTTTCCGGTCTTTCTCGACTCGATCAAGATCGCGCTGGTGACGACGATCATCTGCCTCGCCGCGGGCTATCCGCTCGCCTTCTTCATCAGCACGCGCAGGACCAAAGCGATGCAGCAATTCGCGCTATTTCTGGTCATCCTGCCCTTCTGGACGAACTTCCTCGTGCGTACCTACGCATGGCGCGTTCTGCTCGGCACAGAAGGCACGATCAACATCACGCTGATGAATTTGCACCTGATTGACGCACCGCTTCAACTGCTGAACACCGATTTTGCGGTCTTGATCGGTCTGGTCTACGGCTTTCTGCCCTTCATGATCCTGCCGATTTACTCGTCGGTCGAGCGTTTCGACTTCCGCTTGGTTGAAGCCGCCCACGACCTCGGCTCGAACGACTGGCGTGCCTTCTGGCGCGTGGTCTTCCCGCTGACGCTGCCGGGAGTCGGCGCTGGATGCATTCTGGTCTTTATTCCGGCGATTGGCGCGTTCATCACGCCTGACCTGCTCGGCGGCACGCAAGGCTTGATGATCGGCAACCTGATTCAGGGGCAGTTTCGCGGAACCGGCAACTGGCCGCTCGGTTCGGCGGCGTCGGTCGTCATGATGGGCTTGGTTATGATCGGGCTGCTGGTCTACACGCGGCTAGGCAGGAGAGGCTAATTCATGGCAGAAAACACGGCTGCAAACCGCGCGCAGTATCAGACCATTGCCATCGATCACGGCAAGCTGCGCCGCGATATGCTCACCCGCAACCTCGGCAAAGTCGGGCTGATTCTAGAGCCTATCCTCGGCTACTTCTTCCTGTGGGCGCCGATCCTCGTACTGGTCATTTTCTCGTTCAACGACTCGCGTTCGGTGGCGCAGTGGCACGGCTTCACTTTCCAGTGGTATCAAAACATCTTTAACGATGTGGTCGGCGCGGAAGCCCGCTTTACGACCGGCAACATGCTGATCGCGCTCGGCAACAGCCTGTTCGTCGCTGGCATTGCCACCGTGATTTCCACGACGATTGGCACGATGGTGGCGCTCAGCCTCGCGCGGGGCAACTTTATCGGCAAACGCATCGTAGACAGCGTCCTGTTTCTGCCCGTCGTCATCCCTGAAATCACGCAGGCGGTGTCGCTGCTGCTGTTTTTCAGCATTCTATTCAACTTTGTCCAATCCACGACTGGCATTCGCGTCTCGCCCGGTTTTGGCACGATCATCATCGGACACGTCGCCTTCAACATCTCCTACGTCGCCATCGTCGTCCGTTCGCGCTTGGCAGACATGAATCCGCGTTACGAAGAAGCGGCGCGCGACCTCGGCGCGAACGAGTGGCGCACCTTCTGGCGCATCACTTTCCCGCTGATCCTGCCCGGCGTGATCTCCGGTGCGCTGCTGGCGTTCACGCTCTCGCTGGACGATTTCGTGATCACCTTCTTCAATTCGGGACCCGGCACAACGACCCTGCCCGTGTTCGTCTATGGGCTGCTCAAGCTGACTGTCACACCGGAGATCAACGCGATTTCGACGCTGATCCTGCTCGCATCCACGCTGCTGATCGGCATTTCGATTGCGCTGCAAGGGCGCAATGCCGTGAGCTAATTTTTGTGTGTTGGTAGAAATGATCTATAACATTGCCCGTCCGCTCAATCTTGGTTTAGCGCGGAAGTTTGACATTCAATTACTGGAGGAACAATGCGTAAGCTACTCTTTTTGATCGGCATTCTCGTAATCGCCTTCCCGGTTTTCGCACAAGATGCCACGCCGGAAATGACCACCATGCCAGAATCAGCACCATGGACGTGCCCTGAAGGCTACGAAGGACAGACGCTGAGCATATTCAACTGGTCAACCTACATCGCTGAAGACTCGATCAGCAACTTTGAAGCCGCTTGCGGCGTGACTGTGATTTACGACGTCTACGAGAGCAACGAAGCGATGTTAGCGCGCCTGCGCGGCGGCAACCCCGGCTACGACCTAGTCGTGCCGACCGGCAACACGGTGGCAATCATGATCGCGGGCGGGCTGCTCGAACCGCTGGATTTCGCCAACATCCCCAACTTCGCTAATGTCACCGACGCGCTCAAAGACCCCAGCTATGATCCGGGCAACGTCTACACCGTTCCCTATCAGTGGGGCACGATTGGCGTCGGCTACAATATCACCAAGGTGGGCGAACCGATTACCAGTTGGGATCAAGTCTTCAACTACGACGGGCCGGTCGCATGGCTCGACGATCTACGCGGCATGATGGGTATCGCCCTCAACATCCTCGGCTACGATCCGAACACTGAAGACCCGGCGGAAATTGAAGCGGCGAAGCAATTCCTGATCGACAACGGTAAGAATGTGGTCGCCATCGCCGGAGACGACGGTCAAGCGATGCTCGAACGCGGCGACGTTGACATCACCATCGAATACAGCGGCGACATTCTGCAAGTCATCAATAGCTGCGAATGCGATAACTTCGACTACGCGCTGCCGGACGAAGGCGCGGTCGTTTGGGTCGATAACCTCGCCATTCCGACCGACGCACCCAACAAGGCGCTGGCGGAAGTCTTTATCGACTATATCCTTGACCCGCACGTCGGCGCGGACATCAGCAACTACACCGCTTACGCTTCGCCGAACAAGACGGCAATTGCCGAGGGTTTGATCGATGAGGCATACCTCTCCAGCCCGATCATCTACCCGTCGGAGGCGGCGATGCAGAATCTGTTCGCCATTTTGGATGAACCCGAAGCCGAGCAGATCTATAACGATGCTTGGGACGAAATCAAGATCAGTTTGGGCAAGTAAGCAGCGGCAGCCATTCAATTCACCCCACCCCGTGCAAATTCGGTTTGTGCGGGGTGGCGTTGTCATGAGAACTCTATACAACCGGAGCTAGGGCAGCAAAAGACATGACACAGGCACAGGTCGGCATCGAACTCAAGCACGTCACCAAAGAATTCCCGTCGCGCGGCGGTGAGGCGACGATCAAAGCAGTAGACAACATCTCACTGCAAATCAACGAGGGCGAATTCTTCGCCTTGCTCGGTCCGAGCGGCTGCGGCAAGACGACCACCCTGCGTATGATTGCCGGGTTCGAGCAGCCAACCGACGGCGCGATCATCATTCGCGGGCAGGCAGTACAGGGCGTCCCGCCCTTTCATCGTCCGGTCAACACCGTCTTTCAGGATTATGCCCTCTTTCCGCACATGACGGTGCTGCAAAACGTCATGTTCGGCTTAGAGATGGAAGGCGTCCGCAAGGATGAAGCCATCAAGCGTTCGAAAGAAGCGCTAGAACTGGTACGCCTGACGCAATTCGACCGCAAGCCGCGCCAACTCTCCGGTGGGCAGCAGCAGCGCGTTGCCCTCGCGCGCGCGCTCGTCAAGCGACCGGCGGTGCTTCTACTCGACGAACCGCTCGGTGCGCTCGACCTCAAGCTGCGCAAGGCGATGCAGTACGAGTTGATGAGTATGCAGTCCGCGCTCGGCATCACCTTCGTCTACGTCACGCACGATCAGGAAGAAGCCCTGACCATGTGCGACCGAATCGCCGTCATGGATCACGGCAAGGTGCTGCAAGTCGGCAGACCTGAAGAAATCTACGAGACGCCACAGTCGCGCTTCGTCGCAGACTTCATCGGCGAAACGAACTTCCTCGTCGGCAAAATCGAGTCGATCAACGACAAGGTCACCTTCGTGCGGCTTGACGACGAAACCGTGATTGAGGCGACAACTGATCAGCTTGACCTCGAAGCGGGGCGTGAAGTCACCGTCGCGGTTCGCCCAGAGAAAATCACGCTGCTGTCAGAAACTGCCGATGCCGATGCGACCGCCGCCGACAAAGTCTCAACCGCCGAAGTCCTCTCGACGATGGAACACGCAGGCGACAAGACCTTGATCGCGGGCGAAATTGTCTTTGCCAACTACATCGGCACGGACACGCGCTACATCGTTCGCATCGGTCAAAAAACCGAAGTCGTCGTCCGCATCCAGAACTTCGGCACGCGCTTCGAAACCATCCACCGCAAGGGGCAGCACGTTAAGGTCTACTGGGCGACCCAAAACGCGCGCGTACTCGTACAATGATCCTAGCGTGATCATCCTCTCGCACATACAGGTCGCGCCGCTGCTCAAGCTGCGCGGCAAGCAGCCGGACGCCGTGCTTTCGCCTGACCTCGGCTTGACGACCCTCAGCGTCACGCTTGATGCGTTCGGCGTTGGCTTCCCCGGCGGCGAGCGCCTGTCATGGAACAACGCCGAACGCATCGCTGACGCAGACGTAAGCTGCTTTGCCCTCGAAGATACGTCTGACGGCGTGGGTATTCGCAAGATTCAGGCGTTTTCCGAAACCACCAATCGCCACTGCTCGTTGATGCCGACGATGGGCGCACCCACGCTGCTGCTGGCGGGCTTTCCGATGCACCGCATCAAGGGCATTGATCCCGCCGGTGATACGCTCAACAAGATCAAAGCTGCGCGTCCATCGGGCGTCGTCCTCGATACGTCGATGGGTTTGGGCTATACCGCTATTCAAGCCGCACACACTGCCGAGCAGGTGATCACAGTCGAACTCGACCCGACCGTCGTCGAAATCGCGCGCCAGAATCCCTACTCGCGCGAACTGTTCAGCAACCCTAAAATCGAGCGGCGTCTGGGCGACAGCTTCGATCAAGTCGAAGCCTTCGACGCCGAGATGTTTTCCTGCATCATCCACGACCCGCCGACCATTCAGCTTGCGGGCGACCTCTACTCCGGCGCTTTCTACGTCGAACTCTACCGCATCCTCAAGCCGCGCGGACGGCTGTTTCACTACATTGGCGACCTCAACAGCGCTTCAGTCAGCCGCGTGGTCAAAGGCGTCGTTCAGCGCCTTGGCGACGCCGGATTCCGCAGCGTGACTCGCCACCCCGAAGCCTTTGGCGTGCTGGCGCAGAAGTAGATCAAGTAGGCTTGCGCGTCGGTTGATGTGCCCGCTTGCGCCGCTGATAAATCGAAACCCCCGCCAGTTGAATCACCAGCACACAGGCAACGCCTAGCGCCGTCGCGTTGACGACGTACTTCTCGCGCCCGCCTGCCATCTGATAGCCGAAGGTGTGCAGCACCACCAGCACCGCCACGACGTAATTAAGCCTTTGCAGCTTCTTCCAGCGCTTGCCTTTGAGTTTGCGCAGCAGCAGATTATTCGACGTGACCAGCAGCGCGATCAGCAAGACGGTTGCAATCGCGCCGACCCAGTTGCTCGCGCCGGTTAAATTGAGCAGAGGAAGCCCATTTCGCCGGAAGAAGAAATCGAGCAGGTCTTTCCGGTTGCGCTCCAAAATCGCAAAGATGACGTGCAGCACGCCCGTGATCCCCGCCCAGATGCCCACGTCGCGCCGCAGGTCGATACTGACCGGATTGAAGCGTTTCCGCAGCAGGTTGATCGGACCAATCAGCAGCGTCATGCCCACAAAGATCAGGCACATATAACCGAAGCCAAACGTAGCGATATAGGTCGGGATGCCGTAAGTTTGCGCCGCCACCCACAGCCCGACGCCTGTGGACGCCGCCAGCAGCAGATGCGTGATCGTTCGCTGTAAGCCAAAGCCGTTGAAAAATTCGCGCACCGTCAACTCCGCTTATTCTGGCACTATAAGTTGTAAACACATTCGCTATAATGCCCATGAATAGATTGTAAAAACACGAATTATCAATTCGTAAATCGCTTTAGAGACTTATTCTAGGCTCGGGTTCTTTCGACGCACTTACAGAAAGATGATGCTATGCAGCGCAGCCCCCGCTTCGACGTCCTCACCATTGGACTGGCATATTTAGGCTTCATCGGCTTGGGCATGAACGCTGGCTTGCTCGGTGTGGCGTGGCCCTCGATGCAAGCACAGTTCAATGTGCCGCTTGCTGACGTCGGCTATCTCCTGCTGGCGAGCACGTTCGGCTACCTGACCGCCAGCTTCTTCAGCGGCACACTCGCCTACCGCTTCGGCATTGGGCGGCTGCTCGTCGTCGGCGGGGCAGCGCTGGCGCTGGCGCTCGGCGTCGCCGCGACAACCCATATATGGCTGCTGCTGATCGCATTCATGTTCATTGGCGGCACGGGCAGCGGCATCATCGACGCGGGCTTGAATGCTTACCTCGCTCAACATCACGGGGAACGCGCCATGAACTGGCTGCACGCTTCGTTCGGCGTCGGCGTGACTATTTCACCGCTGATTATGACCGCTGTCTTGACGTCAGATCAATCGTGGCGCATCGGCTATATGGTCGTTGCGGGCTTCATTGGCTTGGTCGCCGTCTTGTATCTATTCACGAGCAGTTGGTGGCGCAGCGTCGTGCCCCAGACGGCGAGCAACGAGCAGCCCGCCCGCCGCGTTAGCATCGGTTCAACGCTGCGGATGCCGGTCGTCTGGATGGGTATTGTGATGTTCTTCCTCTACGCCGGGCTTGAAGCCACACCGGGACAGTGGGTTTTCACCTACTTCACGCAAGCGCGCGGCATCGTCGAAGAATCCGCCGGATTATGGGTCAGCGTTTACTGGGGCAGTTTCACCGTCGGGCGGATTTTCTTCGGCGCAGTGATCACGCGCTTGAACACCCGTATCCTGCTGCGCGTCCTCATGATTACCGCGATTATCAGCGCGCTGCTGATCTGGTGGAATCCGGTCGATTGGGTCGGCTTCGTCGGCTTGACGGTCTTAGGCTTCGCCCAAGCGCCGTTGTTCCCGGTCTTGATCTCGAACACGCCGCGCCGTGTTGGCGTCGAACATGCGCCGAATGCGATTGGCTTTCAAATTTCCGGCGCAGGGATCGGCGTCGCGCTGCTGCCCGCCTTCGCGGGCGTGCTGGCGGACAAAGTCTCGCTGGAGATCATCCCGCCGTTTATCTTCATCGCCGCTGTCTTGATGATCGCGATCTACGAACTCAGCATCAGGCAAGCCGCCCGCATCGACCGCGCGGCGATTCCAGCGGCGCTGTGAGCTTAAGGCGCGGACTGTTTACGAAAGGCGATGATCGGCAGCGAATCGGCAGTAAGCTGTTCTAATTCCTGCGGCGTCGCCTGAAAGATGTCCTTGCCCATGATGCGGCTCAGTTCACGGGCAGAGAGGCGGTGATGCTGGCGATATTCGAGCAAGCATTGCGCGGCTTCCGGCGCTGGCAACCATTCGGCGCGAACGTGCAGCGTTCGCCCGCCGCTGTGAATGGTCGTCTGCGGCTGCGCCATTAGGTTTTGAAACCAGCTTGCTTTATCGCCCCAGCCGGACGCGACGGTATAAGTATCGCTGGCGCGGTCGTGCTCGACGACCTCGACAACCGTTTGATAATGCTTGCCCGATTTGCGCCCAACGTGGTCGATCATGACGAAGCGGCTGCCGAGCAGCCACCCTAAATGCCAGCGGTAGAGCAGGATCGGCAGGCGCAGCAAGAAGCGCAGTGCACCGCTTGGGGGCTGTGTTACCAATGATTGAGCGTTGGCGTTGTGCGTCATGAAAAAGCACTCCTTTCGTGGAATCGACATGCCAAAAATGCCGCCTATAGCTATAATACGCCCTTATGATCAATCGACTCGCTTTCCTGCTCATTTTCCTGCTCCTTTGCGCCTGTGATCCGCTCGCGCCGGTGATCCCGCCGACGCCGCAAATCGTAATCGTGACGCCCTCGGCAAGTGGTACGCCGATCTCGACGGCGACACGCCCGCCGACCGCCACCCCGCAGCCCTCGGCGACGCCGCAGGACACCGCCACACCAACAGCGCTGCCCTGTTTGCAAGATGGCGGTCAAATCGTCCCCTTCGATGATTTTCGCAGCCCGACCGCAGGCGAAAACCTGCGTTATCGCGTTTATATTCCGCCGTGCTATCTCGAATCGCAGAAGCGCTATCCTTACGTGATTCTGCTGCACGGCTTGCAGGAGAATGAATTGGAGTGGGGTGAGCTTGGTATTCAGGCTGCGCTCGATCAAGGCATTCGCTTAGGCGCATTAGCGCCGATGATCGTCGTCATGCCCTACATGGGCGCAATCGGCACTGATAACAGCTTCCCGCCGGACGACTCTTACGAGACCGTCGTGCTTGACGAACTCGCTCCGGCGGTCGAGCGCGATTTCTGCACCATCAACGACCGTGATCAGCGTGCGATTGGCGGCATCTCGCGCGGCGGCTTCTGGGCTTACGAGATTGCGCTGCGCCACCCGGAGATGTTCGGCATCGTCGGCGGTCACAGCGCGGCATTCGATCCCAACAACGCGCCCGCCGCCTTCAATCCGCTCGAACTGGCGTTGAACGCGCCCTTCCTCGCCAATGCGAATCTGCGGATGTATCTCGACAACGGCGCGGACGACCCGGCGGGGACGAACCTTGAACTGTTCTCCAGCCGCCTCAGTTCGCGCGGCATCGCTCACACCTATATCATTAGCCCGGTGGGTGGGCACGATGCTGAATATTGGTCGGGGCATCTTGAAGAATACTTGACGTTCTACGGACGCGACTGGACGCGCAACGTCAGCGAACTGCCAAGCTGCTTGCAGCCGAGTCCGTGACGCGATGCCCACCCCCTTTAGTCATTTGCTCACCGCGCAGCATCTGCTAGCTGATCTGGCGGTGCCTGCGCAGGAGCGGGCGCTGCTCAACGCACACGTAGGCGCGTTTCTGCTCGGCGCGGTCGTCGCAGACGCGCAGGGCTTAGCGGGGCTAACCCGCGAACAAACCCACTTCTACAACTTCGAACGTCCGATTACTGGGCGGGCTTGGCGCGTTATGCTGGCGCAGCATCCTGCGCTCAAGTCCGCGAAAGATGATCCGGCGTGGCGCGCCTTCCTCGCGGGCTACGTGATGCACATCTCGATGGACGAAATCTGGTCAATGGAGATGGTCGGACCGCACTTCGCACAGCGCGAATGAGCAGACCGTCCACAGCGCTTCCTGATCCTGCACATCTTGCTGATCCACATGGACGAGCGCGACCGTGCCCTGCTCGATCAAGCGCTGGCAGCGTGCTTGCAAGCCGCCGAGCCGGATCAGGAGCTGCCGTTCATGGACGACGCCGTGCTGCGTCAGTGGCGCGACTTAATCGCCGGACAGATCGCGCCCGGTGGCGTCAGCGAGACGCTCGACATCTACGGCGTGCGTCTGGGCAAATCACCGGACGACCTGCGCGCGATGCTCGATTCGCCCGAACGGATGCAAAGCGATCTCTGGGCGAACATATCACCGAAACTACTCGCCCAAGTCGAGACACACATGAACGCCTTCGCTCGCGAACAGATGCTTACGTATCTGAACGAACCGTAGAAACCTTCACGATGCCCATTGCTCGCCCCAATCGCGCAGCGCGTCGATCACCGAGCGCAGCGTTTCGCCGTATGCTGTCAGCGTATATTCAACGCGAGGGGGTACTTCAGGGTAAATGATCCGCTGCACAATGCCTTGATCTTCCATCACGCGCAGCCGTTCGGTCAATGTTTTAGGGCTAATCCCCTGTAGTTCCTTCCGTAGTTCGCCAAACCGCTTCGTTCCCGTCATCAACTCCCGCAAAATCAGCAGAGTCCATTTTCCATCCAGCACAGCAACAGCCCGTTCAATCGGGCAGCCCTTCTCACCCATCGTTCGTATCCGCCTTTAGTTTATTTTATGAAACTATAGCACTTTTATGTAACTACTTTACAAAGTATACCGCTGCTGATAGGCTTGTCAACATCAATCAGGTTTTCGACAAGTACGAGAGGAATTACTTCCATGAAGACACAAACGGTATCATCGTTACTCCGCTACATGTTGGGTTTTATCGGGGTTGTGCAGGTTTTTTTCGGGTTGGTGTTCATCTTCGCGCCCGTCCAATTTGCAAATCTGGTCGGGTTACCGGAAGCACCGTCGTGGGCGCTGTGGATATTCACCATGTTCGGCGCGCGGGCGTTGGGGTTTGGCTATGGGATGTTCGTCGCCATGCGCGATCCGCAGCGTCACGCAGCGTGGATACAGTCCATGATCGCCGTGCAGGTGGTTGACTGGCTGGGCACGGCGTATTTCCTGCTCAACGGCAGCATGACCCTGATGCAAGTGTCCACAGCAGCCTTTCTACCGATTATTTTCGTCGTCACGCTGGTCATGCGCTACCCGCGCCGCGATACGCGCATTCCACTGAAAGCAAGTCAGCAGGAATCCTGAGATACCGATAGGCTTAAACGGAAGCATCAAAGGGACGTAGCGGTCGTTCCTTTGATGCTTTGTATTGACTATCGATCCGCCACTTTGAAGGCGAGTTCCGTCTCCCATTTGTTCATATCAGGATCGCCGTCGGGTCCGTCGTAGTAAATCTCGACGCGCGATTTCCAGCTTTCGCCCGTCGCGCCGTGCTGCTGCTTATCCCACTCGATGCCGTGTTCGTCCGCCCATGTCAGCAAATCCGCCGTCGCCTGCATCAACCCATCGGGATGCCCGGTGAAGCGGGTCGTGACGTAGCTTCCGCTGGCGGCGCATCGGCGATGATGCGTCCATCACCCTCGACAGCAGTCGCTACAGGAACGCCGAAATCGATCTCTAGCGCATTGTCCAT
>JBBSNT010000097.1:0-12084 GCA_038260485.1 Aggregatilineales bacterium | reverse complement strand
TCCGCAAGCACGTCACGTTAATAGGGTGTCACGGCGATGTCTTCGCCCCGATCCAGCGCTTAGTGATCCAGACCGCGCCAGTCGGCATAGCAGTTATGCTGAGCAAGGCTGCCGCTCATAACAAACATCGCTCCGCCGTGTCCATGATCGGTGCCGCCACCACCGTTCTCCTTCACTCGTCGCCCAAACTCTGACATCACGACGACCGAGATGTGACGCATGTCATCCCCCATGTCGGCGTGAAAAGCCGCCAACCCTTCCGCGAGCGTCGCCATCAAGCCCGCCTGCTGCCCCTCCGCGCCGCCCTGATTGACGTGGGTATCCCATCCGCCGAGATCGATACACGCCGCCTCTAAGCCAACGTCAGTACGGATGAGCGCCGCCGTCTGGCGCAGCGCCTGCGCAAAGTCGCCCTCAGGATAATTCGCGCCATTGCGCGCTTGATAGTCGGCATAATTGACCATCGCCAGCATCGTAATCGCCGCTTGGGTCGCCAATGCCGACTCGCTTAGCGAATCGCTGTCGAGCGCGTAGAGCCGGTTGAGCGATTGGAGCATCTGCAGGGCGATCTGTTGGTCGCCGTTGAGGTGATAATCGACAATCGATTTGATGGCGATTGGCGAAATCGAGCCGTGCAGTGCCGCTTGTACTGCCGTTCCCCATCCAAGCGCGCGAATGGGCGACGGGTTGCCCGTATTGAGCGTCGCCAAATGTCGCCCGATCCAACCAGACGCCACGTGATAGTCGCCCGGTGTGCCACGCTCCATGTAATCCATCGCTTCGAAGTGCGAGCGCGTCTCATTGGGTGATCCAGCAGCGTGAATGGCGATCATTTCGCCGCCCTGAAAAATCGGCAGCAGCGGCGAGAGCGCCGGATGCAGCCCGAAGAAACCATCGAGGTCAAGCGCGGTAGCATCCGCAGAACGATCATCCGGTCGCGCGATGGCAATTTGCGGACGCGCCGTATAGTAAGCGTCCTCGCCGTGCGGCACGACCAAGTTGAGCGTATCCGCGCCGCCGCGCAAAAAGATCGAGATTAAGACGTCGCCGCGCGCCGCCTGTTGCACCGGTGCGAAGGCGAGACGCGGCATCCATGCCGGTAAAGCACTCTGTGCCGCCGCCGCCGACATGAATGCCGCGCTGCTGCGCATCATCTCGCGGCGGGAAAGATTCAGATTACGCATCGCACAATGACTCCTTGTAAAGCAACGAGCAGCCCGCTACCGATACTGAAAGGCGGGCGATGCCAGCAGCAGCGCCGTCCCTAGCTTAAATTGTGCCGGGAGCGCATCGGCGTTCGCGCGGGCGAAATCAACGGTGATGGCGTATTCCACGTCAGTGAGCAGCCGACCAAAGAGATACTTGCCCATAAAGTGGAGCATTTCGTCAAGCTGCAGCGCAACGCCCTCCATTTCCATCAAGTCAAGGATCGGCTCGAAGTTCAGGTTCTGGCGGGCTAACTTCCCGTTGATCGCCATCATCGCAATCTTCCAACGCACCAACAGCGAACTCTGCCAAACCCCTGCCACATCTGGATAACCATTTGGTGCGGGCCACTGAAATGGGACATTGCCCATCGTGTTGAGTAAGCCATCTAGCCCGTTGAGCACCTGCTTATCAGGTCTCAGTTCGACGTTAAGCGCGCGCATAACGCTGACCATATATTCGAAGGGTTGTTTCAACTTAGGCGGTGCATTCCAGAATTCGTCTGCCGCGAATAAGTCATCGAGCAGCGCAGGAATATCGCCGCTCGACTGCTGAAACGTATTCGCTAGCCGCTCGACCAGCGCGGCGGGCGGGTTATCGCTGACGAAACGGCGTGCGATCTTGCGGCTGACGAAATGTGCCGTCGATGGATGCGCTGCCACAAGGTCGAGCACAGTTTCGCCATCCAGTTCACCGCCCGACGAGATTGTCGTATCAAGTACAATTTTCGCAGCGTCGTCGTGCTGCCGAGCCTTAAACTGGTAGCTCGTCGTGCCGGTGGCTGGGTCGCGCTGGATTGACCAGCCCGTAAAACAGCGCGCGACCTCTTTTACGTCGCTTTCCGTATAGCCCCCTTCTACCCCTAACGTGTGCAGTTCCAACATTTCGCGGGCGTAATTTTCGTTAGGGACATTCCGCGTACTCTCTGCGTTATCGAGAAAAACGAGCATCGCCGGACTGTGCGCAGACGCGCCAAGCAGTTGGCGAAATTTCGCCAGCGTGTAGGGGCGAATCACATCGCGGTCGTCATCGATCTTATAGTAAGCACAGTGCTGCTTCTCAAAGTAGATGTAGAAATGATTGCCCCAAAATTGCGTCATGCGTTCGTAAAGCTGCCGCTCTGAACGCACTGCTCGCGCGATGTTTACGCCCACTAGCATTTGCCTTAGCCCTTTACGATCAGCCCGTTTCTTGAATAGAACGCCGCCATTCGTATTCAGGTCTTCAGCGAACGGCTGGAGATAGTCTTCAAGCCATGTATCGTCCAGCGCATCGGGTCTGAGCTGTTGCGCGATAAACGCCGCTGTGCCGATCTTGCTCACCCGAGTATAGAGTTCCGGCGTGACGCCAAAGGTCAAGCGCTCGATAAGGTGGGATTCTTTGCTGCGAGGTTGGGGAGCGAATGCGCCTTGAGGCAATTTCGCCAGCGCGTAAACAAGTGGGGTAGCAGCGACGGTGCTGATGCCAAACAGTTTTAGAAATTGACGCCGATCCATTCCGCATATCCTATAGCCCGGCGGATAACCTCATACTAGCAAAGTCTCCCCCAAATGTAACCCACGCTTTATCGGCGTTATTCCACTGCGGGCTGCTGAAGGCTGACCCGACGAGCATGAATGAAATTGACGGCGGTAATGCAGAAGCTCAGCCACAGACCGCCCGCCGCGAACCCCGCCAGTACATCGCTGACGTAGTGGACGCCGAGGTAGAGACGGCTTAAGCCAATCAGCAGCACGAGCAGGATCAAGGCGACGACAGTCACGTGACGCAGCCAGCGAGGCGCGCCGCTCTTCCAGATGAAGTAGGCGAGCAAGCCGTAGGCGATGAGCGACATAGTCGCGTGTCCACTGGGGAAGCTGTAAAACAGCGCAACCGCCAACGGATCGTCAAAGACCGGTCGCGGTCGCGCAATCCAGTCTTTAAGCAGCAAATTGAGCAACTGCCCGCCCACCAAGCCAACGATCCAGAGCGTCAGGTTCAGCCAATTTCGCTTGACGATGAAGTACACGCCCACGCCAAGAGCGATGACGTAGAGGACTTGAAACCCGAAAGCCGACATGATGACGAAGAACTGCGTCGCCGTCGGCGTCGCGTAGAGATGGAAGTTTTGCGCCACCGAGTTATCGATCAGCGCGAATTCCTGTTCGACGATCACTTCGCTGAACAGCCGCGCAAACGCCCACAGACATAACATACTGATCGCCAGCCCGACCACAAGGTGTAGGCTGACGTATTGCGGGAAATTCAGATGCGAACGCAGCCTTGCGATCAGTCGTTTGAGAGTTGCCATCCGTTGATAAATGCTTCCACTATACGAGCAAAGGTTTGGTCGAGATCGCCCCCGCGCCTGAACTGTCCGTTCAACTCTAGGGTGACGTAACCGTGAACCAGCGCCAGCAAACCACGCAGCGCAGGCAGCGAGTCGGCTTCGCCGGTCAGTGCCGCCATGACCGCTTGCAGTGGCAGCACCGATAGTTCCGTTTCGGGCACGTCGGGGCGCAGTTCCGGCGTCGTATTCGTGAACAAGCGCGAATAGGTCACCGGATACTTGTGCGCAAAAGCGCGGTAGGTGTGCGCCAGCGCCTCGATTTGGGCGCGTTCGTGCGGCGCAGCGCTGCGAATAGCTTCACTGAGCGACGTGATCAGTATGTCGCTCGTTTCGGCATTGACGGCACGCAGCAATTCAGCTTTGCCGTTAAAGTACCGATAGAGTGAGGGCGCTTTGACGTTGAGTCCCGCTGCCAGTCGCCCCAACGAGAGCTGGTCAATCCCCTCGGCTTCGATCAATTCGCGCGCTTTAGCGACGATAGTTTCCGGCGTAATCTGCGTTGGATAAGGCATCAGACGTGCTGCATATGGGTATCTTTAAACTCGGTTGGGTATTTCAAGCCATAGCCTAGCGTGCGATCCATGCCGATATGCGCGAACCAGATCAATGCGATTTGCATCAGCAGCGGCGTAGTGAGCGCACAGCCGAATACGAAGAGTATCCCCGGCAAGGCGTAAGTATGAACGAGATTATACACTGCCGCTCCAACCCGTGTATCAACCAGATACCCTAACATCGACAGGTCGGGCGCGAGCAGCAGCAAGAGGAACAAAACCCAACTCCCGCCTAGCACGGTGTAAGCAGCAGCCGCCCCGACGAACAAGACCAAACCTTCCAACTGAAGCAGCCGAGCAATCGTCATGGCATATCCTAAAAACTAACGTCATTAACATTTAAAGCTAATGATATTAGTTTTCTTGCGTTTGTCAAGCATATGGCAGAAACAAAGAGAGGCATTCTTGCCAAACGCCTCTCACATACCGCAAATCTAGCGTCGCTTACCCGTTGTTCGACCAGTATGGTTCTTGCTCGTAATACTTGTAGATGTCGTGATACCACTGACCATTGGGCGTCGAGGGCCAGTCGTTCTTGTCGAAGCCCGGCGCATTCTTGAGCAGGTCTTTGTCTGCGTCCATCATGAAGCATTCGTTGACCGTATCGACCGTCAGCGCCTTCCACGGCACGGCGAACAATTTATTGCCAACGCCCAAGAAGCCGCCGAATGAAACCACCACGTAAGCGACGTGCCCCGTGTTGATGTCGATCATGACTTCTTCGACCGAGCCGATTTCCTCGCCTTGCATGTTCTTCACTTTGTCACCGATTAGAGTGTTCGACGAAAGCGCAAGCGGATGTGTACTTTGGAGGGTCATATGAGACTCCTTTAGATAATCTTTTAGCAATTGATATACAAATTGTAATTGATTTAGTTTAGCGCAAAATTAGAATATAACAATTCTCATGAAGGGGGCTAGCCGAGAATACAGGCTTGGTTTGTGCCGCTGGTGATCGCGTCGGAGTCGAATATGACCGAGGAGAGGAAACCCGCGCTCACGAGGATTTGATCAGCGTCAAGCGGCTGCAAGAGGCGCGCACGCGGACTGCCGTTGCGAATGCCGCCCGCGTACAACTGCTTTTGGGTGATCAAGCTGCCATCTTGCGCGTTGAAAATGTTGAGTAAGCCGTCCTCATCGAGCGCGTAGAGCAAACAGCCCTCGTCGGTACGCAGCAGCGGTGCTAAGGCGGATGGTGCTGCCGGATAACTCCCGCGCCAGCGTGGTTGTCCCGTCGCGCTGATCGAGATCAGCGGGGTCGTGCCGGTTGCGAGGTAGATGTAAGCATTGCCAACGAGGTCAGCAGTCAGCCGTCCCGTCCGCCCCGGCGCAGGAGTAATAACTGCCATCTGGCGCTGTTCGCCCATGTCGCTGAAGTGATAGAGTGCCGATCCATCGAGCGCGAGCCAACCACCCCTCATCACGGGCGCAATCAGCGGCGTATGCTCGAAGGTCGTCGTATAGGCGACCGTACCATCCCCGTTGACGAGCCGCCACAGGACACCCCCCGGCACGCGCAGCGCTAGCGCGACCTGTGCGCCGTTCGTGCTGAAATCGACCACGCTGATCACGGTTTCGTCAGCCTCAACCGTCCACAGAGTATCGCCTTGCGGTGTGTACGCCGTTAAGCCGCCGCTGTCGGTGACGAAGACCAGCGTCTCGCCGAGCGCGACGACTGGTGCATCAGGTCCGCCGCTCACGCTCCACACGCCCAGAAAACGCCCATCACGCAGGGTGAGCGCCTGCCCATCGCGCGTGTGTGCGACGATCCGGTTATCCGGCAAGCCGATAATCCCCGTGATTACGCCAGTGGTCGTCACCTGCCATAAGCGCGTCCCCTGCCGCGAAAATGCCTCGATCACGTCGGTGTTGGCGATCACGGTCACGCCGTCGTTCATGAGCAGCGGCGGCAGGCTTGGCACGTCGGTATAGCTGACCGACTCGACGTAGCCCGACTGAAGCCGAATGCGCCACATATCAATAAAGTCGAGCGGGTTGTACCAACCTTCAAGCAGCGGATTATCGAGGACGTAACCGGGACCGCCGTCATCAGGCAGAAAGTTGCGGAATTCAAAGTGCAGGTGCGGCAGCCCAAGCGAGGGCCAGCCCTCGACGCCGACGATGTCGCCCAATTCGACGCACGTCCCAACCGTTGGAAAGTGGATGTCGTCGGTCTGCTCCATGTGCCCATAGAGCGAATAGGCGATACTGCCGTCCGGCATGTTGTGCTTGACGATCACGACGCCTTTTTCGGTATCCCAACCTTCGGGATCGGCATAGGTAACTAAGCCGCGCGCCGCCGCGTAAATTGGATCGCCCTGACGGTTGAAAGCGAGATCAAAGCCGGTGTGAATGCCGCCGAAGCGCTGGCGGTACAAGCCGAAATCATCGTAGCGATTTTCGAGCGTATCACTGATGTCGATGGGATAGTCGATAGCATCGACGACACCGCAGGGCGCAGACTGCGCTTGTAAGGGGATCGGTGCGCTCAGAGTCAGACCCGGCACACAGACAAGCGCCAACGCGCTCGCAATGACGCCAGCGCGCAGGCGCATAAAAGTTGAATGCATTTTAGCTCGCGGTTTTGGGCTGAGTCGTCGATTCAACCGGGACATTGACCGCCGAGTCATCGCTGGCGGATTTCTCCTGATCGCCCTCGTCTGCTTTAGGCGCTTCGCGCTTGACGATGTAGACTTTGCGAATGCGGCGGTTCTCCACTTCATCGATCCGCATCAGCAGGGCGGGTTCGTCAATCGTTTCGCCCACTTCCGGGACGTGTCCCAATTTGCTGTAGATGTATCCGCCAATCGAGTCGTTTTCATCATCAGGCAGTTCAATGTCGAGTAGTTCGTTCACGTCTTCGAGGTTCATACCGCCATCGACGACGTATTCGTTCTCACCCAACTGGGTATATTCGGCTTCTTCGTTGATGTCGTACTCGTCTTTGATGTCACCGACGATTTCTTCAACGAGGTCTTCAATCGTCACCAAGCCCGCCGTGCCGCCGTATTCGTCCACGATCACGGCAAGGTGAACTTTGCGTTCCTGCATCTCTTTAAAGAGTGTGTCGGCGCGTTTGGTTTCGGGGACGAAGTAGGCGGGGCGCATCAGGGCGCTAATCTGTTTTTGCAGGTCGCCACCGTCCGCCAGCAGCTTGAGCAGGTCTTTGGCGTAGAGCAGCCCCTTCACGTCGTCGATCTCACCGTCATAGACTGGAATGCGCGAATGTCCACTGTCTATGAACATGTGGATGGCTTCACGCAGCGGCTGATTGATCTCGACAGCGGTGATGTCAGGACGCGGCACCATCATTTCGCGCGCCAGCGTCTCACCGAACTGAAGGACGGAGTAGATCATCTCCTTCTCTTCGTTCTCAATCGTGCCGCCCTGCTGCCCTACGTCAACCAGCGTCATGATCTCCTCATCGGTGACGGCTTTGGCGATTTCCTCGCCGCCTGTCACGCGCGTGAGCGTGCGGCTCATGCTGAGCAGCACACTGACAAGCGGACTCAGAATGAAGACGATCACGCGCATTGGACTGGTGAGAATAGGCGCGAGTCGATCAGCATAAGCCTGCCCAAAGACCTGCGGGATCAGTTCGCCCAGAATGTAGGTGACCAGCGCCGCCGGCAGCAGCACCGCGATAAAACCAACTTCGGGGACGAGTACACGCCCTGCCGAATCCTGTATGTGCAGCAGCGGCTCTGCCAGACGAACAGTTGCCACCGCCACAATCGCAAAGCGCAGCAGCAGCAGCAAAATCTGCTTGGTGATATTCAGCCGGGGGAGATCGTCCACCAGCTTCAGAATGCGCGCTGCTCGCTTATCGCCTTTATCCGATTGTTCTTTGAGCGGGGTGCGGCGGCTGTTGGTGACCGCCGCATAGGCGAGTTCGACCACGCTGTGCAGCGCGATCAAGATGACGAGAACCAGCACACTCGATAAACTACCTTCGTCCAACCAACTTCCTCTTTCCTCGACTGAGTTCGTAACTTATTTCACAACCCACACCAGAAATACAAAATACCGGGATTGTGCTGCAATAGCACAATGACCCGGTACTGTCATTGTCAGATTAGAACTCCAATAGGGATGGGGAGGTTGGTCTGGGTTTTCGGTTAGCACTTGCATTTGTCATGAATTTGAAAACAATTCATAGGATTTTACCATAGCTGGGCAAGTTCTTTCAAGCCAGCCGATTTCGGTTTAACAAAGCCTTCATGATGAACGCTTATTTTGACGCATTACGGGCACTCGTCCAACCGATCCGCGCGAGCGCTTGGGAACTCACGCTTGAGCCGATGCAGCACCTGCTCACCGCGCTCGATCAGCCTGAGCAAGCCTACCGCGCTGTCGTCGTCACCGGCTCGACCGGCAAAGGCACGAGCTGCCTGCGCATCGCCACAGCGCTGTCCGCAGCAGGCTTGCGCGTTGGCTTGTACACCAGTCCACATTTGCACCTGTTCCGCGAACGGTTCGCGCTGCTTGAGAGCGACAATGCCTCGCGCCTGCAAATCATCTCTCAAGCGGAATTCACCGAAACGGCGCAAACCGTCCTCGACGCGGAGCGCGTGCTCGATCACAGCTTCAGCACCTTCGAGAGCGCGACCGCCTTAGCGCTGGTCTGGTTCGCGCAGCAGCAGATCGACGTGGCGCTGCTGGAAGTCGGCATTGGCGGGCGCTTCGATGCCGTCAACGCCGTCGCCAATGATCTCGCCGTCTTCACGCCAATTGAAGCGGAACACGTCGCCATGCTCGGCGGATCGCTGGAGTCGGTGGCGTGGCACAAAGCCGGAATCATTCAGCCGCATGGCAAAGCGATCAGCCTGCCGCAAGTGCCGGAAGTCTGGACGGTGCTCGAACGCGAAGCGCGGGAGAAAGGCGCAGTGCTGACCGTGTACGACAATCTGATCACAGGTATGGGTAGGGGCGGGTTTCAAACCCGCCCCCACGACGAGACAGCACAGGCAATCGCCCTACCCGGACGCCTCGAACAGGTGACGGTCGGCGGGCGCAGCGTCATCATCGACGGCGGACATACACCGCGCGCCGCGCAGCATCTGCGCGAGTTCATCGGCTTGGCGTCCGCTTCGTTTGCAGACGCCCCGATCCGGTTGGTTGTCGGGATGCTGGGTGACAAAAACGTCGCCGCTTACCTGAGTAGCTTCGACACGCCCAACGTCCACCTAATTTACACGCGCGCGCCCAGTGACCGCGCCCTCTCGCATGACGATCTGCTGGATCGCTACCGACCGCACGCCGCGCACGTCACCCTGATCGAGTCGCTCGACGACGCCCTGCGCAGCGTTAATCAGGCTGACGAAGCGCTGATCGTCGTCGCCGGGTCGCTGCGGATGGCGGCAGCCGCCCGCGAAACCTTCGGCTTGCTGCCAGTGGACGATCTCGAAGAAGCACGACTCACGCATACCATTTTTGAAGGCGCGGAATACCGATCTAAACTCGGCTAAGCGATAAATAGACGGGTAGGGGCGGGTTTCAAATCCGCCCCTACAAGAATCCATAGGCAGAAAAATCATGACCCTCGACCAAACGTCTCTCGCCCTGCTCTCCGAAGCGCTCGAACGACTCGACGACGGCTTTAGCGACCTGCCCGACTTCGCGCCGCAGGTCGATCATGAAGCGATCCGCGCCGTGCTGCTCGAAGTCGCGGAGCGGATGCAGGATAACTATCCCTACCAGCATCCGCTTTACGCCGGACAGATGCTCAAGCCGCCGCATCCGGTCGCACGGCTGGCGTATGCGCTGGCGCAGACGATCAACCCGAACAACCACGCGCTCGACGGCGGGCGCGCCAGTTCGCAGATGGAGAAGGAATCCGTCGCCCAGATCGCGGCGCTATTCGGCTGGGATCAGCATCTCGGTCACCTGACGGGCGGCGGCACAATGGCGAACCTCGAAGCGCTGTGGGTCGCGCGCGAACTGCACCCCGGCAAGAAGATCGCCGCCTCGTCGCAGGCGCATTACACCCACAGCCGCCTCTCCGAAGTGATCGGCTTGGGCTTCGAAGCGATTCCGGTGGATTCACGGGCGCAGATGGACGTGGATGCGCTCGAAGCGACGCTGCAAACCAGCGAAATCGGCACAGTCGTCGTCACGATGGGAACGACCGCCACCGGCTCGGTCGATCCGCTGCCTGCGGTGCTGGCGTTGCAGCAGCAGTACGGCTTTCGCATCCACGCCGACGCCGCTTACGGCGGCTACTTCACGCTGGCGGACAACCTCGACGCTGACGCCCGTGCCGCCTACGACTGCCTGAGCGCCGTCGATTCGCTCGCTATCGACCCGCACAAGCACGGCTTGCAGCCCTACGGCTGCGGCTGCATCCTGTTTCGCGATCCAGCGGTCGGCACGCTCTACGCCCATAACTCGCCTTACACCTACTTCACATCCGCTGAACTACATTTAGGCGAAATCAGCCTCGAATGCTCGCGAGCGGGCGCGTCAGCGGTGGCACTGTGGGCGACTCAGCGCTTACTGCCGCTGGAAAGCGGTGGACAGTTCGCCAGCGACCTGAGCAAGTGCCGCCAAGCCGCGCTGACGCTCTACGCGAAGCTGAGCGCCGATCCGCGCTTCGTGACGCCGTTCGCGCCGCAGTTGGACATCGTGATCTTCGCACCCAGCGGATCGAGAGCCAGCGAAATCTCACAGCGCTCGCGCGACGTGTTCGACGCAGCGGCGCGGGCGAATCTGCATCTAGCGCTGGTCAATTTCCCGCAAAGTTTGCTCGGTGCAGCGTGGTCAAACGTCGAGTGGGATCAGCCGACGATCACCTGCTTGCGCTCGTGCCTGATGAAGCCGGAACACCTCGACTGGATCGAGCGCATCTGGGCGCTACTGGATGAGTCCATCGCGAGCGTTGGCTAAGCATCGGTTACGCGACGCTGTCGGGCGCTATAATGACCGCCGTTTTGAGAAAGGCGGTCAACATGCGTCAAGTTGTGCTGATTCCGGATCGAGAGCGAGGCAGATTTGTGGTCGCGGTGCCCAGCCTGCCCGGCTGTTATTCACAGGGCGAGACCGTCGAGCAAGCGCTCGAAAACACCCGTAAGGCGATTGAGCACCATATTGAAGTCATGGTCGAACAGGGCGAAACCATCCCCGCCGACGTTGATCCGATCCGCGTCGTGCTGCTGTGAGCAGGCAGCAAAAGGCAGAGTATAATCAAGTGATAATGGAAGGACGGATTTGATGCGGCAGGTAATTTTCTATCATGATCGCGAGAGTGGGGGTTACGTGGTGGAAGTTCCCAGCTTGCCGGGGTGCTATTCTCAGGGAGAAACCGTTGAGGAAGCGCTGGTCAATATCCGCGAAGCGATTGACTTGCATGTGGAGAGCATGATCGCACACGGAGAGGAAATCCCCGAAGATATTGAGCCAATTCAACTTGCGACGGTATGAGTAAACTCTCCCCCGTATCAGCACGCGAATGCATCCGGGTTTTGCAGCGCGTTGGATTTGTGATTGATCGTCAATCAGGAAGTCACGTTACGCTAATTCGAGATGATCCAGCAGGGCGCGTGACTGTGCCTAATCACCGAGAACTCAAAATTGGAATGCTGCGTCGAATAATTCGTGACGCAGAATTGACCGTCGATGAGTTTCTTGAACTCCTGTAATCAGCTTTACTCCGTGTAATCTCGCCGCAGCAGCGCCAACAGCACCAGATCGTGAAACTCGTCCCACTCGAAATACTGATCCGCTTGCTTGCCTTCGCGCTTGAAGCCAACCTTCTCTAGCACGCGGATCGAGCCGATATTTTCGGCATCAGCATCGGCTTCAATGCGATTCAGGTTCATGTGCTCGAAGCCAAAGGCGACAATCGCGCGAACGGCTTCAGTCATGATGCCGCTGCCCCAATAGCTGTAGCCGAGATCATAGCCAATCGACGCGCGCCGATCCTGTCGCAGCCAAAAGTTGTAACCGACCCGCCCGATCACGCCCGCGCTCGGCGCATCCTTGAGCATGATGCCCCAG
>JBBSNT010000096.1:0-12228 GCA_038260485.1 Aggregatilineales bacterium | reverse complement strand
CTTCGGGATGCGCTTCTACGCCCCCACCGCCTTTCACGGCGCGCACGTCGTGATCGGGATATTGTGGGCGCTGTTCGTCATCCAGAACGCGCTGCGCGGGCGTTACAACAGCAAAAACTATATCGGCGTCGAAATTTTCGGGCTGTTCTGGCACTTCGTGGACGTGGTATGGATCGTGCTGTTCACCCTGATTTATCTGATTTAGGGAGCAAATGATGGCGAACGAAGAAAAGAATCAGCCGGAGCAGCAGCCGATTCCCATCGATCCAGAAAATCCGCCGGAGCCGATCAAAGCGGAAGAAGGCAAGACGATCCGCGAACTGCGCGACGTTCCGGTCGAATCGATCCCTGACGAGCAGTTGCCGGAAGTCGCTAAGGACGTGAAGCAGGGCGAAGCGCCCAGTGCCCGCGAAGCGCGCCGCGCGACTGAGGATGCGCTCAACAAGCCGATTGAAGCCATCGAGGACAGTGTCAACCAACTGGATATGGCGGATCACGCGCAGTCGCTGGAAGATGCGCTGCCGCATGTGGTCAGCAACACGACGGTGTTCATGGGGCGGACGTTCCCCGTGCCGATTTACACCTTCGTCTTTTTCGTGCTTGCCGCGATCACGCTGATCGAGGTGGTGCTTTCGGAACTGCCGCACGGCTTCCTGACCGCGCCGCTGCTGTTAGGGCTTTCGGCGTGTAAGGCGATTCTCGTGGTGATGTTCTACATGCACCTGCGCGATGACAGCCGTCTCTTCGCCTTCGCCTTGATTTTGCCGCTGATTCTGGTGGTCGTCGCGTTGATCTTTCTGCTGAGCGTGCCGATTACGGGTTATTGATGCTTCGCAGAAACGTAATGATGCTGAAAAGGCGACCCTAGAGGATCGCCTTTTTTGTTGCAGGTTTGCATTCTTCGGGCAGCAAGTTATGATTTACAAACTGCATATAGGGGAAAACTATGCGTCTCGACTTAACCGATCAAGTCGCCATTGTCACCGGATCAGCGCATCGTGTCGGGCGGGCTATCGCGCTGGAACTGGCGCGGATGGGCGTCCACATACTGGTGCATTACAACCGCTCGTCTGAGGAAGTCGTCAAGGCGACGCTGCGCGACATTAAATCCGAAGGGGTGGTCGCGTTTCCGGTCAAGGCGGACATCAGCACGACTGAAGGCGTCGATGCGCTGTTCGCGGCAGCGCGCGAGCATTTCGACCGCCTCGACATCCTCGTCAACAGCGCGTCGAATTTTCAGAAGCGGCGCTTGCTCGACGTGACGCTGGATGAGTGGCGCGAAACGCTGGATACGAACCTGACCGCGCCGTTTCTGTGTACGCAGCGGGCGATTCCGCTGATGCTTGAAAACACGCCCGCAGGCGGCGTGATCATCAACATTTGCGACAAGGGTGCGATTGACCCGTGGCCCGATTACGCACATCACGGCATTAGCAAGGCGGGGCTGCTAGCGCTGACGAAAGTTACCGCTGCAAGCTATGGTCCCGAAATTCGCGCGAACGCAATCATCCCCGGTTTGGTGCTGAAAGCGGATCACCTCGATGATGAGCGCTGGCAAGCCGCCGCCGACTCGACACCGCTGGAACGTCCCGGCTCGGCGGAGGACGTCGCGCGGGCGGTGGTTTATCTCGCCAGCGAGGATTTCTTGAGCGGAACGGTGCTGCATGTCGATGGCGGGGCGAGCATGGTCTAGCGATGGACTGCCGCGTGGGTTGTGGCGCGTGTTGTATCGCCCCGTCGATCTCCTCGCCGATTCCCGGAATGGCGGCGGGCAAGCCCGCTGGCGTGCGTTGTATTCAGCTTACGGATGATAACCGCTGCAAATTATTTGGTTTGCCGGAACGTCCGGCGGTCTGCGTTCGTCTGCGCCCCGGCGAGGAAATGTGCGGTGCGAACGCGGACGAAGCGAACGCCTACTTAATCCAACTCGAAAATATCACCAGCCCGACCTAAGCCGCGCGCCCTTCTGATCGTTTACTCTTTTTCTGCCCATCAGCGTTCACTGAGAGGCTCACCCCTTTGCCACTGACGGGCAAGAGCATCGTCTGTGCAGGCGGTGAATTTGACGCAGCTCCTATACAGTGATGCTATACTACGAGCGCTAGCGGCGGCTTTGCTTGACGGCTGTTTCCGTCGCCGCGTCGTTCGTATCGAAGGAGAATACTTGTTTTGAAACGCCTCACATTTGCTGGATTATGCGCGCTGTTGAGCGGCGCGCTGCTGATCGTTCTGTCCGCTTCGATGGTGACACCGTTGGCTGCCCAAGAGGATAATCCGCCGCCAGCGCCGACCGCCTTGCCGCTGCCTACGCAGATGCCGCGTCCGAATCCTTCGATGACGACGACGCAGGGCAACGCCACGCTTCAATTTTATTTTCAAACGCTGCCGCAGGGTACGACGGGCTTGATGCGCGTCTCGGCGAATAACGGCGTGATCATTGCCAACGTGCGGGCGCGCTTTCTCAACGGCTTGATCGACTTTTTCAGGGCGGACGATGGCTTTTACGGCTTCGCTTCGACGGCGATGGAACAGCCAACGACCAAGTCCAGCCCGCTCGACGTGTTCGTCACCTACGAGGACGGCACGCGCGAAACCTTCAATATGCAAGTCGAGATCACGTTAGGCGCGTTCATTCGCCAAGACGTGACACTGGGTGGCAATAAAACCTACTTGCTGGACATCGATACCGAGCGCAACGAACTCGCCCAACTCGAAAGCATCTTCTCGAACTTCACCGAGCAAAGGATGTGGGACTCGACCGGCTTTCAACTGCCGATTCTCTCGACGCTGACGTCCCCGTTCGGAGCGTTTCGCACCTTCAACGGGTCGCTGAACACGCGCCATACGGGTTGGGACTTGACCGCTGGAATGGGCACGCCGGTGATGGCGTCGGCGGGCGGGCGGGTCGTGTTTTCCGCGCCGATGCAGGTGCGTGGTAATCACGTCGTGATCGATCACGGCTTTGGCGTCTTTACGACCTACTCGCATTTCTCGGTCGTCCACGTCACGCGCGGCGAGCTGATCACGAAAGGTCAAATTATTGGCGAAGTCGGTGATACGGGGCGCACCAGCGGGCCGCACTTCCACTGGGAAGTGGCGGTCAATGGCAGCTTCGTAGATGGGGTTCAGTTTTTGCAAATGTGGAAACCGTAGACACAAAAACAGGGCGGGTAGACTTGATCGCCAAGCCTAAGCCCGCCCTGCTGAGATAACCCGCGTTCTTACTGCCAGAGCGCGCCGTTGAGCGGTGCACCGCGATCCGACAAGTAGGTAGTCGCGCCGCCGTTCAGGTCGAGGCTGCTCAGCCCGCCGTTGACCTGCTCGATGGCGACGTAACGTCCGTTGGCAGAAACCGCGCCGCCAACCGCGCCGTTCAATGCCGTCAATGCCACACATGCCGCCTGAGTGGTGAGGCAATTCAGGTCAACGACGCGCACCTGACGATCATTGATGTCGTTCGAGCTTTGCGTATAGGACGTGTAGACCAGAGTCATCCCGCCGACGCTCAGTGACGTCTGCGGGGCGGCATCTTGCGCGAGAAGGACGCTCTGCACGTTGAGGCAGTTATCTGCCAGCACGCAGGACAGGTCAAGCGCGTTGATCGACGTTCCGCTGCGGGCATAGACCCAATTGCTATCTACGATCACGTCGGTCGCGTCGGCAGGGAACAGCGCCGCGCCATTTTCGAGCGGGTTCGAGCCGCAACTGCTGCTCAAGCAGGCGAGGTCGGCAAGGCGGACGAAGCCGCTGGCGTCACGGTAGACCAACTGAGTCGAGTTCGGTCGCCATGCCAGAGGCGTGATCGGCGCGGTGCGTCCACTATCAAGCGTGACCGACGCGCCGGTTTGCACATTGGTCACGGCAAGCTGGCTGTTGCCCGCAAAGCCCCAGTAGGCGACCATTGGCGCGGCGCTCGACCACAGACCACTGTAACGCGCGCCGAGATCGTTGCTCAAGGGCAGTGCCGCTGCCCCGCCGTTGATCGGCTGGATGGCGTAGCTGCCATCGCGCTGCTGGATGAATAAGACCGAGCCATCCGACGAGAGTGAGAGCGGTTCGCCTTCCGCGCGCCCGACCTCGTTAATCGTTTGCTGGCTGACGTTTGCCGCGCGCAAACTTGAGTCACCGACGGCAAACACGAGTTGGTCGCCGCGCGGCGACCAGACGTAATCTCCGCTGATGGTTTCGCCGGGATTGGTGACGATCCAGCGGTAACTGCCATCGCCGCTGCTGACGATCAATTGACCGCTGCTGTTGACGAAAGCGACCAGTGGTGTGTTTGACTGGGCGGTCGCTACTGACGCAAAACCGATACTCATTAAGCACAAAACGACGAGAAAAAGCGCTCGTCTGACCTTCATGTGCATTTGTCCTCTCAAGATTGAACCTATTGCCTTTCTTTGTCTAGCTTGTTTATACAACAGATTGTCACATTAATCCCCCACAATTTTGGGGGAATTGCGCGGTTTCTTCTTAAGGTAATAAATTAAGCTGTAACTTTAACTCCTGTCGAGATTCCCATCCAAAGTGGATCAGTTGTAGGTTAACTGTCTGTAAATAGGGGGATAAGCTCCTGCCTTTAGGCAGTCCGTTTTAACAGCAGGTCGGGCAGGGTGAGCTGACCGGCGAACAGGTGGCGGCTCGCCCGCCCGGACGTTATGCTCGTATTGCTTCAGCCAATAGGCGGGTTTCATTATGTAGGAGCAGGTTTTAAACCTTAATGTATAGAGGGATTTGTCGTAACTCCACGCCTAAAGGCGGGGGCTTGTCTCTGTCGCTAAGCGGTCTTCTGCTTAGACGAGACGATAGGCGGTATGACTTCCGCCCAAAACGCAATGTTTTTCGCCGCGTTGACATCGGCATGTGCCGTGTGTCCGCAAGCACAGCAGGAGAACTCGCTTTGAGACTTTCGGTTCGCTTTCTCGATATGCCCACACTCAAAACAGCGCTGGCTCGTGTAGCGTGGATCAACTACGTCTACGCGAACACCATGCAGTTTGGCTTTGTAGGCGATATAGAATCGAAGTTGCGCGAATGCCCAATTGCTGCGCCGCGCCCGTTCCTGAGTGCCTCTAACCCTCGTCCGCGAACGAATATGCGTCAGGTCTTCCAACGTAATTGCTCGCTTCGTGTGTTTGGACTCAAGAACCAGTCGCTTGGAAATGCAGTGGTTCACATCTTGCTGGAAGCGGGCTTGTTTGCCCGCGAGTTTCTTAAGGTGTCGTTTAGCGGAAAGCGTCCCACGCTTTTGCAAGTCGCCACGCAGCTTAGCGCTCTTCAGACGCTTCCGTTCAATCGTCGCGCTAGTCATCATCTCGCCGTCGCTAGTCGTAGCAATGTTCGTCACGCCGAGATCGACGCCCAACGCTGTTTCCGTCTCCTGCTCAGTCGGATCGGGAATGTCGCAGGTCGCCAACAGATAGAACGCGCCTTTGTGGTAGACCAGATCGCTTTCGCCTTTTTGCGAGCGCAGCAACTCGCGCTGACGCTCCCCACACTGATAGGCGATATTCAGCCGATTGCCGACGCTCCAAATACTGACCCGTTCCTTGTCGGTGTACCACTTCAGAATACGGTCGTCGTAGGAGATCGCACCGTGCCTGCGAAACTGCCGCTGCGTCTTCTTGTCCAGCTTGTAGGCGTCGCAAACCTTCGACAAAAGCCGAATGACGATCTGTGCCGACAAGTCGAAGCGGTCGCGCACGTCGGCATAGACCCGCTTTTGCAGCTTGAACGGCGAAAACACCTTCGCGTCCCACGCCTGCTGGCTGATATAGTCACAAGCACGGTTGGCGCGTTCCAGCGTTTCCAGCAGGTATGCCCGTTGTTCTTCGTCGGGCAGCAGTTTCACTTTCGCCGTCAGTTTCATGCCTCAGAGTATAGCATAGGAGTTCGTATGTTTCAAAGGTTTGAAGTGCACTACACGCCTTTCCTCCCCACAGCTAAAGCTGGGGGTTTCTCGGCGCTTTTTCGGTGAGCGTTCTATGTCAGAAATAGATCAAAAAGAAGCGTTTGAGCGGCTGGTACGGTTGGTCGATGCGGAGGCGACGCTGCTGGATTATTGGGAACTGACCGGCGGCGTTTCGGCTGAAGTGACGGCGTTGGAGATCACGCGGGCGGATGGATCAGAGGAAACGTGGGTTGTGCGGCGGCATGGGGCGGCAAATTTAGCCTCGAACCCGCAGATTGCTGCCGACGAGTTCCGGCTGCTGGAACTTTTGAAAGGCAAAGGGCTGGCTGTACCAACGCCGATCTTCGTCGATGCGGCGGGCGCGGTTTTCGGGACGCCGTGTTTGGTGGTTGAGTACATCGAGGGCGAGTCGGAATTTTCGCGGGCGAAGTTTACGAAGGTGATCGATCAGTTCTGCGACACGCTGGCGCGAATTCATCAGATTCCGGCTGAAGCGGTCACGTTTCTGCCCCAGCAGCGGGATCGACTGAACGACAAGATCAGCGCGTATGCTGCGCGCGAGGATGCAGCGCCAAACGCGAACCGTATTCGCGCGGCGCTGACGACGCTGCTCGAATTACCCTCGCGGAACGCGCCCGTTCTGCTGCATGGCGATTACTGGATGGGCAACGTCCTGTGGCGCGAGACACAGTTGAGCAGCGTGATTGATTGGGAAGACGCGTCGGTTGGCGACCCGCTGGCTGACCTCGCCAACACGCGGCTTGAGGTGCTGTGGGCGTTTGGCGAGGACGTGATGCGGACGTTCACTCAGCACTATCAAATGCTGATGCCGGACGTGGACACGACCGACCTGCCCTATTGGGATTTAGCGGCGGCGCTGCGCCCTGCGGATGAGATCGCTGGATGGATGGATGCGGAGAGCGCACAAGTGTTGATCGCGTGGCAGGCGTGGTTCGTCACGCAGGCGTTGGAAAAGATTTAACGAAGGCGCAAAGGGGCGAACATATCGGTGCGCCCTACGGGGGTTAGTCGGATGCGTCTTCGGCGCTGCCATTCATACCGAAGAAGCTGATTCCGCCGCGATGCGTCAGGAAGTCGTCGCGCACGTCGATTTGCTCTTTGAGGCTGTTGTAGGACTTCTCTAACACCGCCAGCGGCAGCGTCTCGAGGTCTTGATAGGCGACCTGAGTCAGCGCGAAAATGGCAACTTCGCGGATAAAGGCACCGGGATAGCCGACCAGCTTGGGCACAATGACGCGGTGGTCGTCGTTCCACATCGTGCCGAGAAACTGCTTGAGCATCTTCTCGGCGTCCTCGCGGCGGCGGGTTTCGGGCACGATGAAAATGCGGTCGAGCCGACCCGGTCGCTTGAGGACGCGCTCGTCAATCGCTTCGGGGTAGTTGGTGGTGGCGATCAAGAGCGTGCCTTGATCGTTGACTGACGATTCCGAGCCGTCGAGGACGTTAAGGACAAGCGCCTTTTCGCGGTCGTGCAGGAAGGCGTCGAGTTCTTCGAGCAGGATCAGAGTCGGGTACTGCGAGTAGGAGGCGACGTGGAGCGCCTGCTGAATTTTGCCGAAAGTCGCACCCATTTGATCGGCGCTGGAAATGTAAATCACCAAGTAGTTGCGATCCAGCGCCCACGCTGCCAGTGCCGAGCAGAGCATGGTCTTGCCCGTGCCGGGAACGCCCGCCAGCAGCAGCTTGCGAAAGGGCTTGAGATTCAGCCGTTTGTAGACTTCGATGCCCTTGGTGAAGAAGGTTTCGACGTCGTGCAGGATGTCGTCCTTGAGCGTTTCGGGCAGCACGACTTCGTCCCAGTGCGTGGTGGGCACAAATGACGCGGTACGCCCGCCGATGATCATGACCTTCGGTTCGGGGTTCATCGCGTGCAGCAGGCGGTCGCATTCAATCGTGAATGCCGTCCAGACGGCATTAAAGCTTCGGGGCAGGCAGGCGAGCGAAATCATCCTGCCGTCGTCGGTGTAGCGCGCCGCCGTCACCAAGACGCTGATCTTGGTTTCGTCTTTGCAGAAGGTGTAGACGAACGCGCCGGAACGGTAAGCGAGTTCGCCGGTTTGCAGATGCTCGCTGACGCGCACGATGACCGGGCAGTCGATGGGCGCTGCGCCCGCGAAACGATAGTCTTCGGGGAGTTCGAAAGCGGGATCGAACTTGCTCAGTACCGTATCGTGGACGACCGAATCGACCACCCACAGCGTGACGAGATCAGGCTCGGTGTGCTGTGGCAGCCAGTCCGTTTCGATCCACTTCGCCATGATGTCGAGTTTCAACGATACCCCCAAATTGACAATCGTATCTTCATAGTATCGGTTCATGCACGCATTTTCTCGTGAGTTTTTGTTAGCATTTACGCTTATTCTACACCACTTCAGGTTAAAACCCCGTAAGCGCGCGCCTTTAGCGCAGCCGCGCATTCATGGCTCACCTTGTGGCGCATTTCTTCGTCAAGCTTCTGAACAGCCCCCTATTTCTGGGCATATCGGGGCGGCGAGTATCGCCTATACTGAATGAGAGACGCAACCGACACCGGAGTCATGCTATGACCCAAATTCTCTGCCCGAAATGTGATCACGCGCTGGCGCTCGACCTAGAGCGCGGGATGTTTCGCTGCGCCAACTGCGGCTTCAAGCGACCGGAAACCCTCGACGAAGCGGCGGAACGCATTCGCGCACAAGGGGCGCGTCCGGTGGTGCAACTGATGTTTCGGGGCGTGCTCGACCCGCGTGCGCGCTCGCTGTTCGAAAGCGGGCAAGATTATCTGTGGCGCAAGGACATTGCTGCTGCGCTCGACGCCTTTCAGGATGCTATCGACATTCAGCCTGATTTTGTCGATGCACATTTGTGGATCGCTAAGACGAGCGACGACGAGCGCATCCAGCGCGACCACCTCGGCGAAATTATCGCGCGCGATGCGGGCAACCTCGACGCGCTGCGCATGTTGATGGTGCTCAACGGCGAGATCACGCCCGAAGAAGCCGAACTGAGTCGCGAACAGCGCACGCCCATGATCCGGCGGATCGATGGCGCTGTCCAGACGGAGGCGACGCTGCTGATCTGCCCGGTGTGCGGCGGTATGCTGACGATTGACGAGGCGAACGGGCGCGTGGTCTGCCGTTTCTGCGGACATACCGAGCCGCTCAACGGGCAGCGTCATGCCAGCGACGGCGCGGAAATTCTGGGGGCGGCGCTGCTTAAGCGGCGGATTCAGCCTGTGAAATGGATCGTCGGGGAACATATTTTGCACTGCAATCAATGCGGGGCGGAGCGGACGATTCCGGCGCGGCGGCTGTCGTCGGTCTGCCCGTTCTGCGGATCGCAGCAGGTGATCGAGCAGGACGCGCTGAACACGGTCGAGAAGCCGGACGGGCTGATCGCGTTCAGCATAGACGAGGACGAAGCGAAAGCCGCGATCCGTGAGCGGCTGAAGGGTTTGGTTGAGCGCATCAGCGGGTTCTTTGACGAGAACCGGATCGTCAACGCGGCAATCGAAGGCGTGTATCTGCCCTATTGGGTGTTCGACGCGCTGGCGGAAGTCTCCAAGACGACGATTAACCGGCGCACGTCGTCGCTTTACGAGCAGCGGTCGCAGATTAAACCCTACCAGAACGAGACGTTCAGCGACGGCATGATGGGTTTAGGCGTCCCCGCCGTGACTTCACCTGCGCCTGACCTGACCGCGCAGATTGGCGCGTTTAACGTCAGCGATGCGGTTGCTTACGAAGCGAACCTGCTGGCGCGCTATCCCGCCGCGCTGTACGATGTCGATTTTGACGAGGCGGCGCTACGGGCGCAGAGCGTCGTTGCCGATCACATGCGGGCGCGCTACAAGGTGGGCGAGAACCAGAACACCGACGTCAATGTGTTCACATCGGTGCGGCAGATGAGCTTCACCCTGCTGCTGATGCCTGTATGGGTGTGTACGTTGTTCGAGCGCGACGGCGACGTGCGTCCGGCACTGGTCAACGGGCAGACGGGCAAGGTCGCGCTGGGTAAGGCGGAGAAGGCGGGGTGAATCAAAAGCGCCAGACTGATTATGTCCGGCGCTGGAAGCGGAGAGGGCGGGATTCGAACCCGCGAAGGTGTTACCCTTACTCGCTTTCCAAGCGAGCGCACTAGACCACTATGCGACCTCTCCAGATTGAGGTTCGGGGCGGTGGAAAGCGCCCCTCAATCGTGGGGCATTATAGCAAAGGGCGGTTACTTTGCATACGCTTAGTTTAGCAGGATAAGTTCGAGCAGGGCGTGGCGCGCCCCTGCTTCGTGGCTTAGCGGGGGCGCAACATGCCCACGCCGGGCAGCACAGGTGCGCTCCTGTGAGTCAGGCGGTCGAGGAAGCTGCTGACCTGAAATAAAAACACGTCTGGGACTTCAAGCTGGGGCAGACTGCCGCAGTTTGCCACGATTTCGAGCCGCGAACCGGGCAAGTCGGCGTGCAGGGCTTCGGCGTCTTTGACCGTGAGCAGTGGATCGTTGGCACCCCACAGCAGCAGCACGGGCAATGGTGGATTCTGCTCGTGCGGATAGTCGTGGCGTATCATGGCGCGGATGAGGGCGATGAAACCGGATGTGTTATCGTGCCACGTGCGCAGCAGTTCCTCGTCAAGCGCCTCTTTGACAAAGACCATCTGGTCGATACGGCGGCGCGAGCCGCTGGCGCGCCCGATGACTTCGAGCATGAGGTTGCCGAGCAGCGGCAGACCGACCAACTTGGGCAGGATGGGCGGCAGTTTGGGAATCGTCCCGCCGTTGACGAGGATCACCGCCGGAACGTAGGTCGGCGCGGCAGTGGCGAACAGGCGTGCCAGCAGCCCGCCGAGAAAGTTGCCGACGATCACCGCCTCGCTTTGACCGAGCGTATCGAGCAGCGCCCGGAGCCAAGTAATCAGCGCGGGGAAGGTCATTTCCGGCAGCAGCGCAGAGCCACCGAAGCCGGGCAGGTCAGGCGCGAAGACGTGAAACTCCTCTGCCAGCGTGGGCATGACCTTCTGCCAATTCGCCCACGCTTCGCCAAAGCCGCCGTGCAGCAGCAGCAGCGCGCGCCCGTTGGCTGCGCCGCCCTCCCAGTAGTGGACGGGCAGCCCACCTACGTCGATCACGTTTTCAGAGATCGTCACAAGCATCCTTTCGGGCGAAACGTTTCGGTTCAGCGCGGACAATCATCAAGCGTCCAGAATCAGGCGCGCTGATGGCGCTTCAGTCTGCGATCACTTCGTTGATAAAGCCGTGCTTCAGAAGCCAGTTCGCCAGTTCTTCGATATTCGGTTCGGTAATCATCGTTCCCCGGTCGATCCCGCGCGGGCTGCTGCCAGCGGGCAGCATACTGGGCGGATCATAGGGGAGAATTTCTTCGGTTTCAGCGACGACGAGCGTTGGCACGGACATAAAGCCCGTCCATGTGAGGACACGCTCGCGCGACTCCTGATCCTTGTCGATATTCACTTCTCTATAAGGCACTTGATAGTCATTGAGCACGCGCTTCGCCAGCGAAACGAACGGGCAGGACGACGTGCGCAAATACATGACGAGTTCTTTCGACATCATTCGATCATACCTGTTTATAACGACAACTCAAGTAAAACCGTTATTTTCCAATAAAATTTGTACGACTTTCATTTATAGAGCAATTGTTCAAGGCGAATCTCGCCTGAGTGCAGGGCACGACATACCCTTCCTGTAGCTGCGATGCACGTATAGGCTCACGATTTAATTTTGCCCCGGCTCCAAGTAACAGCGAATGCCGTCGGTGATGCCGCGCGCCAGCGTGTCGGGGTGGTCGGTGAGCAGCTCGCGGTCACCGAGCAGGAAGCCAAGTTCGATGATCGCGGCGGGCGTCAGCGCGTGAATCTCGCGGAAGGTGTGATAGTCGGTCATGTCGAGCGTGAGTTCGCTGCGCCGCTCGAGTTGGGTGACGCTGGCGTAATTCTGCGCGATGCAGTTGACCAGTAAATTATCGCTGCTGCGCGCCGAAATGCGCGCCTGTGCTGCCGATACCAGAAAACCGGACACATGCTCGCCGAAATCCTGACAGGTATTCGAGTGGATCGAGACGAGCGCCGCCGCCTGATAGCCTTCGAGACGCGGGTCGAACTCGTCGAGCAGATCGACTGTGTAGCCCAATCCGCGCAGATTGCGGACGACCAACTGCGCAACGTTGAGGTTGATCGACGCTTCGGTGAGTCCATCAGGGCAGACCGCACCGGGATCGTTTTCAGGTCCGCGATGCCCCGACACAATGCCAATTAGCCGCGCCCAGTTGGGGGTTGGTAAGCTGGTCGGTGAGAGAGTCGCCGCGT
>JBBSNT010000095.1:0-12421 GCA_038260485.1 Aggregatilineales bacterium | reverse complement strand
GAGCGCCGCAGCCATCAGCGCGTGCTTACGCGCGTAAAGTGCCCGCGCCGCTTCAACCCGCTCCGCCAGCAGCCCCGACTCGATGCAGTCAGCGACGATCTCCGCCGTAAACGTGCTCGGAGCAGCATCGCCTTTGAAATGTTTGAACGCCGCCACTTGATCAGGCTGCGCCCACAACCAGCCCAAACGCAGCGACGGCATCAGCACCTTCGACACCGATCCAGTCGTGACGACGTGTCCGCTGTTATCGTAGGTCTTAAGCAGCGGCGGCGGCGGATCGCCATAGTAAAGCGGCTGATAGGTCGCATCTTCAAGCACGACGAAATCACGATCCCGCGCTAGTTTCGCCAATTCAGCGCGATTGGTCGCGTTGATGCCAGTCGGGTTGTGGTACGACGGAATCGAATAGACTAATCGCAGTCGTTCACCATATCTATCCGCCAGCGCTGCCAGCGCATCGACGTCGATTCCTTCTCTCGTCAGCGGCACGCCGACCACGTCAACATGGCTCATCCGCATCTGCCCAACAATATAGTAAAAGGTCGGGTCTTCGACGACCACTACGTCACCGGGATGGGTCAAAGCGCGGCAGGCGAGATCGATGCCCGCCAACGCGCCCGTCGTGATCATCAACTCGTTGGGCGTGACAGCAATGCCGCTCATCGCCCTCAGAAAAACCGCGACCTGTTGGCGAATTCGCAGGATGCCTTGCAAGTCGCCCCCGTACTGCCAACCCCGCCCCGATTCAATCACGCGCGCCGTGATCGCGCTCAATTGTTCGCGCGGAATTAGTTCAGCGGGTGGATAGCCCGTCTTGAAATCATATGTGTGTGACATCAGTTTCATCCTGTTTAGAGACGCGATTCATACAATTTCCAAACCTTAGACACGAGTTTCCGCATAATATGGCGCAAATGACTTTCGCAGATTCGTTATTTCAGCTAAGATGAAGGCAATTCTCTAACAAAATGCTTACCGGCTGCAACGTCCCATTAGCGCCAATTGGCGCAAAGTTGCTGCCTGAACGGGTATATTGAGGAGAATAACCTGCATGGGCGATTTTATTCGCTATCTTTTCACGACCAAAAATGATCTCACCCTCGCCGCCGTCGAAAGCGCGTTTAAAGCCATCGACGACGCTTTTTCGATCTTTGCTGATCCTGCCACAGATAACAGCGGCGACTTGATCTACGGCAGCGAAATCTACGGTGAGCTTGAGATCAATCAGCGCGGCGATCAGGTCTTCGACGAGGATATCGACGACCTCGGCGATCAACTGCCCGAAATCGAGGGTGGCGAAGGCAAACCAGCCGTCGAAAAGGCACTCGCTGCCACGACAGGCATGATCGCCTTACAGCTTACCGAAGCGGGACACGAACACTATAAACAGATCGATGCGTTCTGGGATTGGCTGTTCTCGACCTACCCCGGTCTGCTTCAGATCGACGAAGAAGGCTACTACAGTCAAGATGACCAAATTCTGGTGGTCGATTAAGTTTCGCCAGAATATCGAGCTGTGTATAATCGAAAGATGACAGGTTTATGGCAGGGAGTTTTTTGATGAAGCGAATCGTGCTAGTTCTAATGCTCCTCCTAGTTCTGAGCGCGGCACTACCCGCCTTTGCTCAGGATGCGGTTGCTTCGGTAAATACCGGCAGCCTTAACGTCCGCACCGGACCCGGAATGCAGTATGGCTCGGTTGCCGCGCTGCCGTTCGGTTTTGGCGTGCAGATGGTCGCACGGAATGCTGAAGGCAACTGGATTCAGATCGCGCTAACGAACGGTGTCACCGGCTGGGTGAACCTGAATTATATCTTTACGCAGTACCCAACGCACAATCTGCCGATCAGTGAATCGCCTGTTCCAGCGACGGTCACACCGACGGCGGTCGTCACGGGCGCGCTCAATCTGCTCGTCTACAACGGGCCCAGCATGGACAACGCCGTAATTGCGACCGTCCCCGCCGGAACCCGTATTATCCTGCTCGGTCGCAACTACAACTCGACACTGGCGCAGGTGCAGTTGGCAGACGAAGCCGTCGGCTGGGTTCAGGCGACCGCATTAACAGCAACCGTTCCCGTCCGCAGCCTCGCACTGGCAGACGGCAGCGTCTTCGTCCCCTATGCGCCCTCGCTGCCGATTTCCCCGACTACAGGCGGAACCAACGGCGGTACGAGCAGCAGCTACCAGACTTACGTTGTCCTGCCCGGCGACTCGCTCTCCACGATTGCCCAGCATTTTGGCGTGAGCATGTCGTCGATTGCCGCGCTCAACAATATTTGGAACTACAACCTGATTTACGTCGACCAGCAGTTGATCATCCCGGCGTAAGTTGGAAAAGAGGCAAAGGGGCATGAAAGCCGTCCCCTTTGCCTCTCGTGCAAATTCAGCGCTCATAGCCTGACCGGAATAGGGTGAATGCTCACTCACATCGTCTTGATCAAGCTGAAGGACAGCAGTCCAGCGCTCGTGCAGTCGGTGCATGATCGCATGGCTGCGATTAACGGTCATATTCCTCAGCTGCGCTCGCTTGAGGTCGGCATCAATCTCGTTTCGTCGGAACGCGCCGCCGATCTCGCACTGGTCGCGACTTTCGACTCGGCCGAAGCGATGCAAGCCTATCAAGTACATCCTGTTCACGTCGCCATGCTTAACGACGTGCGCAGACACTTCGCAGCAGTCACCGCCACCGATTACGAAAGCCCGCCACAAACCCAAAGCTAATGTCGGTCTAACGTTCGTCTTAGGCAAGAAAAACACGGTTTTTCTCATTGAACCGGGACTTTTTGCGAACAGTTTCGCGTAGCAGTTTTAGCTAATTCGTTATAAAGTATGTTGTAGACAAGAATCCATAAGAAAGAAGATGCTCATGATACAAACTGTTTCGAAGTCTCACAAGCGCACGGTCACCGCTGTGGCGGTCATGCTTATGATCATGCTGCTTGCGACAATTGCTCCGGTAGCCCCCGCAGGTGCTGCCGATTGTGCATGGACGCACCTCGTCCGTCCCGGCGACACACTAGGCACGATTGCGAGCTACTATGGCACAACGGTTTCTGACTTAGCGAAACTGAATAACATTGCCAACCCGAACTTGATTTACTGGGGCACCACGCTCTGCATCAGCGAGAACGTCCCCCCGCCCGGTCCCTATCCCGTGACCTACACCATCCATTATGGGGATACACTGGCGTATCTCTCGTGGCGGTTGGGCGTCACTATCGGCGAACTGGCGCTGCACAATGGCATCGGCAACCCGAACTTGATTTTTGCGGGCGAGACGATCACGATCCCGCAAGCCATTCCGACCGTTCCCTACTATCCGCCGCCGACGGCAACAACAGCGCCGCCCACGATAGAGCCGACTGAAGAACCTACGGTGACCGACGTGCCGACCGAAACCGAGACACCCGTCGATCAAGACCCGACCGACGTTCCGACGGAATCGACCGCCGAAGCAGCAGGCTAATTTCGCTCAGCAAAAGCGGGGGTTCTGATAACCCTCGCTTTTTTGAATCTATTCCAGCAGCGCTCGTTGTGCCTCGTCAAGCGCCATCGTCATCTGAACCTCGTCGGCGCTGCCACCGCCCTGCGCCAGTTGCGCCTGCCCACCACCTCGCCCATCGCCTAAAAGCGGCAGGATTCGCTTCAGAAGCATATTCATATCTGCCGTGACGTCTGCGCTGCGTGCAAACACGATCTGCGCCTTCGCCCCTGTGGTCGCCAGCAGCGCGACCCGCCCCGTTTGCTGCGTGATTCGCGTCGCCAAGCCGCGCACGTCGCCAAAGTCCCGATTTGGGAAATTCCGGTTGACAACCACCAGCCCGCCCCGCTCTGGCGCTTCGCTGACAAGCTGATCCGCTTCATAGTTGAGCAGTTCGCCCGTTGCTGTTTTCAGCGCGCGCTGCGCTACTCGCACGTCCTCTTGCAGCCGTACCGCCGCCGCTGTGATCTCAGGCATGGCACAGGTGAAATCTGCGGCTAACTGGTGGATAATCGCGTTCTTCTCACGGTAATCGCGCAGCGCCCGCTTACCACAGCGAAATTCGACGCGAGTTTTGTCGCCGCGTTTCTCCAGCTTCAGCAGCTTGATCAGCCCGATTTCGCCCGTCCGCGCGACGTGCGTGCCCCCACAAGCCGTGACGTCGAACCCGTCGATGTCGATGATGCGCAGCCCGCCCGTCAGCAGGTGATCCGGCAGCTTGCGCATACGAACCCCTTCCGCGTCGTCCGGCTGAACGATCCGCGCCGTCACCGGGCGGTCAGCAAAAACAACCTCGTTGGCGCGGTCTTCTACATCAGCGACCATCTCATCGCTGAGATTAATCTGATCAAGGTCAATCGTCAGGCTGTCTGTGCTCAGGTGAAAGCCGAGGGTATTGGCTTGCGCGACCTGTACAAACGCCTGCGACAAAATATGCTGTCCGGTATGGTGCTGCATGTGGTCAAAGCGCCGCGTCCAATCGATCACGCCCGCTACCGCGTCGTCCTCGGCGGCGCTTTCCAGCACGTGGATCACCGCTCCATCGTCCTTGCGTGCCGTCACGTCGATCACGGAGACGCCGTTGATCGTACCGAGGTCGTTGGGCTGTCCGCCGCTGGCTGGATAGAAATAAGTTTGGTCGAGGATCAGTGCCGGATGTCCATCGTGAGTCAAACGCTCGCTCACGCGCGCCGTGAATTCGACCGTATAAGCATCGTCATAATAGAGTCGCATCGTTTTTGCTCAATTTTTACAGCTTTTTACAGCGCCTACTATACCGTTTCTCGCTCAAATAGCGATAAGCGAGTCAGTTGCATTACGCCTCAAAGCGGTGATAATGAAATAAAATCTACATCATAGTTTAGTTTCATTGTTTGGAGGACGTGTGAAGAAGATTCTCTTATTTCTGCTTACGCTCGCGCTGATCGTTCCCGGTGCAGCGCTTGCCCAAAGTGATACGCTCAGCCGTTCAGAGATCAACCGTATTTCGAACAGCGTCGTCTTGATCGTTGGAATCGATGCCAATGGCGACCCAAGCATTACTGGATCAGGCACGATTATCGCGCCCAGCGGCGTCATTTACACCAACCGCCACGTCGTCGAAGGCAGCAGCGATTTCGCCATTTTCACGCTCGATCAGCTTGGCGAACCCGCGAAACTGACCTACTTCGCATCGGCAACGCTCATCCATCCTGAGGTTGATTTCGCGGAACTGCAAATCGACCGGGACGCTGACGGCAATAGCATCAACGCCAACGGGCTAAACCTGCCCTCCATCGCCTTGACGAATACACAGCCGGACATTGGCGACCGTATTTTCGTTTTCGGCTATCCAGACCTCGGTGACGCGCACCTCGTCATGACCAGCGGCTCAATTACCACCATCCAGAACGACTCGCTCAACGGCGAACGCATCCCCTTCTGGTATCAAACTGATGCCCAAATCTCGCCGGGGAACAGCGGCGGCCTGGTCGTCAATGCAAGCGGACGCATGGTCGGCATTCCGACGCAGGTCGTCAGCGAAGAACGGACACTTGGGCGGCTCGCTGGCATTCTGAGCGTTACTGCCATTCGTGGCGCGCTCGAAAGTCAGCAAACCCTCAGCCTGCCGCAGCAGGTTGGTACACCCGGCAAGACGACAATCATCCCCACCCCTGCCGTCGTCAATCCGCAGAACAATCAAGCCGACCAAACCCTAACCATCAACATCACCAGCGTCGAGCAGAATTCAACCTACAACGATGCCCTCGGTATGATGATTCATACCTCAGCCGAAGCGATTGGCTACAAAGATGTGCCGCTGCGCGCCGCCATCTTCGGATACTGGCAAGATGGCTCAGCGATCATTGCCAATAACCGTGCCAGCGATAGCTCACGCTCAGGCAGCGGACAGCTCACCGTGCAGCAGGTCGTCACGCCCGAATTTGACGACACGATCTGGGACGATATGTGGTTCTTCCTGCCCTATGATTACCTCCCCGATGGACGCACGGGAACGTATCCTGCTTTTATCGAGGGGCAAATCGGCGTTGACGGGCAGACCTTCACAACCTTCAGTGGCGATTACGCCTTCGACTACACCTACGCCACCCAACAGTTGATCATTGACGTGACCAATATCGAACAAAACGTCGAGCTGAACAACCAAGTCGGCATGAAAGTACACGCACATCTGACAACGCTAAACTATCAGGGCGTGTTGCTGAGGGCGGGCATCTTCATCTACTGGGCGGACGGTACGTCCGTACTTGGCGCGAATTCCTCGCCTGCTGAAAACCGCACGACGTTAGGCAACCTGACCGTGCAAGACACGTTCACGCCATCCTATAACGACTCAGAATGGAACGATTACTGGTTCTTCCTGCCCTACGACTACTTCCCCAGCGGGCTGCAAGGCGCGCAGGATGGTTACGTGGTCGCAGAGGTCGGCTTGGACAATGGCGACTTCACGAGTTGGAGTCTGCCAGCCGATTTCACGCTGAACTATAACTAGGGCGAGACGTAAGGCGAGGGTGCAAACGTCAATTTGCGCCCTCGCCTCTTTTTATGTCAGCGCCGCTTCGTCGATCACCAGCGTGCGTGACTCCGTATCGAGCGTTGCCCGAACGCCTAATGGGATCGTCGCTGTGTTGCGCGCCTGCCCGATCCGCAGCCCGTAGAGTGACGGCACAGCCAGCCCCATCAGCCGATCTTCCAGCACGCCCTCAAAACTAAAGGTGTTGTAGGTGTCCTTGCTGACGCAGTTGACGCACTTGCCCACGACGATCCCCGCCGCAGCGCTCAGTTTGCCACTGTTGATCAGCACCGTCAGGTAGCGGCTAATCATTTCAGGTTTCGTGTCGCGCGCTTCCAACACGACGATCTTTCCCGCCGTATCGATCTCATCCGGCGTTCCCAACGACAGCGCGACCGCCCCCAAGTTCCCTCCAACCAACACGCCGCTCGCACTGCCGCTCACGTAAGGCACGAGCGGCGGATACTCGATCTCGACGCCTTGCATCAGGCGCGGCTGACCAACGCTGCCGAGCGCGTCAGTAACCGTGATCGCCTTGATGAAAGCCTCGTAGGTAGCGTTCGAGCCCAGAAACGTCCCCAACGCCGCTCCGTGAAACGTGACCAAGCTCACCCGCTGATAAAAAGCGTTGAGCAGCGCCGTCACATTGCCACAGCCAACGATGATCTTTGGGTCGTGCCGCGCCGCCTCAAAGTCGATCAGCGGCAGTAATCGCGTCGCGCCCCAGATCGACCCCCACGTCAGGATCGCGCGCACGTCGGCATCCCGCAGCATAGCGTTGAAGTCATCGGCACGCTGTTGATCCGTCCCCGCGAAGTACCCATACCGCTCACCAACGGATGCGCCCACTTTAACGCGATAGCCCGCCTTTTCCAGCGCCGCCCGTCCGACCAGCAGCTCGCTGTTGTTGCGCGAATAGTCCCCCGGCGCCACAATCCCGATCGTATCACCTTGCTTAAGTGAAGCCGGCTTAATCACAGACATGCTGCCTCCTCGATGGTTATAGCGACGCCGTCCGCGCTCGCCTTGAGCGACGCCATCGCGCCGACGGGCAGCACGCATTGATCAGGCGTATGTCCGATGCGCAAGCCATAGATCACCGGAATGCCGAGGTCGCCCATCTGCTGCTCAATCAGTTCCTCAAGGCTAAAATTGCTCACGAACGTGCCCTGCGGTTCGCTGCTAGCGCAGTGTCCAATGATGATTCCGGCGGCGGCACTCAGCTTGCCCGCCTGTCGAAGCTGCGTAAAGCACTCGTCGTAAAAATGCGGTTCTTCGTGCAGATCTTCGAGAAACAGAATCTTTCCAGCGCTGTCGATCTCGTAGGGTGTGCCCATCGTCTCCATAACCAGCGTCACATTCCCGCCGATCAGCCGCCCGTGCGCCTGCCCTTCACGGATCACCATACGAAATGGCGGATATATCGGCGGATAGGCTTCTATCACATTCGGGTCAGCCACCGCGCCGAGCGGTTGGTTAGACATCAGCGCCCGTATGAATTGATCATGACTGTAGGCAGTCGCGCGCGAGTCCATCACCACCGACCCATGCAGCGTAATCAATCCCGTCATCTTGTGGATGGCGAGGTGCAGTGCCGTAATGTCGCTGTAGCCGATCAGGATTTTCGGAGTCGCCCGAATCAGGTCGTAGTCAATGCGTGGCAGCAAGCGCGATGCGCCATTGCCGCCGCGTTCGCACAGCAGCGCCTTGACTTCAGGATTCGCCCATGCAGCGTGAAAATCAGCGAGCCGTTCGTCATCCGTTCCGGCGAAGTTGCCATAGCGTTTGACTACATGATCACCAACGATCACGCGAAAACCCTCGGACTCCAAGTAGCGTTTGCTCTGGGCGATTTTACCAGGGTCGAATGGGCGGCTCGATGGGCAAACCAACGCCACAGTGTCACCGCGCTGTAACGCAGGTGCTTTCAGAATAGAGGGCATTTTCAAACTTTTCTGGCACAGTTAGAGTATTAAGCGCATAGATAGTACAACAATTCTTGTATTTATTTACCCTTTATGACCAATTCGCATATTTTGTAATGATCAGTACAATCGGAAATAAGAGTATGTTGAACGTAACTGTCTGGACAAGCTGCATTTTTGAAAGACTCTTCTAATTTTTAAGGAGCAAACGCATGGTCAAAACGAGTTTTAAGGTATTCTTTCTGCTCGTCGTTGCCAGCCTGTTGGTCATCCCAGCAGCAGCGCAAGACAACGCCGTCATCCTGCGCTATCCAATCAACCCCGACCCAGAACATCTGAATCCGTTCACATCGACCACGATTGCTATTGGCACAGTCGAGCGCAACCTCTACGAAGGGTTGATCAGCTTGGACGCGCCGTCCGGTGCAATGAAGCCCCAACTCGCAGAAAGCTGGGACATTTCCGACGACGGACTGAACTATGTCTTCCACCTGCGTCAGGGCGTCCTGTTCCACGACACCGGCACCGTCGAATTTATCGACGGTGACCGCGAATTCAAATCGGATGACTGGGTTTGCGCGGCAGAGCACAGTGTCACCGAAGACGACACCGTATCAGCGCATCCCGAATGGCTCGAAAGTGTGGTCGGCTACGAGGAGTTCAAAGCGGGCGATGCTGACACGATCAGTGGGTTGACCGCACCGGACGACTACACGCTCGACATCACACTCTCCGAACCTAATCGCCTGTTCCTGATTACGCTCGGCGTTCCCGGCATCCCCTGCGAAGTCACCCAAAATATTGACGACTACGTCAACAGTCCGGTCGGTACGGGACCCTTCCAGTTTGTCGAATGGCAGCGTGACAGCTTCATCCAGCTCGCCGCCAACCCTGACTACTACGAAGAGGGCAAGCCCGGCGTAGATGGCATCCGTTTCATCAACGTGCCCGATGACAACACGGCGCTGCTTCAGTACCGCGAAGGCGAACTCGACTTCCTCACCGGCTTCCCCACCGGGCAGCGCGGCGCAGTGATCGACGAATTCAGCAGCGAATATCAGGAAATCCCCGGCTTCAACGTCCGTTACTTCGGCTTCAAGATGGATCAAGGCTTCTTTGCCGAAAATCCGCTCGTCCGTCAGGCATTCGCCCACGCCTTCAACCGCGATTTGGTCTGGAATGACTTGATGGAAGGCGCGCGTTTCCCGGCTGATGAAGGCTACATGCCGCCGCCGATGGACACCGATCCTGAAACTCCACTCTACGACTACGACCCCGCTAAAGCGGCTGACCTGCTCACCCAAGCCGGTTTCCCCGGTGGTGAAGGCATCCCTGAAATCACGCTGCTGATCTTCTCAAGCGCTCGCGACGAACTCTCGCTGCCTGTGCTGCAGCAAGACCTCAAAGACCTCGGCGTGACTATGAACATCGAAGTCGAAGACTCCACCACCTATTGGGATCACCTCGGTGAAGACGACGTGCTCTTCTTCCTCAGCGGTTGGAGTTCCGGTCTGACCGACCCGTCCGACGTGCTTAACTACCTCTTCCTTGATGGGCGCGACGATACCGCCTACGATAACGTCGACGTCGATGCCCTGCTTCGTCAGGCGATGACCGAGTTCGACCCCGACGCCCGCGCGGTAATCTACCAGCAGGCGCTCGACTTGATCGCCGCAGATTCCCCGTGGATCGTCTCGGCGTACAGCAAAGTCGGTTGGCTTCAGAAGCCCTACATCGAGAACTTCAATCCCGGCGGCGGTGGCACCTATACCGCACGCATGGCTGACGTGACCGTTGATCCGAGCATGATGCAGTAACATATTCCGCACCACCGCGAGGGCGATGCCAGTCTCCTTTCCGATTGAGCATCGCCCTCGTTTGTTTGTTGCAAAAGGGGGCTGCTTTTGTCTGTTTACATTTTGCGACGCTTGTTGCAGGTCATCCCCACACTCTTAGGCATTCTGACTGTCCTGTTCATCCTCGCTTACATGATGCCGAGCGATCCGCTGCGCGCCGTACTCGGTGAGCAGTACCGCCGCCTGCCGCCCGAAGTCGTCGAAGGCATCCGCGAAGAAATGGGACTCAACAAGTCGTTCATCGAACGCTATGGCGACTACATGGGGCAGATTTTGCGCGGCGATCTCGGTCGCTCGTACATCCTCGAAGAAAACGTCTCAGACATCATCGCCTACCGCTTTCCGCGCACGCTTGAGTTAATGGCGGGTGGCTTGATCGTCGGCTTACTGATCGGCATCCCCGCTGGCGTGATCGCCGCGCAGAAGCAGTATCAATGGGCGGATCACGTCCTGATGGTGATTTCGCTGATCGGCGTTTCGGTGCCCATCTTTTGGCTGGCGCTGCTGGCGCAGTTGTTCCTGACTCAAAGCAAATACGGGATCGCCCTGTTTCCGGTCGCGGGCTACGAGGACGGCAGCGTCATACACATGATTTTGCCATCGCTAGTGCTCGGCACAAACCTCTCGGCAACGCTCGCCCGCGTCACTCGTTCAGCGATGCTCGAAGTCAAAGGGCAGGATTACATCGTCACCGCGCGCGCAAAGGGACTCGCCGAGCGCGTCATTCTGGTGCGCCATCAACTCCGCAACGCCCTGATCCCGATCATCACGGTCATTGGCTTGGACATCGGCTATCTGCTCGGCGGCTCGGTCGTGACCGAGACGATCTTCAACTGGCCCGGCTTAGGGCGCGCGGTCGTCCCTGCAATCGAACGCCGTGACACCCCCGTGATCCTCGGCATTTTGATCTTCGGCGCGTTCCTTTTCATCATCATCAACCTTTTGACCGACCTAATCTATGCGCTCATAAATCCGCTCATCCGCTACAATTAGGGGGCGCGTATGGCAGTTCCAGTAAATTCGACGACGCCCCAAACGCCTACCATCGTGCTGCCCACACAGCATACGTCGAACCGCACCCGCTTCTGGCGCGCCTTCCGGCGCAACCGAATTGCACTCGCGGGCTTGGTGATCGTGATCCTCATCAGCATTAGCGCCGTCTTCGCCAACGTGATCGCGCCTTACGACCCTATCGAACCCCACTACACAGATCGCTTGCAACCGCCGAGCGCGCACTTCATCCTCGGCACAGATGAACTCGGACGCGACTTGTTCAGCCGCTTGCTTTATGGCGCGCGCATTTCGCTCGTGATCGGTATAATTGCGCAGGGCGTAGCCATAGGCATCGGCATGACCGTTGGTGCGCTCGCAGGCTGGTACGGCGGCTGGATCGACGATGTGATCATGCGCATCACCGACGTATTCTTCGCCATTCCAGGGCTGATGTTCCTGATCGTCTGGGTGACGATCTTCGAGCCGGGACCCGTTAGCATTTTTCTCGCGCTCGGCTTGATCTCGTGGCCCGGCGACGCGCGCATGATGCGCAGCCAAGTGCTGGCGATCAAGGAACTCGACTACGTGACCGCAGCGAAATCGCTCGGCGCATCGACGCCACAAATCCTGATCCGCCACGTCCTGCCCAACGCCATTGCACCGATGATCGTGTTGGCGTCACTCGGCATCGCGGGCGTAATTTTGAGCGAAGCAATTCTGAGCTTTCTCGGCTTGGGCATCCAGATTCCGACACCGAGTTGGGGGACAATGGTCGATGCCAGCCGCACCTACATCACGACAGCATGGTGGTATGGCGTCTTCCCCGGCATGATCATCATGGTCACGGTCATGGGTTTCAACTTCCTCGGCGACGGTTTGCGCGACGCACTCGAACCTACCCAGTACAACAAGTAACCCCAGCTAAACAGCACGTTGTAGGGGCGGTATATATACCGCCCCTGCTCTCCATTCCGCTTCAAAACTCGTCGCTCGGCGCAGTTCTCAGTATAATCCGCCAATAGATGCCCGCCTCCGAAACGACTGAAGGAAGCCGAATGCAAAATCAGGCAGGAAAGCTCTACCGACTCCAGCAAATCGACCTTGAGATAGCGCACCGTCGTGCCCGCCTCAAAGCGATTGAGACGCAGCT
>JBBSNT010000094.1:0-12439 GCA_038260485.1 Aggregatilineales bacterium | reverse complement strand
TGTCGCGGGCGGCGTCGGTAGGGAAGGCGGACATATCGGGCTGACCGTAATTCACGCCGACGATGCGCAGCGTCGCCGCAAAGAGCAGCAGCGCGACGATGAACAACCACTCCGCGCCCGTGAAACGCCTTGTCATGATTGATCCGCAGTTGGGAGCGTCTTTAGCGGTGTGCCGCGCAGGGCGGCGCGCAGTGCCTCGCGGTCATCCCACTCATACTCGATTGTGCCGAATGCCATGCTCTGCTCGTGCCCTTTGCCGCAGGCGATCACCACGTCGCCCTGCTTCGCCATCTGGCAGGCGCGATAGAGCGCTTGACCGCGATCCGGCACGCGGGCGAAGGTCTCGCCTTCGACGCCGCCTGCAGCGGTCGTCGCCGCTGCCATTGTCGCCAATATGTCGTCGAGCGACTCGGTGCGTGGGTCTTCGGCGGTCAAGACCGTGAAATCGGCTTGATGCGCGGCGACCTCTGCCATCAAGCGGCGCTTGTCGCGGTCGCGCAAGCCCGCGCTGCCGATCACCGCGATCAGCCGCCCACCCAAAGCGCCAGCCGTGATCATTGAACGACAGGCTTTGAGCACATTGTCGAGCGCGTTGGGCGTGTGGGCAAAATCGACCAGCACCAGAAAATCTTGCCCCTCGTCTATCCGCTCCATGCGTCCGGGGACGGCATTCACCTGTGAAATGCCGTCCGCAATTTCTGGTGTGCGAATGGCGAGATGACGCCCGACCGCCACTACTGCCAGAATATTCATCACGTTGAAATCGCCGACCAGTTCCGTCGGAAACACACGGAAACTATTTTCGTTGTTGAATCCGACGGCAACGCGATTGTAGCCGGATACAAACTTGACGTAGCTCACCCAGCAGTTGCTGTTGGGCGCGCGATTCCAACTGTAGCGCACTACCTGATCCGCTGGGAATGCCGCGAAGTAGTCTGCGCTCGGATCGTCGCCATTGATTACGCTAAGCTTGGGTGTGTTCGGCTTGCGATAGGACTGGCTTAACATCTCGAACATGCGCCCTTTGGCGGCGCGATAATTCTCGAACGTGCCGTGATAGTCGAGGTGCTCGTGGGTGACATTGGTCAGCACTGCTACGTCGAGATCGACGCCGTTGAGCCGCCCCTGCGCCAGCCCGTGACTGGTCATCTCCAGTACAGCATAACGTAAGCCGTTGGTGACCATCCGCGCCAGCAGGGCTTGAATCTGCGGTGCGCTTGGCGTCGTGACGTGCAGCCCGGTATCGAGCGATTGATCGCCCACGTCGGCGTTGATCGTGCTGATCAAACCGGCGCGTCCGCCGCTGGCTTCACGGAGGACGCTGTGGATCAGCGTACTGGTCGTCGTTTTGCCGTCTGTGCCGGTTACGCCGACGACGATCAGCTTGCGTGAGGGGAAATCGTGGTAGGCGGCAGCGAGATAACCGACCGCTTCCTGCGCGTTCTCGACCTGCACGTAGGGCACAGGCAGATCGGTGAGCGCTTTTGTGCCGACGACCGCCGTCACACCGCGCTCGACCGCACGCGGGATGAAGTCGTGCCCATCGACGCTCAAGCCCGCCCGCGCGACGAATACGCCGCCCGTCTGCAAATCAGCATCGGATTCGACCACAGGCGCGCTGATCAGCGTCGCGGAGTCGCCGGTGAGGTGATAGGTCTGCGGCAGCGCAGAAAGGAGTTCGCCAAGTGTTTTGATCATGCGCCTATTATAGAGCAGAGGTAAGTCTCGAAATAGACTATACTCTACGGGGAAGTTCTGGTCGAATGGCAGGGATAGACGCCGCAAATGGACTTGAAAACACTTGAGGACGCGATGCACGCCTTTGTCGCCAGCAAGGGCTGGTACGACGCTGAGTCGAAGCGCCCGCAGACGCCGCGCAATTTGGCGATCTCGCTGGTGCTGGAAGCAAGCGAGGTGCTCGAACTGTATCAATGGAGCGACGCCGCGCCGGACAAAGCCGAACTTTCCGGCGAACTGGCGGACGTGATGCTCTACTTAATCCAGTTAGCGAGTATCAGCGGCGTCGATTTGGGGCAAGTGGTAATGGAGAAGTTGGAAGTCAACTACGGGCGGACGTGGGACGTTGACGCCGAATAGTTCACCGTAGAACCGCGTTTTCGGATCGTCATTACGCTGACGGTTGCTCGTTGAATGTCGAGAAAAAGACGGCAGCCATCGAGCGTGTTGCGCCTCTACAGAATAAACGCCTAAACGATTGAACCACATAGGACACAAAGCACTCAGAGAATCGATTGAGATAAGCGCGGTTAACTTGGCATCTTGGCGGTTCATTGATTCCTGCTTGAAACTTGATGTGTCTGCTGTGCTCGACGGAAAATTACAATCGCCTCTATCCACTCGCCCCGTGAGCAAGTAAAATGAACCTCTTATTGCTGACTATAAACTTATTCGAGGAACAGGCATGACGCAGGCATTGACCTCACCAAAGGAAGATTTCTCCCGCTGGTACAACGAGATCGTCTACCGAGCGGACTTAGCGGCGCAGTCCAAGGTGCGCGGGTGCATCATCCTCAAGCCGTATGGCAATGATTTGTGGGAAGGATTGAAAGACGCGCTCAACAAGCGCTTCAAGGCGACCGGCGTCCAGAATGCCTACTTCCCACTGTTTATTCCGATGAGCTTTTTGCAGCGCGAAGCTGAGCACGTCGAGGGCTTCAGCCCGGAACTGGCAATCGTGACCATCGGCGGTGGCAAAGAACTCGAAGAACCGCTGGTCGTTCGCCCGACATCCGAGACGATCATCGGTGACTCGTTCAGCGAGTGGATTCAGTCGTATCGTGACCTGCCGCTCCTGATCAACCAGTGGTCGAACGTCGTCCGCTGGGAACTGCGGACGCGCCCGTTCCTGCGCACGGCGGAATTTCTGTGGCAGGAAGGGCACACCGCTCACGCGAGCCACGAAGAAGCGGAAGCGCGGACGCTGCAAATGCTCGACGTTTACCGTGACGTTGCCGTCAACGAGGCGGCGATGCCCGTGATCCCCGGACTCAAGAGCAACAGCGAGAAATTTGCGGGGGCGCTGCGGTCGTACACCATTGAGGGCATGATGGGCGACGGCAAAGCGCTGCAAGCGGGCACGAGCCATGACCTCGGACAGAACTTCGCTAAAGCATTCGACATTCAGTACCTTGATGAGACGAACCAGCGTCAATTCTGCTGGACGACCTCGTGGGGCTTTAGCTGGCGTGTGATCGGCGGGATCATCATGACGCACGGCGACGAAAAGGGTTTGCGCCTGCCGCCGCGACTCGCGCCGTATCAGGTAGTGGTGGTGCCGATCTTCCGCAACGACGACGAGCGCAGCAGTGTGCTCGAAGCGATTGAAGCGATCCGACGCGAACTGGACGACGCAGGTATCCGCGTTCATGTCGATATGCGCGATTATCAACCGGGCTATAAGTTCAACGACTGGGAGATGCGCGGTGTTCCGGTGCGGCTCGAAATCGGTCCGCGTGACGTGCAGAATCACGCGGCGATGGTCGCGCGCCGGGATATTCCCGGCAAAGAGGGCAAGAAGTCGTATTCGCAGGATGGGCTGGTCGCCAGCTTGAAGGCGCTGCTCGACGAAATTCAGGCGAACATGCTCCAGCAGGCGATTGCGTTCCGTGACAGCCATATTCAAGATGTGACTTCCTATGATGAAATGAAGCAGGTGGTCGAAGCGGGGAGCTTCGCGCGCGGATGGTGGAACGAGTCGGCGGCAGACGAGGCGCGCGTCAAGGAAGAAACCGGCGCGACTCACCGCTGCTATCCGCTGGATCAGCCTGAGGGCAGCGGGGTCTCGTTCCTGACGGGCGAGCCAGCCGAGAAAGTCGCGCTGTTCGCCAAAGCATATTAAATTCTCGAAGCAGCGCTTTTTCTGGCGTAGGGGCACCGTGCAAGCGACATTTGCCGTGCCTCTACCTTTGATGGGCAACAAGTTTCCTCGCTTTGCTCCGGATGCACAGTCGGCGAGAGTCGCAGCAGCGGACTCGTCTTTGTGCAAACTGTTTAAAGAATTTGCGTAAAAATCTAAATACCACTTTCGCGCTTTTCACTGTATAGTCAGAATAGAGTGACACCGCTTAAGGATTCTTTAATTGCTCCCTTACCTAGCTGAGCGTTAAGTGTTCTTGCTTATGTTTTTAAGGATATTTAAGGTAAGCGCGTTTTTTCCATAGATAAGCTGTTGTATAATGAGTGGTGGTGTTGTTATTTTTTATGGAATTTACGCTTGATTCTGTGTATTTTGTTTGTTAAAATTAGTACAAATAGGTGTTTATTTGCTGTACTTAAAACGTATTTAGACGATAAATCTGATCAAATCCCAAAAAACTTCCTTAGACTGCTCACTTGTGTGGGCAGTCTGTATTATCACCGAACCAGCCGGTTCGGGTGGTATATGTTTTTTTAGGTAGGATATGGCGGCTTATTTAATTGTTGATATCGACGACTTACTAGAGCATTTCCGCAATCGAAATATCGCAATCGATTTGCAGGAACTGGCGGTTGGGCTGCGCGGTGGTGCGGCGCTGGCGGCGGGTCTAGTGAGTGCGGATCGCTTGAAAGCGGTTGCGGTTGCAAATTGGAAGAAGTACCGCCAGCAGAAATTGCGGGTGGGTGCCGACCCCCAGTATGTCTTCAAAGCAGCAGGCTATGAGATCTTCGATATTCCGCATCGTGAGAGCCTCTCTGATGCGCTGATCATGCACTATTTCTCGTTCGACCCAGAGCCGGTTGACGAGTTGATTTTGGCAACCACCAATTCGGATTTGATCCCACTGGTGCGGCGCGTCAAACGGACGCGCAACGCGCGTGTTCGCATGTGGGGGTCGCACGACATCCTTGAAGGCACAGAGTTCGCGGATCAGGTCATTTTCCAACCGCTGGAAACGCTGCTCGGCATCCAGCAGACGAAGAACGTGGCGATCTACATCGACTTCGAGAACATCGCTATCAGCCTGAACGAGCAGGGTTACATCGTCAACCTTGACACGTTGGTCGAGAGCTTGGTACGGCAGGGCAAGGCACATGGGCAGGTGACGAAAGCGGCGGCGTATGCTCCTTGGGGACAGCGCGGCAGCCTGCCACCGCTGATCGACCAATCGGGGCGCGAGATCGCCGACGAAGCGCCAACGCGCCTAATGATGGCGAACATCGATCCGATGATTACGCTGCCGGGTAAGAACAGCGCGGACATGAAGATCGCCAAAGACATCATCACCGACTCCGGTCACGCGGACGCGGCAGACGTCTACATCGTCGCCAGCGGTGACCGCGACTTCAAGGACGTGATCAATTCGCTGCGGCAGCGCAATAAAACGGTGATCCTGTGGTCGGTGCGCGGCAGCACCAGCCGCCAGCTTGAGAATTACCCGAACATCACCATTGAATACATCGAAGACTTCACGAACCTGAAAACGCACCAGTCGCTTAGCTTGACGTCAGTCGCCTTCAACGACGATGGCTCGATTGGCGGCTTCACACCGTCGCAGTGGTCGAGCGTGATCGTCCAATACGACCGTGCTGCGCATCAGCTTGGTGTAGAAACGCTGACGCGGCAGCAGTTGATCAATCAACTGCTGGATGTAGGGGCGGTGGTATCGGCGGCGCGCGGCGAAGACCTCGTGTCGCAGTCGATTTCTCTCGGCATTGTGCGTCAGATGAGCGCGCGGGATCGGGTCGCGCTCGACACAAACCATCCAGTGGTTGAAAAGACCTGCTTGATCCGTGACCGGATCGTCGTACGCGTGCTGAACACGCTCAACGTACGGGGTTGGGAGTACGTCAACTACGGCTTCCTGCTCAAGGGCTTGGCGATGGATCGGGAACTGGATCGCCCCGGTCTGAATTACAGTGATCAATGGCGCTCGGACTGGATCGACTGTCTCGTGCGCGAGCGGGTGCTTCAGCGCGAACTTGTGCCGCATCGCCATAACCCGGAAGACCTCGTGCCGGTGATCAAGATCAACCCAGAGTACGAACTGCCGGAAGATAAGCCGATTTCAACACCGCAAGAAGACGCGATAGACAGCAGTTGGGCGGGCATCGCACTGACGGAAGTCGAGCAGATGGAGCCGGAGACGGCGGACATGGTGCGGCGCGTGGTCGTCAGCGTTGAGCAGTTCACGAGCTTTCGCGGTTTTACGTGGTGTCCGTTGGGCAGCTTGCATAAGCGGCTGCGTAGCTACGACAACGGCGTGACCTTCCAGCGGGCAGTCGAATATCTGATTGAGAATGATGCGGCGGAAGTCAAGGAATACCCGAACCCGCAGAGCGAATTCTTCACCAAAGGGATTTCGCTGACGATGAGCGCTGAGATTTGCCAGAGTATCATCGCCGAGCGCGACAACTTTATTCGCCTGCTGCTCTATCTCTACGATCACAACATGGTGATCTCGGATCAGAGCTTGCAGATGATCGATCCGGGGACGCGCTGGGATTTGAACCTGTGGTTTTCCGTGATGGAAACTGAGAACGTTCTCAACGCCGTGCCGGGACGGTCTAGACAGTACAGCCTGTTCCGCACGCATCACACGGTGTCGCTGGTGGCAGACGCGCAGCGAGCTGGTCGGCGAGAGTCGTAGATGAAAACGTGAGCAAGCGCGCTTGGCTGGAAACTGCACTTTCGCTGGGTGTACCCATTCCTGAACCAGAAACAGAACGCGCGTAGAATGAACTTTTGAAGACACGCTCCGCAATAGGCGTATTTTTTTATTTGCTTAGGCGACTGGCGCATTGATACTCGTCAGTTCTTCGCTGACCTTCCAGAGGCGTTTTTGTGCTGCCTCGTCATATGAGGCTAGTGAGGATTTTACTGGCTTGCAATCCTCGAAGAAATGACCACTGACGCCCTCAACTTCGGGCGATGAGGCGAGGTAGATCGGCGTTTGCGCGCCCTCTTCGACGGGAATGGCGAATAAGCGGTGGATGATCGGCATAATCAAGGTGACCAGAAGGTTGTCACTCTTGCCGAAGCCTGACGCGACGAAACCCGGATGCAGCGCGTTGACGGTGACGCCCGTTCTGGCGAGACGACGTGCCAGTTCATAGGTAAACAGCACGTTGGCGAGCTTCGATTGACCGTAAACGCCCAATCCGCCGAAGTCGTAACTCTTTTTATGCTGGAGATCATCAAAGTTCAGGGTTTTACCGCGATGCGCGCTCGACGAAACGTTGATGATGCGGGCTGGAGTGCTGGCTTTGAGCGTATCGAGCAGTAGATTGGTCAGCAGAAAGTAAGCGAGATGATTGAGCGACAAGGTCTGCTCGTAGCCATCGACGGTTTCGTAGCGCTTGGTGAATAACGCTCCGGCATTGTTGAGCAAGACGTGCAGACTGTCATAACGTGCTTTGAACTCGTCAGCAACGCGGCGCACTTCTTGCATCGACGCTAAATCCGCAACGAGTGAATCAACGTGGTCATTTCCGCTTGCGGCTTTGATCTCGGCAACTGTGGTCGCAGTTTTTGCGGGATTGCGCCCTACGACGACGACGGTCGCGCCTTGCTTTGCCAATTCAAGCGCAGTCTCTTTGCCGATGCCGCTTGTGCCGCCGGTGATCAAGACTGTTTTGTCTTGCATTGCCTTCATCGCGTTCTCCTTGCTGATTCGAACTCGCGCTGACTCAACTGTAGCAGTTGTTGAGGTAGAAACCACATCAATTATGTTGGGCAGAGGCACGAGAAGATGAGCCTCCCTCGACCCAAGCGGCTGAGTCTTCAGCATTGGCACGACTGAATCCCTCTGCTATAATAACAAACAGGTTTTTCGACCAGTACGCCTTTGTCCGGCGCGCTCGGTGACAGGTAGATAAGGATAAGTGGGACATGGCTCTTACAAAAACTGAGAAAGACGCAATTATTCAGGATTACGGGCGGCACGAAGGCGACACCGGCTCTCCGCAGGTGCAAATCGCGCTCTTGACGCTGCGGATTCAGCAGCTTACCGAGCACCTCAAAGCGAATAAGCAAGATCAACATTCGCGGCGCGGGCTGCTTAAATTGGTTGGTCAGCGGCGGCGTCACCTCAAATATCTAAACAACACAAACCCAGATGGCTACCGCGAGATTCTGCAACGGCTAGGGCTGCGCCGCTAGTCAGCGGCGTTGATTTTCAGCGTTAGTTAAAGCCGGTATTCGGCTTGCAGACATGCCTAGTTGAGCAGGAATTGGAGCCGTGTGGCTAAACGAACCGTTTAGCGGCACTTTCCAGTTCCTGATCCTTGGGCATGTCTTATTTTTGTATCAGGAGCAAAGACATGGCAGGAAAAATGGGAGAAGCACAGCGCTTCACCGCGCGAGTCGGCAACGATGACATCATCATCGAAACCGGCAAGCTCGCCGAACAGGCAGGCGGCGCGGTAACGGTGCAAATGGGGCAAACGATGGTGTTTGCTACCGCGACAATGAGCAAAACCGCTCGACAGGGAATCGACTTTTTCCCGCTGAGCGTGGATTTCGAAGAGAAGCTTTACGCAGCGGGGCGTATACCCGGCAGCTTCTTCCGGCGTGAAGGACGTCCATCCGAAGGCGCGATTTTGACCTCGCGCTTGATCGACCGTCCGCTGCGCCCGCTGTTCCCCGACGACATGCGCAACGAAGTTCAGGTGATTCTGACGGCGTTTAGCCATGATCAGGAACATCACATTGACACGCTCGGAATCATCGCCGCCAGTGCCGCGATGACGATCTCGAACATTCCATGGAACGGTCCTATCGGCGGTATTCGTATCGGCTTGATTGACGGCGAATTGATCGTCAACCCGACGATTCCGCAGATGGAAGACAGCTTGCTCGACCTGCGCGTCGCCGGAACCGAAGACGCGATCAACATGGTTGAGTGCGGTGCGAAAGAAGTGGATGAGGAAACGATGCTGCGGGCGCTCAAGCTGGCGCACGAAGCGATGCAGCCAATTATCCAATTGCAGAAAGAGATGCGGGCAGCACTGGGCAAGCCCAAAGATGAGCCGATCACCGTCACGGTGAACGCAGAACTCACCCGCGATGTTATGGAGAAAAGCCGTCAGGGTGTGCGCGACATCATTGTCGCCACGACCGACCGAAGCGGGCGCAACGAAGCGCTCGACGAACTGCGCGAGCGGATCGTCACCGGTTTCCTGCCGACTGAAGATGATGAAATCGCGGAAGGCTACGCTAGCCCCGGTGAAGTCCGTAACGTGTTCTCGGACGTGATCGCGGAAGAAGTCCGCCGCCGTATCGTCGAGGACGGTGTTCGTCCCGATGGTCGTGGTTACACCGAGATTCGCCCGCTGGCAGCCGAAGCAGGGGTGCTGCCCCGCGTTCACGGTTCGGGCTTGTTCAAGCGCGGTCAAACACAGGTGATGACGATTGCGACACTGGGCACTCCGCGCGATGCGCAGGAACTCGACACGCTCGCGCCGGAAGACAACAAGCGCTACATGCATCATTACAACTTCCCGCCCTACAGCACGGGCGAAACTTACCCGCTGCGCGGACCGAAGCGTCGTGAAATTGGTCACGGCGCGCTGGCGGAAACTGCACTGCGTTCGATGATCCCGGAAGAAGACGTCTTCCCGTATACGATCCGGCTCGTCAGCGAAGTGATGAGTTCGAACGGCAGCACGTCGATGGCGAGCGTCTGCGGGAGTACGCTGGCGTTGATGGACGCAGGCGTGCCGATCAAAGAGCCGGTCGGCGGGATTGCGATGGGCTTGGTCAAGGAAGGCGATAAAGTCGCCGTCTTGACGGACATTCAAGGGTTGGAAGACCACATCGGCGACATGGACTTCAAGGTCGCTGGAACGAAGAACGGCATCACCGCCTTGCAGATGGACATCAAGATCAGCGGCGTGTCTGACGAAATCATGGCGCAGGCGCTGTCACAGGCGAAAGACGCCCGGATGCAAATTCTCGGCGTGATTTTGGAAGCGCTAGGCGCTCCGCGTGAGAACCTGAGCGATTACGCGCCGCGTATGACGACCATCAAGATCGATCAGGAGAAAATCGGTGCGGTGATTGGACCCGGCGGCAAGGTGATCCGGGGCATTCAGGAACGCACGGGTGTCAAGATCGACATTCAGGACGACGGCACGGTCTTTATTGCCGGCACGGATGGTCCGTCGGTTGCGAAGGCGATTGACGAAGTGCGCGGCTTGACCGAAGACGTCGAAGTCGGGCGGATTTACACGGGCAAGGTGACGCGGATTGAGCCATATGGCGTGTTCGTCGAATATATGCCCAGCCGTGAAGGTCTGGTGCATATTTCGCAGCTTGCCGACTACCGTGTCGAGAAACCCGAAGATGAGGTCGCGCTCGGAGACGAAATCATGGTGATGGTCACGGACGCGCCGTCAGATGGCAAGGTTCGTCTGAGCCGTCAAGCGGTGCTCGAAGGCTGGACGGCTGAAGAAGCGCGCAGCCACGACCGTCGCCCAAGCGGCGGCGGCAATCGCGGCGGCGGTGATCGTCGCGGCGGTGGTGGTAATCGCCGCTAAGGCAGTCTAGCGTCAACAAGCGCGCCATGAGGATTGGTTTCCTCACGGCGCGTTTTTTATTTGCCTGCAACTTTTCCTGTAATGCGGTGTATTTATAGATGAAGCTATCGGTTAGCGATGCGCTTTTGGCTAAAAACAGGATTTCCGCTCACCGTTGAATGTGAATGCCTAAACGTCAACCGTTTATTTCAGAAAGGCTGCCTGTGGCGTTAGAGAACCCGCCGCCGATTACTTCACCGTTATGGTCGTCGCGCACGAAGCGCACCGTCGCGCTGGTCTGCCTCGTCGTGATCGGCATCGTCGCTTCGCAAATTAGGGGCGTACTGCCATTACTTATTGTATCGGCGTTGTTGGCATTTTTGCTCAGTTCGCTGGTGACGGTGCTGGAAAAGCACGTTTTCTCCTTTATGCCCGGCAGCCGCATCTGGGCAATTTTACTCACATTTTTGATCGTCATTTTGCTGGTGGTGGTGGTCGTGCTGCTGATATTTCCCGTATTGTTCAGCCAGTTTTCGGATTTCGCCAGCCAACTGCCGGGTGCTCTCAACACTTTACAGACCCAGATTCAGGACTGGCTAAGCCAGCCACTGACTTTTCGCGGTGACGTGATTCAAGTCAATGGGGTGCCGCTCGTCCCGCTGGAGCAGATCAACCAAGCGTTTGGTAGCAACGGCGAACCGCTGCAACTGCAAAACTTTGACCTGCTTGGCGCGGCGCGAACCTTTTTCAGCTCGTTGACCGGTCCGGCGTTCAATGTGCTGGGTAGCGCATTTCAGATCGTCATCAATGTCCTGTTTGTGTTTGTATTGACGTTTTATCTGCTCAAAGACGGCGCGATGTTCGTCCAGAATCTCGTTAAGGTCACTCCAGAGAAGTATCAGGACGACGTGCAGCGCTTGCTCTACGAACTCGCGCAAGTCTGGAATGCTTACCTGCGCGGGCAGTTGATCCTGAATGTGTTCATCGGCGTGACGACGTTCATCGTGGCGGCGCTGTTGGGTCTGCCTAACGCGCTGATTCTGGGTTTGCTGGCGGGTCTGCTCGAATTTGTCCCGAATCTCGGACCGATTCTCTCGATGATTCCCGCTGTACTGTTGGCTCTTTTTTCGCAGTCAAGCACGCTGCCATTCCTTGAAGGTATGCCATTTGTGCTTGCTGTGATCGTCGCCTACATTGCAATTCAGAACTTCGAGGCGTATGTTATCGTCCCGCGCGTGATTGGTGGCAGCCTCAATCTACACCCGCTGGTGATCATCATCGGCGTGCTGGCAGGCGCGAGCCTCGGCGGGGCGTTGGGTGTCATTCTCGCCGCGCCGATCATTGCCAGCTTACGGGTACTGGGGCAGTACATTTACGGAAAGCTGCTTGATAAGCCGATGTTTCTTGACGAACGCCCACGCCAGCACGAAAGCAGTGACGATTTGGGCTGGCTGCGGAATATCCGTAACTGGTTCATGATGCGCCTGAGATAGTCGGCGTGGTAAAATAGAGCCTTATTGAACAATAATACCCTAAAGGGCAATCCCATGAGCGATGTCAATGTTGATACCCTTGCTGAGAGCGAAAATTATGCGGCGTGGATTTCGACCGAACCCGACGGTGAAGTCGTCTATCACGTCGAACTCGGTCCGGTCACACTACACTTTTTCCAAGAAGAATGGGAAGAAGTTGTTTCGCTGATCGCAGCGGCAGGCAAGGCGGCAGCTGCGCGATGACACCGTTGATCGAGGGTGACGCGGCAGGCGAATTGATCGCCAAGCATCTGCCGCCAAGCGCCTCGACCTTACGTTTGATCGACCTGAGCGGCGCGCTGGCGGTGGTGCTGCTGGCGCTGCGTCCCGATCTCGACGTGACTATCGGCTTACCGGATGACCCGACTGATGCTGTAATTTTCGACGCGGTGGTCGGCTATGACGTGGCGATCAACGACGATTTGCTGCAGCGACTCTTGCCCATGCTGCGA
>JBBSNT010000093.1:0-12441 GCA_038260485.1 Aggregatilineales bacterium | reverse complement strand
GGTCCAATGCTGACGGCGATCCTTGAAGGGATGCCCGCTGGCTTACCGCTGACCGCCGACGACATCAACGTCGAACTGCGCCGCCGCCAAGAGGGCTACGGCTCCGGCGGGCGCATGAACATCGAGAGCGATACCGTTCAAATTACGTCCGGCATCGTCAACGGCATGACTACCGGCGCGCCGATTGCGATGCTGGTCGAGAACCGCGACTACAAGAACTGGCGCGAGAAGGACATCAAGCCGATGACCACGCCGCGCCCCGGTCACGCTGACTTGACAGGTGCGATCAAATACGGCTACCGCGATTTGAGGCTGCCGCTCGAACGCGCCAGCGCCCGCGAGACGACTATGCGCGTCGCGGTCGGTGCGGTGCTGCTCAAGCTGCTGGCGCAGTTCGGCATCATCATTGGCGGCTACGTCGTCCAGATCGGCGGCGCAGTGGTTGAACTGACCGACGATTACGCGCTCGAAGACCGCATCCGTGACGCCGAGCAAAGCGACGTTCGCTGCCCTGATCCCGCCGCTGCCGAACGGATGCACGAGGCGATTCATCAGGCGAAGGTCGATAAGGACACCCTCGGCGGCATCATCGAAGTCGTGGCGCTCAACGTGCCGCCGGGACTCGGCTCACACGTCCACTACGACCGCCGCCTCGATGGCAAAATCGTCGCGGCGATGGTCAGCGTTCACGCTATGAAAGGTGCGGAGATCGGCACGGCGTTTGCTAACGCGGGTAAGCTCGGCTCACAAGTCCACGACCAGATCGGCTTAGCGGACGGCGGCGCGCTGACGCGGGCGACCAACCGCGCGGGCGGCTTGGAAGGCGGCATCACCACGGGCGAACCGATCCTCGCGCGCGTCGCTATGAAGCCGATTTCGACGGTTATGAAATCGCTCGCGTCAGTCAACCTAGCGACGGGCGAGCCGGAGCAAACGACCTACGAGCGCAGCGACTTCTGCGCCGTGCCGCGCGCCGTGCCGATCCTTGAAGCAATGATGGCGGTCGTGATCAGCGAAGCCTTGCTCGAAAAACTCGGCGGCGACAGCATCGAAGAAATGCGCCCGCGTTTCGACTCGCTGCGTCGTGCCAATCTTGAAGACCTGCCAATGGATAACGTGGAGTGGCGCTTTGGTTACCCGTGAGGCACAAAATATCGTCCTGACGGGCTTCATGGGTGTTGGCAAAACCACCGTTGGGCGTCAGCTTGCCGTCGATCTAGATCGCCGTTTCGTCGATGCCGACGACTTGATCATCGAGCGCGCCGAAATGTCGATTGCCGAGATGTTCGCCGTCAAAGGCGAAGCCGCCTTTCGTGCCCTCGAAAGCGAAGTCTGCCGCGACTTGACAACTGAAGCAGGCTTGGTCATTGCGACAGGCGGCGGGATGCTGGTTGATCCGGTGAACCGCACGCGGATGCAGAAAGCGGGCTTCGTCGTCTGCCTCGACGCGCCGCCGGACATCATCCGTGCCCGCCTCGATCTCACCCATGAGCGCCCGTTGGCGTCGAATTGGGAAACGCTTTATGAGCAGCGCCGCGCTGCCTATGCTGCCATTCCTGTTCACGTCGATACCACAGACAAACCGCCGGAAAGAATCGCCGAGGAGATCATCGCATTATGGCGAGCATCCACGTAACCACGCCGACCAACCAATACGACATCGTCATTGAATCCGATCTGCTCGCAACGTTCGACCCAGAGGCTTACGGGCTGGATCGGCGCTGTGCGGTCATTACCAACACGACCGTCGCGCCGCTGTACGGTGAAGCGCTGGTCAAGCGACTGCCCGACGCCGCGCTGATCACGATACCGGATGGAGAGCAGTATAAGACGCTCGACACGGTGGCTCAGCTTTACGCGGATATGATCGCGGCGGGGCTGGATCGCAGTTCGACGGTGATTGCACTCGGCGGCGGCGTCGTCGGAGATACGGCGGGTTTTGCGGCGGCGTCCTACATGCGCGGCGTGCGTTTCGTGCAAATCCCGACCAGCCTGTTAGCGATGGTCGATTCGAGCGTTGGCGGTAAAGTCGGTGTTGACCTGCCACAGGGCAAGAATCTCGTCGGCGCGTTCAAGCAGCCTGACGCCGTGCTGATCGACACGACTGTGCTGCGGACGCTGCCGAAGGTCGAATGGGCGTGTGGCTCTGCCGAAATTGTCAAGCACGCCCTGATCGGTGATCCCGATCTGTTAAACCTGATCGATCCGCAGCAGTCGCGCATATTCGACGCCGAAGAACTGATCGCGCGGGCGGTACAGGTCAAGGTCGATACCGTCGAGAAAGACCCTTATGAGCAGAATATCCGTGCCTACCTCAATCTAGGGCACACCTTCGGTCACGCCGTCGAGCAGGTCACGGGCTACCAATGGCGGCATGGTGAGGCGGTCGGTTTTGGCTTGGTGGCGGCGGCGCGGCTCTCGGTAGCGCTCGACATGCTCGATCCTGCGCTGATGGAACTGGTTGAGCGGCACGTCAAGCGCTTCGGACTGCCCACACGCCTCGGCGATCTTGATCCTGAAGCGATCTACGCTGCCATGTCCACTGACAAGAAGTGGCAGGGCGGGCACTCGCGGTTTGTCCTGCTTGAAGGCATCGGTCAGCCGACGATTGTCAAGGACATACCCGCCGAGCAGGTTATCAAGGTGCTGGCGTCTCTGAAGGGAGTCTAACCTGATGATCAGCAGCGTGAACCTCCGTCAGGGTCACACCTTATTCGTTTGACGGTCGTCTATTCAGACAAACGCCTCCTTGACTTAGAGTGCGTTATAAGGTGTAGAGTACAAACGATACAAACCCCTCAGTAGTTCACTTTTATAGGAGACAACCCAATGCGTGTTGGTTTACAGGTCATTTCGTTTAACTGGGACGGCAGCCCACAGAATATCGGCTCGAAACTTAGCGAGATTGCGCGCACGGCGGACGAAGCAGGATTTTACAGCCTGTGGGTGATGGATCACTTTTTCCAGATGGAAGGTTTTGCTGACCCGCACGACCCGATGCTCGAAGGCTACACGGCGAGCGCATTTATGGCTGCGCAGACCAAGCGCATCAAACACGGTTTGATGGTCACAGGCGGTTTTTATCGCCATCCCGGCATCCTGATTAAGACAGTGACGACTCTCGACGTGCTGTCTGGCGGGCGCGCCTACTTTGGCATTGGCGCGGGTTGGTATGAGCGCGAGGCGCAGGGTTTAGGCGTACCTTTCCCCCCAACGGGTGAGCGGTTGGCGCGGCTCGAAGAAATCCTGCAAATCGCCAAGCATATGTGGAGCGATGATGAGTCGCCTTACGAGGGCAAGTACTATCAGCTTGCCGAGCCGATCACGCGCCCGCAGCCTTTGAGCAAGCCGCACCCTCCGATTCTGATCGGTGGCGGTGGCGAGAAAAAGACCCTGAAGTTGGTCGCACAGTACGGCGACGCCTGTAATCTTTTCGCGTCACAGGGCAGCCTCGATGTTGTCCGTCACAAGCTCGATGTGCTCAAGCAGCACTGCGCTGACGTCGGGCGGGACTACAACGAGATCGAAAAGACGACGTTGAGTTCGGTTACGCTTGCGCCCGGCGCTAGCCCGCAGGAAATCATCGACTACTGTGGCGAACTTGCCGGCTTGGGCATCGATCAAGCGCTGTTCAATATGTCTGGCAGCGACTACACCATCACGCCGATAGAGCGTTTCGGCAGCGAGGTCATTCCGGTCGTAGCGAACCTATAGGCGAATGTGTAGGGGCATGGCAAGCCGTGCCCCTAGATGGCGCTGGCAAGCTCTGGTTGCACGGCGACTTGGTGGTTAAAATAATGCTTTTTCAAAAGACTGGGATTACATGACCTATAAACTTTTGCTCCTGCATGGACCTAACCTCAACTTGCTTGGCACGCGCGAGCCGGAAGTCTACGGCAAGATGACGCTTGAGGCGATCAACGATGCGGCGCTGGCGCACGCCGTGCTGCGCAAGGTCGAACTGCGCGCCGAGCAGTCGAACCACGAGGGTGCGCTGATCGACATCCTGCATGTGGCGCGCAACTGGGCGGACGGCGTCGTCTTTAACCCCGGCGCGTACACGCACACGTCGGTCGCACTGCGCGATGCTATCAGCGCGATAGCGCTTCCGGTGGTCGAAATTCACCTCTCCAACATCCACGCCCGCGAATCGTTCCGGCACACATCGCTGCTCGCGCCAGTTTGCCTTGGGCAGATCAGCGGCTTTGGCTGGCGTGGCTATCTACTGGCGATTGACGCGCTGCTCGGTCATTTAGATATGATAGACTGAGGAACGCGCGGGGATTTTGGTGAGTTTGCCCTAGAACGCGCGTGGTGCTGACCTTTACACTTCTTTATCAATGAAGCATAAATGGGCGGCGCGATGATGTTTGTTAATTGGCGCATGTCTGAAAGCGAGAACGTCATGATGGACAAACAGGCGGTGATGACCGCTATCGAAGATCAGCAGGTCAAGTTTGTGGTGCTGTGGTTCACGGACATTACCGGTATTGTCAAGAGCGTGACCGTTCCGGTAGGTAAGATCGAAGCGGTGATCGACAATGGGATGCACTTCGATGGCTCGTCGATTGAGGGCTTTGCCCGTGTCGCTGAAAGCGACATGGTGCTCGCGCCTGATCTCGATACTTTTGCTGTGCTGCCGTGGGATCCGCCCGACGAACGAACGGCGCGGCTGATCTGCTATGTGCGTACCGTCGATGGCGATGCCTTCATCGGTGATCCGCGCAACGTCTTGATCAAGATGCTCAAAAGCGCCGAAGATATGGGCTACAGCTTCAAAACGGGCGTAGAATTGGAATTTTTTCTGTTCCAGAAAGACCGCTCGCAGGGATTAATGCCACTCACGTCTTTCGACGATGCCAGCTACTTCGACATCTCCGACGATTTTTCGCAGGGTATACGCCGCAAGATGATCCTGACGCTGCTGGCGCTCGGCATTCGCGTTGACTCGGCGCACAACGAAATCGGCGGCGGGCAGCACGAGATCGACTTCGACTACCATCCGGCGTTGACCTCTGCCGACCACGTCGTGACGGCGCGCGTCGGGCTGCGGACGGTTGCTCAGCAGAACGATCTCCACTGCACTTTCATGCCGCGCCCTTCGATCAATCTCCCCGGTTCAGGGATGCACACCCATCAAAGCCTGCACAACCTTGATACCGACGATAACATCTTCGCGGACAGCAATCACGAGTACGGCTTGTCGGAGACGGCGCGCCGCTTTCTCGCTGGACAGTTGTATCACGCCCGCGCGATGACGGCGGTACTCGCGCCGCTGGTCAATTCGTATAAGCGCTTAGCGGTCAGCTTCGAAGCGCCCAAGTACGTGACGTGGGCACACGTCAATCGGGCGGGCGCGGCGCTCATTCGCGTGCCGCACGTTGCACCGGGTAAAGAAGGGCACACGCGCATCGAACTGCGCTGCCCTGACCCCAGCAGCAACCCCTACCTCGCAGCGACCGTGATGCTCGCGGCAGGGCTGGACGGCATTCGCCAGCAAATGGATTTGCAAGAGGCGTTTGAGGGATCGTTGGTGCGGCAGGAGCGTTCACGGCTGCGCCAGCTTGAGACGCTGCCCACATCGCTAGAATCGGCGTTGGAAGCGCTCGTGCAGGATGACGTGATCATGTCGGCGTTAGGACCCTATATCAGCGACCGCTACATCGACGTCAAGCACCAAGAACTCGATGAATACAACCAGCAAATCACGCCGTGGGAAGTCGAGCGCTACATCAGCCGCTATTGAGAATCAATTCGTGAATGCGTGCGACCGCCGCGTCGGTATCTTCGGGTTCAAGTACGACCGAGAAACTGGTATGCGCCGGTCCCTGCGCCAGTGCCAGAATGGGCAGGTTTTCCAGTTCGTGAAGAAGCTGTGACGTGTGCCCGTGATCGCTGCCTAGCTGGGAGCCGACCACCGTGACCACGCTGACAGGGCGCATTGTCCATACTGTGCGCTCGTCCTGCTCTTTGAGCACGGGCGCGAGAGCCGCTTGCAGGTTGTGAAGCGCGTCAGGTCCGGCGCTCGTTGGAATGATGAAACAGACGAAGGTTCGCGCTGATGACTGGGACGAGATCATCACGTCGGTGTGGCTGCCGCTGATCGAGGACAGCGTTTCATCGACCAGCGCGGCAACCCTCGTCAGCGGACCGCTGTGTTGTGCCGCTAAGCCCAACCCCTGAATCGTGGTGACTGCCTTGAAACCGCTTGCCGTCGTGCCGGTATGAACCTGCGTTCCGGGCTGCTGTGGCTTAAAGACGTTGCGCACGCGCAGCGTGATCTGTTGTTCGCGCAGTGGAACGATCATGCGCGCGTGCAGCAGGCGCGCGCCAAAGTATGCCAGTTCTGCGACTTCATCATAGGAGAGTGTCGGGATCACGCGCGCTGACGGGACTTCGCGCGGGTCGGCGGTCATCATCCCGTCCACATCCGTCCACACCCACACTTCGCGCGCGTCGCTGCATGAGGCGAGGATCGAGGCGGTGTAATCGCTGCCGCCGCGTCCCAGCGTCGTGATTTTGCCTTTTGGTGTTGCGCCGATGAAGCCCGTGATCACGGGAATGATTCCCCGACCGAGCAGGGGCAGCAGATTCGTCTCGATCCGTTCGCGCGTGAGGGCGAGGTTCGGCGTTGCGTTGCCAAAGACCGCGTCGGTGATGATGATGTCGTTCGCGTCAATGGCGACGCCGCGCAGGCTGTTCTGGCGCAGCAGCGCCGCGACGATTCGCGCCGCCAGCCGCTCGCCTGTGCTGATGATCCGGTCGATGGCTTCAGGGCGGACGCTGTCGCTCAGGTTGTCCGGGATGTTCTGGCATACGTCGAGCATGTCGAACAGCAGGCGGTCGATGTCCGCCTGAAGTGCGCTGCGTTCAGTTACACCGAGCGGCAGATGTTCGATCAGCGCGAGGTGACGAGTCCGCAGCGTAGCGACGATTCGTCGATAGCCGCGTCGGTTGTTGAGTAAAGCGAGATGTGCGGCTTCGATCAATTGATCGGTTACGCCATCGAGTGCCGAGACGACGAGGACAAGCCGTTCCCAATGCTCGCGTTCGTAGAGTACGATACTCAAGAGTTGGGTTAAGCCCATCGTCATCCCAACGGACGTGCCGCCGAATTTCATGATGAGCGTCGTCATGTGCTGATGCTTTCAAATGGCAAACGCGAGACTTCTCTCGCGCTTTTAGAAACGAATGTGGCAGGTTCAAATTTAGGATAACAGAAACTATCACTTTGCGAAAATTTTGTCAACTCTTTGCACTCAGCCTGTGATCGCCTATTATTATAAGCAGTGTAAGCTAAATTTATCGTTTTTGAAGGCTCTCCAATGACCGATCAACTTGTAGAAAACCAGCGCACCGTTGTAGGGGTGCGTTTTCAGCGTGTCGGCAAACTTTACCATTTCGACTATACCGACTATCCAAATTTGCAAGTGGGCGATTACGTAATCGTCGAAACCACACGCGGGCGGCAGATGGGCGAGGTTGTCAATTTCAACGTTGTCGAAGATGAATCGCGCGAATATAAGTCGATTCTACGCATTTCCACCCCGCGCGATCTTGTATTAAGTTCCCACTGGGAATTGCAGCAGGAAGAAGCCCTTCGCATTGTCCGCGAAAAGGCGAAGAAGCTGGGCGGCTTCGACGATGTCAAGTTCGTCGCCGCGCTCTATAATTATGATGGTAGCCTCTTGAGCTACCTCTACACGGCTGAAGACAAGGTCAACGTCAGCAAGCTGTGGAGCGATCTCGGCAAAGTATTGCCCGCTCAGATCGAAATGCGCCAAATCGGTCCGCGCGACGTTGCCAAGCTGCTCGGCGGCTTTGGCGCGTGCGGCGAACTGCGCTGCTGTTCGACCTTCCTGACTGACTTCAGCCCGATCTCGATCAAGATGGCGAAGGCGCAGGGCATTTCGCTCAATCCGTCCGAAATCACAGGCATGTGTGGTCGCCTGCGCTGCTGCCTTGTTTATGAATACGAGCAGTACGTACAGGCACGCCAGCAGCTTCCTAAGCGAAACAAGCGCATTGGCACGCCTTATGGCGAGGGGCGCGTGATCGACGTGCTGCCGCTGCAAGATGCTGTGCTGGTGGCGGTCGAAGATGGGCTGCAACTAGTCAAGCGCGAGGAAATTGTGCCGATAGAAGAACTCGAAGCCTTGGCGAAGAAGGCGAAAGCCCCCTGTGACAAACATGAGGGTGGCGATTGCGACTGCGGGACGAAACCCGGCAACGATCAGGCTGAATCTAGCACTGAAGACAATAAACCGGAAGCCGAATAGGCTTTAAGGTGTCAATAAATGGTTCTACGTAGGGGCGAGTCACTGACTCGCCCTTGCTATTTCTATGCTGGAAACACCCCGTGTGTGGGCGTCCACCCAAGCAGCTCGCGCGCCGCTTGATTGCTGCAACGGTGTGACGGCGGGTAGGGTGCATCAGGGCTACAGGCGGGATGGGGCGCGCCGACGGCGTCCGCCAGCCGGTCAAGATAATCGCCTTGCCGCAGCGGTTCGTCCACGACGTTGAAAATTGATCCGGCGGGCGCGCGCTCCAACGCCGCGATCATCCCCGCCGCCATGTCCGCAACGTGAATTTGGCTGAGGTAGGCGCTGCCATCACAGGGAACTTTCAGGGTTTCAGCCCGCAGACCGGCAATCGCGTCATCTTGGAATGTCTCGCGTCCTACAAAAATACCGCCGCGCAAAATGCACCAGCGCAGCCGCTCGATTGACACAGCCCGCACCTGCTGCTCCATAGTGACGGTTGAGCGCTGTGAGGCAGAGGTCGAGGATGTGTCGAGCGGCATCGCTTCGGTGATCCATTGATCGCCGCTGTCAGGGTAAGCGAAGGCGATGCTTTGCTGAAGATAACACGCCGCGCCGACCGCCAGCGTCGCTGCGAGCAGATGCGCTGTGCCTTCAACCCGCAAGCGGTTATTGGTCGTCCACGCGGCAGCATTGCCGAACTGCGCCTGTGGCGGAATAGCAGTCGCCGCGTGGATCACGGCATCGCAGCCCGCCAATAGGTCTGGAAGCTGTGTCTCGATTCCTGCTGCCAGCAGATCACATTCGCGCGCGTCGATCTTCAGCTTGAACAAATCATTCAGCTTTTCCGGGGACCGCGCCAGCGCTCGGACTTCGTGTGACTCAATCAATTGGGCGATCAGCGCACGTCCCAACACGCCAGTTGCCCCGACAACAGCGACATTCATAATGGACTCCTATCACGACGATCAAGAGGGTAGTAGGAGTCTTCGACCGCCGCAAGACGCCAATCGAACTGGTACGACAGCTCCATACCACCGCACAGGTGAAAAGTTTACGGAAGTGGTTGAGTTTGTTAAACTCTGCACGAAGCTAGCGTTTCTTCCGTTCAATAGGTTGTGGAACGCTGTACCACTTAGGGAGATGTCCATTCATGGCAACCGAGGAACAGCGAGTCAAGCGGGTTATGGGCGTGTTCGCGCACCCGGATGACCCGGAATTTTTCTGCGGTGGGACGTTTGCGCGTTGGGCTGCCGAAGGTGCAGAAATTATTTTCGTGATGGCAACCAGCGGCGATAAAGGCAGCGCCGACCCTGAAATGACGAGCGAAAAACTCGCGGCAATCCGCGAAATTGAGGAACGTAACGCGGCGACCGCGCTCGGTGTCAAGGATGTGGTCTTCTTGCGTTATCCTGATGGCGAGCTTCAGCCGAACCTTGACCTGCGCTGTGACATCGTGCGCCAGATGCGGCTCTACAAGCCCGATACGGTCGTCACCTGTGACCCGACGGTCTTCTGGTTTGGCGACCGCGCGATCAACCACCCGGATCACCGCGCGATTGCCGAGGCAACGCTCGATTCGGTTTACCCGACGGCGCGCGACCGTCTCAACTTCATTCAGCTTGAGCGTGACGAAAAGCTCGCGCCGCACAAGGTCAAGCACCTGTTCATCTGCGGCACTCCCACGCCAACCATCAAGATCGACGTGACCGATTACATCGAGACGAAGATCAACGCGCTGCGCGAACACAAGAGCCAAATCGCAGATATGGAAGCGATGGCAGAACGGCAGCGCGGCAATTTCGATGCCGAAGCACTCTCGGAATACAAGCGTTACAGCGAGTCCTTCCGGCATATTGAGTTCGACCGTTAACGATCTGAAGACTAGAGCGCCCAAGTCGGGCTTTCTGTGGTGAAGGAATCAACGGCGATGACAGTCGATTTTAAGGCACAAGCAGAGGCGATGCGCGACGAACTTATTGCGCGGCGGCGTGATCTCCATGCGCACCCCGAACTCGCTTTCGAGGAAATTCGCACAGCGGGGATCGTCGCGCGTGAACTGACCAATCTGGGTCTGGAAGTGCAAACGGGCGTCGGCAAAACGGGCGTCGTCGGCATTCTTGAAGGTGCGCATGAAGGACCTACCGTTTTAGTGCGCGCTGATATGGATGCGCTGCCTATTCAAGAGGAGAACGACGTCGAGTACGCTTCGACCATTCCCGGCAAGATGCACGCTTGTGGACATGATGGGCACACGACGATTGGGTTGGCGGTGGCGAAGCTGCTTGCCCCGTACCGTGACGAAATGATAGGGCGGGTTAAGTTTGTGTTTCAGCCTGCTGAGGAAGTTGGCAGGGGCGCAAAAGCGATGGTTGATGACGGTGTGCTGACCGCGCCAGCGCCTGATGTATCAGTCGGGCTGCATCTCTGGAACTCGATGCCTGTCGGCACGCTTGGCGTTGCTGAAGGACCAATGATGGCGGGCGCGTCCACCTTCACGATCAAGGTGCGCGGCAAGGGCAGTCACGCCGCATCCCCTCAGCAAGGCATTGATCCGGTCGTCTGCGCTGCGCAGTTGGTGATGGCGTTTCAGACCATTCCCAGTCGCAATATCGACCCGCTGGAGACGGTCGTACTTTCGGTGACGACCATCAAGGCAGGCGATGCCTATAACGTGATTCCACAAGTTGCCGAACTGCGCGGAACGGTGCGCTCCTTCAAGACCGAAATCCGCGATCAAGTCTTTGAGCGGATGCAAGAGATTGCCGAAAACTTGTGCCGTGCCATGCGCTGCACAGTCGAGTTCGAGTTTCAAAACCTGACGATTCCTGTGATTAATGACGTGGGGGTCACCGAGAAGCTGCGCGCGGCGTTCCTACCGATTGTCGGCGAAGAAGGCATGGATACGACGGTGCGCACCATGGGCGCGGAAGACGTCAGTGCTTTTATGGACGATATTCCCGGTATGTACTTCTTCGTTGGCGCGCAGGATCAAACAGCGGACGCCTATTACGGGCATCATCACCCGCGTTTCAGCATCGACGAAGACGCGCTGGCCTTGAGCGTTGCGCTGTTGGCGACTGCCGTAGCCAGTTATGTACTGCCGGAGTAGCAATGCCGTCGCAAACTGTCTTTCACTGGCTTGATGGTCGCGGGTGGCTGGTCTTCTCCGGCGGCGAGAGTGACGAGGGTCGCGCGACGGCGCTTGGGCGCATGGCGGCAGATGGGGGAGTCGCTTGTGTCTCGTTTGCCGATGATCCCGATTATCTGCTCGACGATTTAGCGGATTTAGGGTCGCCGCCCGCCTATCTGGTGGACGTGTTCGGCGAAGACGACCAAACAGTCCACGACCAGCTTGCGCAGGCTGGCATGATCGTCGTCGAAGGCGGAGCGAGTGCGCTCGAAATTCGCGGCGCGCTGCGCGGACCAGCGCTCGAAGGGATGCAAGCTGCTTACGAAAACGGCGCGCTGATCTTACTCGAAGGCACAGGCGCGGCGGCGTTCGCGGCGTGGCTGCTTGAAGACGAGGCGGTCGAAGCGGGCTTGGAATGGTTGATCGGCGCGCTGGTTTTGGTCGGCGTGCGTAATGCCGCCCCTGATGCGAAACCTGTGCTCGATACACAGCCAACCGCGATAGCCGTTGCCGTCATGTCGGGGTCGGCGTTGGCGCTGGGACCTGACGGCGAAATCGAGACGTGGGGACAGAGCGAAGTGACTGTCGCGCTCGGCGCGGCTTACGGAACTTAAACGAAAAGTATCGAGTAGCGGGCGCTGGATGCTGAGTTAAAAAAGAGAACTCGCGTCACTATTTATAAGAGTCTTTTATTTTTTACTCAGCACGCATTGCTCAATACTTGGCACTTCCTAGAAGGAGAAGGTAATGCCGGCAACAATTCTTGTTGGGGCGCAGTGGGGCGACGAAGGCAAAGGGCGCGTCGCTGACTGGCTCGCGTCAAATGCTGACGTGGTGGCGCGGTTCGCGGGCGGCGATAACGCCGGACACACGGTCTACGTGGGCGAACGGATTTTTAAACTGCACCTGATTCCGTCGGGAATCCTGCACGAGCGAGTGACCTGCGTGCTTGGCAGCGGTACGGTAATCAATCCCGTCAACCTGCTGCGCGAGATGGACAACCTGCGCGCGTTGGGTGTCGAGATCACGCCGGAGCGGCTGATGATT
>JBBSNT010000092.1:0-12487 GCA_038260485.1 Aggregatilineales bacterium | reverse complement strand
TCAGGATCGAGACTGCCGCCTTCGGGCAAGCGTCGCTTACTGCCAAAGCTAGAGACGTAGCGCAGCGGTTCGCCGGAAATAGCTTCGACGAGGACGCGCTCGGTCGTGCCGCCGTTGGTCAACAAGCGCCAGCTTTCGGGCTGAACTTCGATGATTAAGTTACTCGCGGCAGAAATTCGTTCCATGTTCCGCTCGGTTGGGTTGAGGTTGATCATGTTGTCAAGTGACGCCTCAGTAGTCTACCGCGCTCGCGTAGCGGAGTCGATACACAATCTGCCTGAGCAGGCGATCCCCAGCAGGCACTCATGATCTGCTTAGCTTCGCAACGAGTGAATAAGCAAGGGCGCGATAGGCTTACGTTCGCGTTCGGCTTAGTAAGATATAAAGCTTTGCTATTATCTGCTATAATTTACGTAATAGTAGGGCGATGATGGATTTCCTATGGCACATATATTTATCTCATGTAGTAGTGCTGACAAGGTTCGTGCAAAGGAACTGCATGATCGTCTGAGTAATGACTTCGATGTGTGGCTTTTCACAGAGAAGTTGCTGGGTGGAATTAAGTGGAGTTCAGAAATTGATAGTGCTCTAGCTAAAGCCGATGCCCTAATTGTGCTTATATCACCATCGAGCGCTGTTTCTCAGTGGGTTACATATGAGTGGTCATTTGCACTTGGTAAAAATCTAGCTGTCATCCCACTTCAGATTGAAGTTGTCGAACGAGACAAGATTCATGACAAATTGAAGGAATTGCATATCATATCCTTTGTATCTCCCCGCGATGAAGATTGGTCTTCGCTATTCAGAAGAATTGGGGAAGTAAGCCTTAGGGGAGAAATTGTAAGACTCCGTAAGCTAGAAGTAACCATAACAACGGCACACGAGTATCGAGTACGCCAACTGGCGATTCGGGAAGTTGCTAAAATAAGCGACCATGCACATGCAAATAGATTCATACCTGTTTTGATACAGTCACTTAAATCAGATTCTGAGTTTTTAGTTCGCCTTGAAGCAGCCGAAGCGGTTGGTATATTAAAGGCTAAAGCTGCTGTCTCAACGCTTATTGAAGCCCTAGCTGATAAAGAAAGTGCTGTTCGGGGACCAGCGGCTACAGCTTTAGGATTAATCGGCGATAAAAGAGCTGTCCCTAGCTTACTACTCTCGCTCTACGATGAGGAATATGTGCGCGAATTAGCCGCAGCAGCTTTAGGTGAAATAAGGGACGTAAAAGCTATTCCTGAACTTGTAAAACTGCTGGATGATAAATCGGCACGTGTTCGCTGTTCTGTAGCAGATGCTCTTGGCAATTTTGGCGATGCTGCTAGGAGTGCTGTGCCAAAACTCGTACAGTTCTTAGACGACTTTGAAAATGTTTACTCAGATGTCCGTGTATGTGATAGTGCTGCCGAAGCTCTCCGAAAGATTCGCACAATTGAAGGACTAGAGGCAGTGCGACAATGGGAACAAACCAGTTAGGCGAAGCACCGAGAGGGGATAATTCTTGTTTGAAATAGGCACAGCAAAATAGCAAGTTCCACTGCTTTCTGCCCCTCCCCCACGCAAATGGGTAGAGGGGTAAGCTTACGAAGTGAGCGGGGGTGAGGGATTGCTTCACTCCTCGTGGGCGAGCAGGATGACCGCCGCGTGACCGCTGACCCAATACTCGTCGCCGTTGATGATCTGGTGCTTGTTACGCTCGCAGAAGTCGTTCGGGGATGGCAGCGCAGTATCGACGATCCGGCTCCAGCGCTCGCCCTTCTTGAGCGGCGGCAGTTCGAATGCCAGCGAATCCCAGTAGGCGTTGAGCATCACATGCAGGTAATCGCCGCCTTCAGGATGCCCTAGCGAGAATGCCAGCGTCCGCGCCGTGCCGCCCCAATCCGGCTGATCGAGCTGCGTGCCGTGCCACGTGATCGCCATCTGCTGATCGTCGTCGAGCGACGACCACGCCTGATCCTTGTGGAAAATCTTGTGCTCCTTGATGAAGCGGATTAACCCGCGCGTGAAGCGCAGCACGTCGCCGTGCTGTTCGACGTCGTCCCAGTTGAACCAACTGAGTTCGTTATCCTGCCCATAGGCGTTGTTGTTGCCGTGCTGCGTCCGTCGCACTTCGTCGCCCATGACGATCATCGGCGTGCCCTGCGAGACCAGAAGAATGGTCAGGAAGTTGCGGATTTGCTGCGCACGCAGTGCCTCGATGTTCGTGTCGTCAGTATCGCCCTCCGCGCCGGAGTTCCAACTCTGGTTGTTGCTCTCGCCGTCGCTGTTGTTCTCGCCGTTCGCCTCATTGTGCTTGTCGTTGTACGAGACGAGGTCGTTGAGCGTGAAACCATCGTGGGCAGTGATGAAATTGACGCTGCGATCCGTTTCGCGGTTCGGATCGGGATACAGGTCAGGGCTGGCGAGGATGCGTGACGCCATCGCCGAGACGAAACCCGCATCGCCCTTGACGAAGCGACGCACGTCGTCGCGGAACTTGCCGTTCCACTCTGCCCAGCGGTCGCCAATGAACGAGCCGACCTGATACAAGCCGCCCGCGTCCCACGCTTCAGCGATGATCTTCGTCCCCGCCAGCACCGGATCGGACTCAATTTCCCACAGGATCGGCGGGCTGGGCAGCGGATTGCCCAGCTCGTCGCGAGAGAGCACCGAGGCGAGGTCGAAGCGGAAGCCATCGACGTGCAGTTCGCTAACCCAGTAGCGCAGGCAGTCCATGATCATGCGGCGGACGATGGACTGGTTGGCGTTGAGCGAGTTGCCGCAGCCGGAGTAGTTCATGTAATACTGCTGCTGTCCCGGCACGAGGATGTAGTAGGCGCGGTTCTCGAAGCCTCGATGACAGAGCCATGGTCCGTTCTCGTTGCCCTCGGCAGTATGGTTGAAGACCACGTCGAGGATGACCTCGATGCCCTCTTTGTGCAGCGCCTTGACCATCGCGCGGAAGTCGTCAACGGGCGCGAGCGGCGCGTCCGACGAAGCATAGCCCTGGTGGGGTGCGAAGAAGCCGATAGGCGTGTAGCCCCAGTAATTCGATTTGGCGCTGAAGGGCTTGTCCTGCGGATCATACTGCTGGACGGGCAGCAGTTCGACCGCCGTGACGCCGAGTTCCTTCAAGTAGGGGATTTTCTCGATCAGCCCGCGATACGTCCCGCGCAGGTCGTCCGCGACACCTGAATTCGGATTCTTGGTGAAGCCCGCGACGTGCATCTCGTAGATCAGTGTGCGCGAGTAGGGCGTGTGCAGCGGTTGATCGCCGTCCCAATCGTAGTTCGCGGTATCGACGACGACGCTTTTCATGGCTACGGCGCAGTTATCCTCGCCGTAGCGGGTCGCCGCGCCGCGATCATAGCTTTCATCCTGAATGACCGACTTCGAGTACGGGTCGATTAGCACCTTTGATCCGTCGAAGCGAAAGCCACTCTCTGGTTCGAAGCGACCGTACACGCGGTAGGCGTAAACTTGCCCCGCCTTCAATTTGGGGACGAGCATATGCCAGTAGTAGAACGTCCGGTTGGTGTGCGGGTCGAAGGGGATGACCTGCGCGGGCTTGTCGTATTTGCCCTCGTCGAACAGCAGCAGTTCGACGGCGTCGCAGTTCTTCGAGAAAACGCTGAAGTTAACGCCCTCTGGCGTAACGTTCGCGCCGAGCGGAAAGCTCTTACCGGGCTGGACTTTCGAACGAGGCATAGGTCGGCTCCGAAGTTTATGTGGGCAAAATCTAAGTTTTGGTCGTTAGAAGGCGCGCAAATGCGCCGGATGTGTTTCTGGATTGTAGCTTGTTTGGGGGCTGAATCGCTATTGCGAAGTGTCTTGCGATGGATCGGCGGTCGACTTCCAGTGCGTCCCGTCAGGGAGAATGGTGTGTTCATCGAGGATTGCGTGAGCAAGCTGTTCTGAAGTGATTTTTGCACCCGTGAGGTTTGCTGAAAGATTTGTCTCCTTAAGAGTTGCGAATTCAAAGTTTGCTCCTATCAAACTCGCACCTTGAAATTCCGCCTCACTGAGGTTTGCCATCTCTAGGTTTACACCTGTTAGGTCGGCTGAACTAAGGTCTGCTCCTTCGAGATCCACCAGCAATAAATTAGCTCCTGTCAGGATCGCACCTATGAGGGTTAGGTGTCTAAGCTGTACACCTGAAAGATCAGTATTGTGCATATCAGCAAAGGTCAAATCAATTGCTGGACTTTCATCGTCGGTAATGAGATTCGCTTCAGAGAGAAACCTGATCAATGCTGACTTGCGTTCGCCTTCCAAGCCACGCAGTACCGTTAACGTTCTCGCTCTGGCAACCACTTTTGCTTGCTCCCGCACTGCTGAATCATTAAACTGGTTTTTCAACAGCATGTCACTCGTTCGATCAAAATAAGTTTGCAAGGTTTGTTCTTTGAGTCGATCATCAGCGATTTTTCGCTCTGTTTCGGCATGTTTTTCATCTCTCTCACGCTCAATTTGTCGAACTGAGACATTGATCCAAATACCGCCAAGTGCCAAGAATACAGGAATGATTAGTAAACCTAGCCAATCCCATAATGTTTTGACAGGCGTATAGTCGCCAGTTGGATCGGTATATGCGCCAAAGCCAGACCAACTAAAATTGTAGAACCATAGTGCCACACATACGACAGCAGTCAGTATGATGATCAACGGTAGTCGCTGCCACATCCAAATCACCCCAGCCCATATGCGATTCCACAAGCTGCTGCTGTATCTGCGTATACGCTTCATCGCGCCCCCACTCGACGACTCTTACCATCCTAATTCTAACCTGAATCGCCTCCGCACGATCTCCACCTCGCTACGAAGTGGAGAGGGGGTTGGGGGTGAGGTTCTGTTCGCCATCCGCACATGCGCCGCCGACTCCAAATCCCACACGTCGATCCCACCGCGCCCCGTCGCGATCAGCAGCTTGCCGACGATGCGATACTCGATCATACCCGCGACCGCGAACGTGTCGTGCAGCGCGCCCGACGCCGTGTCGAACGCAAGCACGCCGCCCTCTGTGCCGACGAGCACCTGACCATGCGCCCCGTCCCAGTAGACCGACGGATACGCCGAAAGTCTGAGCGGCGTATCGAGCGCTAGCGCCTCATCGTCGCGCCACAGGTAGTACGATCCGTCAGCGGCGATCAAGGCGCTGTCACCGTCTGGACTCCACAGCACGAGCGGATCATTGCTAGCGTTCGGTAGTTCGAGGCTGCGCTTGCCGCTCACTACATCCCAAATCACCAACCGATCCGCCACCGCGCCCGCGATGTAGCCGCATTCTGGCGCAACGCTGATGCCGTTGGTTACGATCACGTAACGCTCGATCACACGGGCGAAATCACCTCGCCGTAACGCGAGTTCTTGAGTCGCCGTATCGTAAGTCGCATAGCTGCCGTTCTCGCAGAGGACGTCGGCGGGGGCGTTGCTCCACCAGAACTGACCGATGCCGTAACCGTTGGTCGCTGCGGCGGCGCTGACCGTCGGATGGTTGCCGTCGGTCGTGCTGATCCCCAACACAGCGGCGACGATTAAGAGTAAAATGGAGACACTTGTTCGCATTGTGAACTACCTTCTTCGTGGTTGTGCCGACGTTATGATCTCAGTCTATGCCGCTTCGGTGTAGGGTGATGGTCGGCTGAAGGACGGTCGGACTACGGAAAGCTGACGTGAACCGCACGATACTCCACCTCGATCTCGATGCCTTCTTCTGTGCCGTCGAGGAAAACCTCAATCCGGCGCTGCGCGGCGTGCCGTTCGCCGTCGGTGGACGACCTGACTCGCGCGGCGTGGTCTCGTCGTGCTCGTATCCGGCGCGACGCTTTGGCGTCCATTCAGCGATGCCGATGGCGCAGGCGATCAAGCTCTGCCGTGACTTGATCGTCGTGTCAACGCACTTCGACGCCTACCGTAGCGCGTCGCGGGCGGTGATGGCGCGGCTCGGTGAGATCACGCCATTGATCGAGCAGATTTCGATTGACGAAGCCTTTATGGACGTGACGCCGCACGAAGGGCGGGCGATGGCAGAGCGCTTGCAGGCGCAGATCAACGCCGAACTGAGCTTGCCCTGCTCGTTTGGCGTGGCAACCAATAAGCTGGTCGCCAAGATCGCCAACAACGTCGGTAAAGCGGAAGCCCATAAAAACGCGCCGCCGAACGCGATCTGCGTCGTGCCGCCGGGAGAAGAAGCCGCTTTTCTCGCGCCGCTGCCGATTGGCGACTTGTGGGGCGTGGGACCTAAAACTGCCGCGCGCTTGCAGTCGATTGGCGTGCAGACGGTGGGCGATCTGGCGCGGTGGACGGAAAATGATCTCGCGGTGCTGTTCGGCAAGAACGGCGCGGATTTAGCTTGGCGGGCGCGAGGGCGGGATGATCGTCCGGTTGAGCCGGAACACGACACCAAGTCGATCAGCCGCGAGACGACCTTCGCCCGTGACGTCAACGACGGTGAGTTTTTGCGGCGCACGGTGCGTCAGCTTGCCGAAGGCGTCGGCTGGCGCGTCCGTAAAGCAGGGCTGCACGGCAATACGATCAAGCTCAAAATCCGCTGGTCGGACTTCACGACGCTGACGCGCCAGCAGACGCTCGCGCACGCGACCGACGACGATGCCGAGATCGAGCGTGTGGCGCAGGAACTCTTTCGCGTCGTGTGGCGAGGGCAGCCCGTGCGACTGGTCGGCGTGGGGATCAGCGGGTTTGACGACGCGGCAGAACAGTTGGAATTGTGGCAGGAGGAAACAGCGGATGATCAGCGCAAGCTGCAAGACGCGCTCGACGATTTGAAGTCGCGGTTTGGCGAGAGCATCATCAAGCGCGGCAGCGATTTGAAGCGGAAACGGTGAAAAGTGCGAAGGCTATCTAACCTCACCCCTAAATCTCCTCTCCATTGCATAGAGAGGGGACTTAAACGCGCCTTGTGATCCGTTCTTTTCCCCTCACTGCACCCTGAAAAGGGGTAGGCGATAGTGACGCACGAACGCGCCAAAAGCTACGGGCTGGCGCTGACTCTACGCCGGTTTAATGCAAAACGTCAGATTTTCGCGTAAAATATGTTTAATTTTAGATTAAGCTCACATGGAGGATACATGGCACACCGTCGCTTATGGATGATCGTCATACTGGTTCTTAGCGCGCTGCCGATGACTGCCGCTCAAGCGCAGACGCCGGTCACGCCGCCCCCGCCGCAGATCACGCTGGCGCTCGACAGCCTGAGCAACCTTGCGGGGCGTCCGCTGACGCTGACCGACCTCGACTCGTGGCGTTTTGAGCAGAACCTCTACACCAACACGGCGCTCGGCTGTCCCTATGCTGTCGGGACGGAGCGCGCGGACGGGATTTCCGGTTACACCTTCAACCTCGTCTATCAAGCGACGCCCTACGACTATCGCGTCGCCGCCGACAGCAGCATCCTTTTTCGCTGTGATCCGTCACTTCAGCAAGCACAGCCCGTGCCAACGTCGGCAGCGAGCACTTGTCCGGCAGATTTCGCGGGCTACTTGCCGCCGCGCCTGCAAGTGGGCGGGCAGGGGCGAATCGGGACGGAAGGGACGGCGAACCGCTTACGCGCGCAACCAAGCGTCAACGCCGACCAGATCAGTGTGATCAATCCCGGTACCACGGTGGCGATTCTCGAAGGTCCGAGCTGTGAGCCAGCTTCACAGATTATCTGGTGGCGTGTGAGCGATAACGGTGTCGTCGGATGGACGGCGGAAGGCGTGCTGCCGGACAACTACTTCCTTGCGCCGGTTGGCACAGCGATTCCCGCGGAGCGCAACCTGATTACGACCGCCAATCTCGACTCGCTCGTTCCGCTGGCGACGATCCCGCTGCAAGGCGTTCGCGCCATCAGTTTCAGCGGTGACGGAACGCTGGTCGCTTTCGGCGGCTTGCGTGGTTTGTCGGTCTATACGATGTCGCCACTGGCGATCAACACACGCTTCAGCGATCCGACTGCTCCGGTGACAGCGGTTGCCTTCAGCTCGGACGGACGTTATCTCGCCTACAGCACGACAACCCATCAACTGCTGGTGTTGGATACGCTGATCGGTGCGGCGGTCACGCTGACGCGCCCGCCCAACGACGAGATCAACGATCTCGCCTTCAGTTCCGATAATCGCTATCTACTGGCGTCGGGCAGCGGCGACATCTTGGGCGATCCCAACGTGAATCCGGCGTGGGAAGTCTACGATCTGCCGAGCAATAGGCAGCTTCTTCAGCTTCCGGCGGACTCGTGGGTGAGGAATGTTGATTTTAGTTTGGATGGTGATTTGTTCGCGTGGCTCGACCTATCTCTGCATATCATCCGCGTGGATGGTGGCGATAACGTCATGATGGTCGCATTGGGCGCGCCGCCGCTCGGCGGGCTGGCGTGGCGTCCGACGTTGTTAGGCGCAACGCCGACGCATCAAGTCGCGTTCTCGGATGGCGAGTTGGTGCGTTTGGTGAATATCGAGACGCGCACTGAACAGACCTACAGTGGTGATCCGGGTTTCTTCCCCGGTGAGATTGCCTTCAGCCCGGATGGCTCCCTGTTGGCGGCGATAAATTTACCGGCGGACGGTTCGATTTCACCCTCGACGGTCAATATCTTCGACACGACCACCAGCGACTTGATCACTAGCACGCTGCTGAATCCGAGTCAGGCAATGGTTTTCAGCCCCGACGGCACACTGATCGTGATTGCTTCGGACGGAGAAGTCATCTTTTTGGGCATAGACGTGAGCCAGCTTGCAGTGGGGTGATCGGTTCGTCGGATTTGTCTGTCAAGACGCATCAAGGGGCAGGTTTTAAACCTGCCCCTACAGGATTAGAGCGTCAGCACGTAGGCGACCAAATCAGCGATGTTCTGGGCGCTGTAGTCGTGGTCGAAATTGGCATACATGACGTTATTGAAGCCCTTGACGACGTAATGATCGGGGTGGCGGATGCTGTCCTCGACGTACTGGGCAGCCGTCTCGCCATCGACGCGAGTCGCGGCGCGTTCCGAGATGCCCAACAAACCGGGACCGACCGCTAAGGGCGCTTTGCCGGATATGGTCGTGCTGTGGCAGTTAATGCACGCGGGTGCGCCGTTCAACCCATGATGGAAAATGTCATCGCCGCTGGCTGCATCGCCGATCAACCCAGCGTCGGCAACCTCTGCGACTGCTGCTTCAGCCGTTGGTGCGGACGTTTCGGTCGCTTCCGGCGTTAATTCGGCTGGCGCTTGGGCTGGCACTGTGGCGGTTGGCGCTGCTGTTGCGACTAACAGGGGCGGCGCTTGCGGCGTTTTTCCCGTCAGTGCGACGAGCACAGGCAGCGCGATCAAGGCAACAAAAACGATCATCGCAAGAACGCGATTGCTCATGAGTGGTTTTCCAATGCAAAACTGTTGTTTAACAATGCAAGAATCTACGCTCTTTACCTTAGCCCGCTGACCAGTTCTTAAATACCCTGCGGCGGGGTTAAAGCGAGCCTTTTGCCAACGCTGACGCCTCGTAGGTTTGCCAGACGCTGTTCGCCGCCGCATTGCCGCCGCAGATCAACGCGACCGGCGCGCGATAGGGCGTCAAATCGACCTGTGGCAGCGCGGCAATCACCGCCGCGCTCGCTGGTTCGACCAGTTGGTTGTAGTGCAGCCACAGCCAGCGCATGGCGCTGATCATGGCGGTGTCGTCCACCAGCACAACCCGATCTACATAGCGCTGTGTGAGCGTGAGCGTTCGCTCACTGACGCTGCGCGGCGCGAGTGTGTCGGCAATGGTGCGGATTTCCGCCAGTGGTTCGACCTGCTTCGCGTCGAGGCTGTGCTGCATCGACGCCGCGCCGAATGGCTCGACGCCGATAATCGCCACGTCGGGCTTGATTTGCTTGATTGCTGCCGCCATCCCCGCGATCAAGCCGCCGCCGCCAACCGCAATCAGCACACAGTCCATTTCGGGCACATCCTCCAGCAGTTCTAATCCGAGCGTCCCTTGTCCAGCGAGTGTGGCTTCGGCGTCGAAGGGATGGACGTAGGTCATGCCGGATGATCGTGCGTGCTCGACGGCTTTGGCATGTGCATCGTCCCACGCCGATCCGTGCTGGATCACCTGCGCACCCCAGACTTTGACCCGCTCGACGCGGTCGTTACTGGCGCTCTCTGGCAGATAGACAATCGCCGGAATGCCCAAGCGATGCGCAGCGTATGCCAGCGCAACGCCGTGATTCCCGCCCGACGCCGCGATCACGCCGCGCCGCTGCGTATCGGCGTCCAATTGCAGCAGGGTGTTGAAGACGCCGCGCGGCTTGAATGAGCCGACCACTTGCAAATTCTCCAGTTTGAGTCGGAGTTTCGCCGGAAAATCGGCTGTCAGCGCCGGAACTGGTGCAAGCGGCGTGTGGCGGACATAAGGCTTGATGCGCTCACGCGCTGCCCGAATCGTTTCGAGCGCGAGATCGTAGGACATGATGCCGTTTCCTTGTTCTGTTTTGTGTACTGTGGTACGGGGATGATCGAACGCAAATATTCACGTTTGATTACAGACTGATTATATGCCCAAAATCGCTCACTCGCGCCGGACTTCCTTGAAGCCTTCGCCGTAAGCCGCGTGTCCCTGCCCGATGACCAAGAAGGCGTTCGTATCGATAGTTGTGACGATTCGGCGCAGCGCCTTGACCTGCGAACGTCCAATCGTCACGTAGAGAACCGTGTGATTCTGATCGGTATACATGCCTTTGCCCTCCCATGCCGTTACGCCGCGCCCTAACTCCGCAATGATGCGGGCGGCAATCTCGCGCGGTTGATCGGTGATAATCACCCCTGTGCGAATTACGCTGGGACCTTCGAGGATGTAATCCGCCGTTGCGCCGCCGACGAACAAGACGACCATAGCATAAAGCGCGCCTTCCCAGCCGAAGACCAGCGCCGCGACGAGGATCACCGCGCCGTCGGTGTAGAGCGTGCTGCTGCTGAGCGGCGTGCCGTAGCGCTGCTGAAGAATGCGCCCTAAAGTTGACGTGCCGCCCATCGTGCCGCCTGCCCGCAAGACCAGTCCCGCGCCGATGCCGCCGATGATGCCGCCGAAAACGGCGTTCAGGAAGCGGTCGTCGCTGACGATGCTGAAGTAGGGCGTCAGCACGTCGATCAGCAGCGAGTAGAGGACAACAGGATAGATGGTCGCGGCGATCACGCGCCAGCCGCCTAACATGCGGTAGGCGATCAACTGGACGGGGATGTTGCCGATCAGGATCACCAAGCCAATCGGCGTGCCGATCAAGCTGTTGAGGATGATGGCGATGCCGGAGACGCCGCCCGGTGCGATGTCAAAGGGCGCTTCAAAGACGATCACCGCGACAGCGGAGATCACCGCGCCGAGTGTGAGCAGAAACAGCGTCCAGCTCAGGCTGAGGATTGTCGTTAGGCGCGAGTTGCGGCGCGAGTTGGCAGTCAAGGAAGCATCCTTTCGCGTTGGGATAGAATGAAGTTTATCCGTCGCAATCGGATTGCGCTATCAAATTTATGACAGCAAGTTTTGCCCACTGAAGCAACAGCACGCGGTCCACCAAAACGTGCGGGTGCGCCGCATTGGCTGGACTTAATCCTTTGAATGTAGTGCTACTTTCAGAAACCGAGCACTTATTCTGAATAAGGCATAAGAATGCTCGTTGAACTGTCATCAACGAGCATTCTTATAAGCTGCTTTGCGCTTTAAGGGCAGTTAGCTGCACACGTCGGCGGAGGCGATGAACTGGTAAGGCTTGCCTGAGGCGGGTTCAGTGCCGAGCAGCGCGAGTTGGTTCGATGACAGCGCGGAGAGGCTGTCGCCCAATCCTTCGCCAATCAACTGACTCTCCTGCGTCGAGAGGGCGTCGTCGAGCGCAGCACTGATGTCGTCGGCAGAGGAAGTGAAAGCAAGCGTTCCCTGCCCGTCGGCGTCGATGTCCCAGACGGCGATACCACCGCTCTGGCAATAGGCTGCTAGCGGCGCGGCGAGATCGTAGGCGTTGATGCGTCCGTCGTCGATATGCCCGAAAGCGTCGACGACAATGAACGCGCAGACCGAGTCATCGACGGCACCAAAATTGCCGAAGCCGACAAGGGTCAAGGTCGCGCTCGTAGCGGAGCTGTTGAAACCAAGGCTGTTTACCGGGAAGAAGCCATGAACGCTGACGGTTTGGGTTTCGCTGGGCTGTAAGATGGCGCTGGCGGTGTAGGTATGGGTGAGGGGACTGTTAGAAAGACTGAGTGAGGCCGAGTCGGAGGAAGCGGTGTCATTCCGAAAGGTAAACTCTGAAATCCAACAGACTTGATGCGCAGCGGCGTTGGCGGGAAGGGTGAAAAACATGAAATACGACGCGAGCAAACTGACTATGGTGAGTCCTACTACAAGGCGACGCATGATTTAGATATCCTTAGATAAACATTATTTATTACCGTGATTGCTAGTTGAAGTCGTTCATGTGGTACTTGTTAAAATGGGAGTTATCAGACAACCATTGAGCGAGAAACCGACATGAACGACACCTATATTGTAACGACGTATGT
>JBBSNT010000091.1:0-12604 GCA_038260485.1 Aggregatilineales bacterium | reverse complement strand
GAGCCTGCGCATGATGAACGGGTTCAATGTAATTGAGCGCCGACTGACCGATGACTTCTTCCGGCGTATAGCCAATCAGATTGATGACCGACGGGTTGGTGTCAACGATGATGCCAGCTTTGTGGATCATCAGCGTCTCGAAAGAGGCGTCGAGCAGATTGCGATAGCGCGCTTCGCTTTCGAACAGTTCGCGCGCTTGCTGCTCGATTTGTGTGACGGATTGATGACGGGATACTGCTGCGATCAGCATCAGCAACGACGTGATGGCTGTGAAATAGAGCGCCGTCGCTAACATCGGATGATCACCGTGCGTGACGATGCCCGCTATGAAGATACCGAGAATGTTGGCAGCCGAGAACGCGACAACCCCGCGCAGCGGCAGCAGCAGGTAGGCGATTAAGATGGCGGGCACGCAGCGCAATAGGCTGATTTCTGCCATCGGGATGCCGTTGTTCACCTTGATGATGTAATTGAGGAATGCTGTTGCTGAAACGAGCAGCCCAATCGTCGTTGCGGCGGCGAGGTAATAGCCAATCTGGTTGAGCACATAAGCGGCAAGCAGGATGATCAGGTTGAAGGCGCAGTAGAGGGCGTAATCGTTGGCACTGCCGCCCCAGTTGAACAAAAGCAACTGCGCGCCGAGGATAGGGATCAGCATATAGTTCAGCATCCGCGCTTGTCGCTGCTGCGCCGGATCAGAGCCGGGATCCAGCGGGCTGCTCATCCAGCGGGCTAATAGGAGGAGGTGCTGCGCTATCCTCCTAAAAAATTGCTGCAGAGCAGCTATAAACGGGATTACTTTCGTCATGAAAAAATAGATTACCTTGAGACTCTATTTATGTGCTTCTCCACCTAGTGATTATACGCGCAAACGGGGTAAAATCTGCGAAGTGATATGTGGACGTGATATACTGAGCAGCGTTCACAACCGAGGAGAATGCAAATGATTGCTGCTGCTCCAGAAACAACGTACAGCCTCGACAAAATTGTCGAAGCTTTGGGAAATCAAGCAGATACTCTGCTTAATCACACCAGCCAGACCATCCCGAAAGCGACGCTACACCTGCCGGGAGCGGACTTTATTGATCGTGTTTGGACGCAGTCCGACCGCAACCCGCAGGTGCTGCGGAGCTTGCAGTCGATGTTCGATCACGGGCGGCTTGGCGGCACCGGTTATCTCTCGATTTTGCCGGTCGATCAAGGCGTTGAGCATTCGGCGGGGGCGTCGTTCGCGCCGAATCCGCAGTATTTCGATCCCGAAAATATCATTAAGCTGGCGATTGAGGGCGGCTGTAACGCGGTCGCTTCGACCTTCGGCGTGCTGGGTGTGGTCGCGCGCAAATACGCTCACAAGATTCCATTCCTCGTCAAAATCAACCACAATGAACTGCTGACCTACCCGAACCAATACGATGAAGTCATGTTTGGACAAGTCGATCAGGCGTGGAATATGGGTGCGGCGGCGGTCGGCGCGACGATCTACTTTGGCTCTGAACAGAGCACGCGCCAGATCATCGAAGTCTCGGAAGCGTTTTACCGTGCGCATGAACTGGGCATGGCGACGGTGCTGTGGTGCTATACTCGTAACAACGCCTTCAAGGTGGGCGGCAAGAATTACGAAACCGCCGCTGACCTGACCGGACAGGCGAACCACCTCGGCGTGACTATTCAGGCGGACATCATCAAGCAGAAGCTGCCGACTCTGAACGGCGGATTCAAGGCGCTGAACACCGGCGAATCGTCTTACGGCAAGCTGGATGAGCGCATCTACAGCGAACTGACCAGCGACAACCCGATTGACCTGACCCGCTACCAGTTGGCGAACTGCTACATGGGGCGCGCGGGCTTGATCAGCAGCGGTGGCGCAAGCGGCAAGAACGACTTTGCCGACGCGATCCAGACCGCTGTGATCAACAAGCGGGCGGGCGGCACGGGCTTGATCAGCGGGCGCAAGGCGTTCCAGCGTCCGATGAGCGAAGGCGCGGCACTGCTCAACGCCATTCAGGACGTCTACCTCTGCGACGACGTGACTATCGCGTAACACGGCGCTCAAATTAGCGTAAACAGAAAGCAGCAGGCGATCCCATCGCCTGCTGCTTTTTTGATGCACCTCACTCCCATGCGATTTTGTAGCGGAACAGCCAGTCAAACTGCCGCTCCATGAACGGCTTGGCAAAGACGCTCATCATCACTTCGCGGATGCGCTCTTGAAACGGATTCACGGTTTGCTTGTTATCGCCCTGCCGCCGTCCTTCGGCGACGATTCGTTCGACGCGCGGCTTGCGTTCGGCTTCGAATTGCGCGAACATCTGCGCGTTATCGCCGCAGTCGCGCAGCATTTTAGCGAGCAGGATGGCGTCTTCCAGCGCCTGTGATGCGCCCTGTCCGGCGTTGGGGCTGACGGCGTGGGCAGCGTCGCCGATCAACAGCACGCGCCCCGCCGACCACTGTTCCAGCGATTGAATGTCGTGGATGTTGTTCTTGACGGGGGCATACGAATTGCGGATCAGCGTCGGGATCGGTTCATAATAGCCGCCGTAGATCGCCAGCATCTCCTGCTGAATTTTTTCAAGCGACAGGTCGCGCAGCTGCTCGCGCGTCATTTCGTGTTCGCTCGGTAGGTTCGCCCACCACATGATCTCCCCCGGTGCGCTGGCAGCATAGCCGAAGAAGCCTTTTGCGCCAAAGACGAAATGAAAACTATGCAGATCGCGCTCCGTCAAGTTGGAGACTGCCGAGGTCGGGGTATTCGCGCCGATGCCGATGATGCCGACGTAACCCGGCTCTGGCGATTTGGGCAGGGCGAGATGGCGCGTCGTCGAGTGGATGCCGTCCGCACCGATCAGCAGATCGCCTTCAGCGGATGTGCCATCTTCGAAATGAGCCGTGACTTTGGTCGCCGTCTGCGTGATCGACACCAGCCGCTTGCCGAACTCGACCTGCACGCCGCGTTCTTGTACCCCTTCGTTCAGGATGTCGTAAAGCGCGAAGCGCATGATGCTCAGCCCCGGCTGACCGTACTTCGTCTCGTCACCGTTCTTGACCCGTGCCAGCACACGCCCGTGCGCGTTGTGGAAGGTGTTCTCCAGCGCCAGACTACCGCGTTTTTTAGCTTCATCTGCCAAACCGAGCGCTGCCAGCACGTTCATGCCGTTGGGTGCGAGTCCCAGCCCGCCGCCCGTCCGTTCGCGATACCCGTAGGCTTCGTAGACGGTGCAGTCGATGCCCGCTTTTTGCAGAAACAGCGCCAGCGCATTGCCGCCAATGCCGCCGCCGATGATCAAGACGTTGCCCTTGAACCCGTTATTTGCTACCTTAGTAGACATGCTGTAAATCCCTCAATCATTGATTATCTTGATGATTGAGATAAATCATAGTGGGATAGATTGCGAATGTCAAGCCATCAAAAAGACTCTTTAATTCAGGCGTTGATTCTTCAGTTTCGCTACGTGTCGGTGAATTCGGTGCTTTTTAGCCAAGCCATCTCGGACAAAGCGGGCATCCACCCGACCGACAACGAGTGCCTTGACCTGCTCTTGCTCAACGGATCAATGACAGCGGGGCAGCTTGCCGACCTGACTGGATTGACGACGGGCGCGGTTACGGCGATGCTCGACCGGCTCGAAAAGGCGGGCTTCGCCCACCGCGAGCGCGATCCAACGGATCGGCGCAAGGTCAACGTTGTGCCCGATCTCGACAAGATCAATGCGACGCTCACACCATCCGCGATGCACATGGGGCAGGCGCTGTTTGACATTTGCGCGGATTATTCCGAGGCGGAATTAGAAGTGGTGCTGCGCCTCGTCAGCGCCGCCAACGCCGCCGTCCCCGACGTGATCAAGAAGGTACGTGGGTAGGCGTTATCTCTACAACTCACATTCAGTAACCTATAGCGAAATAAAAAGAGCGACCCATTCAATAGATCGCTCTTTCGTTGCCGCCTTCGTCTTACATCCTCATCAGCGCGCTGATCTCCGCCATCGTCGGCGCGGAGAAAATCAGTGTGCCGGGGCTGTCGAGCGGGACGAGGCAGGTGGTGTTCTCACTCGTCATCCAACAGCCGCCCGCGTCGGCGCTGACGCCGAAACGTGCATCTGCGTAGGCAGTGTAAGCCTGATTGTACGCAACTTGATCGTCCAGCGTGTCCCACGCGATCCGCAGCGCGTAAGCCAAGCCGCCGCCGCCGTCGCTGTAGATGCGGAAGTGATCGCCGCCCCAGCCCGCTGCTGCTGCGTTCGCCTCGCCTTTCGACAGTTCGGTTTTGAGCTGTTCGCGCAGGTAGAACTCGCCGGCGGACGTGTCCCACTGCTGCGTCCAGCCATCGCCGAGCGCGGCGGTCATGTCGTCGAGCGCGACGTCCTGCGCGCTTTCGCCCGCGAGGTACTTGTCAGGGTGCAAAATCTGCTCGCTGGTCGTCGGCGGATTGCCGTAAGCGGCATTGACGCCATCCCAGCCGCCCTCTTTGTAGACCGCGACCACGAAGTTCAGCCCCTCTTCGTAGGGCAGCAGCAGTTCGGTCGTCAAAATTGACGGGATGCCTTCCGGCAGGAACAGATTGCCCGCTTGCAGCCCCTCGACCAGCATACTCAGCCCCGCGAACGGGTCGCGTGCGGTGACTTCCTGCGAGTAGACCGTCATGATGGCGGTGGCGTCGCCCTCGACCAGCGACGTGATCGCCAGCGACCGATCCGGACTGTTTTGGACTTCAGGCGTATCCAGCAGTCCGTTCAGCCCGAAATACTGATCTTGCAGCGCGTGGGTGAACTCGTGAACGTAGATGATCTGCTCGGTGAACGAAAGCGTCGTGCCGGGGGTGTCGCCGGTTGTGGGGATCACGTTCATGGTTTCGGTGTCGGCATCGTAAAAGCCCGCGACTTGACTGCCGAGCAGGTTCAGGTAGACCGCAGCAAGATCGATGTCGTCTGGCAGCAGCCCTAGCGCCACGTAAAACTGTTTGGTGCGCTCGATTGCTGCGGGCGGCAGTTCGCGGGCGTAGAGGTCGCGCAGGTAGTCAATCGTCTGTTGGCGCGTGGGGAACTGGTGCTCGACCGGCTGCCTGATCGGCAGGTCGCGCAGCTTGGCGGTGACGGCTTCAAGGTTCGCCATCTGCGCCGCAAGCGCGGGACTGATCGGCGTCGCTTCAGGCGGCACGGTCTGCGCTGCGTCCTGAGCGACCGCCATATTTACGCCTAGCATCAAAACCAGCGCGATCATCATCCAGCGTTTGCGCATTTGAACACTCTCCTATCATCGAATCGTTTAGGCATGACACGCTAGAGGCGACACGTATGTCGTCCCTCGTTATTTTTGATCGAATTTCAAACTCTATTCAGCGTCTAGGAGTCTTCTACCAGCGAGCGCAAGCGCTGCATACGGTCTGGCTCGTTTTGCAGCAGCCACTCATCTTGCGAAAGGATGCCATAGGCGCGTTCGAAGTGGGGCTTCGCTTCGTCGCCGCGACCGAGTGCCAGCAGGCATTCGCCTAATTCCTCCTCGACGAAGCCATCGACTGCGCCTTCGTCCTGAAGCTGGCTCTGGACGGCGTGGGCATCGCTGAAGCGTTCGAGCGAGCGCAGTGACCGTGCCACCGCCCAGCGCGCTCGCCGCACGCGCACGACGTCTTGCTGCTGCTCGAACAGGCGCAGCGCTTTTTGGAAGGCGACCAGCGCTTGCTCGAAATCGCCGCGTTCGTGATACGTCCAGCCGATGTTGTTGTAGAGCGGCGCGAGCCAGTAGCGCGCGTCCTCGTCGTTCGTGTTTTCCGCGAGTTCAATCGCCTTCAAACTCCAGTCGAGTTCGGGCGCTTCGATCACACCGAGTATGTGACCGGCATCGACGGCAAGACCGAGATCGCCCAGTTGCTGCCCTGCGTCCCATGCTTGCTCAAAATACGGGCGCGCTTTGTCCTTGTCGCCCGCCGAATTGTATAAACGTCCGCGTTCAAGCAGCAGCCGAACGCGCGCCGACGGCGTCTCGTCGGTGAGGCGGCTTTCCACCTCGTCGAGAGTTTGATGCGCGTCGTCGAAATGTCCTTGCAGTCCTTGCGCCCGTGCAACCTGCGTCAGCAGGGTGAGTTCGCCATCAAGATCGCCTTCGTGGTGGGTGAGGAGCGCGCGGAGTGCCTGCTCTGATTCCCCCGGCTCATCAACATCCCAGAGCGTTTTGAGATTGGGAAGGTTCGTCATCGCCTGTTACTCCATCAAACAAGTGTTCTGTAACCTATTTTAACACCGAATTTTGAACAAATCACGGCATTGCACGAATCCCTAGGTAGAAGGGAACGCGCGATGTCGTCAGAATCCAACCGTGAACATGACCTGCTACGACTGGCGCAATCCGGCGACACAAATGCTTTTGCCGCGCTCCAGATGCTGCTCGAACCGTCCGCACCTCGCTTCGTTCGCCGTTTGATTGGGATGAGCGACAGCGGCGAGGACATCGTGCAGGAAGCATTTTTCGCGCTCTACATGAATCTAGAGCGGCTCGACCCGCCGGAGAAGCTGCGCCCGTTCTTATTCCGGGTGATTCGCAACCGCTGCTACGACGAACTGCGGGCACAGGGGCGCTACGAGGTCGTTTCGTTCGATGACGAAGCCGCAGCGCCGCAGATACAAGTCGATGCCGAGGCAGCAGCGCCGGACGAAACGACTCATTGGCTGCTGATTTATGCGGAAGTGCAGCAGGCAATGACTCGCCTAGCGGAAGCACAGCGACAAACGCTGCTGCTCTACAGCGAAGTCGGTCTTTCGTATGCCGAAATCGCGGAAACGATGCAAGTCGGGATCGGAACGGTTAAATCCCGGCTCTACTATGCAAAACGAAATCTCGTCCGGTTGCTGTCGCCAGAAACGCGGCAGGCACTCGAAATTCAAGGGGAGAACGAACATGTTTAATCCAAACGAAGAACGCGCTTTTATGGAAGATCAAAAACGGAGGCTGATCCGTGAAGTGAAGCTGAACCAACTGATGCAGCAGGCGGATCAGGATCGCACGCACACGGGCGACCGCCTGATGAAGCTGGTCGGTGACCTGATGATCGTCGGCGGTATGAAGCTCAAGGCGCGGGCGCGCGCGGTTGATCCGGTTTACAGCTCGAACTTGTAAAACTACTCACGAACTCCCGGCGATCTTCACGCCTGAATGTTCTGGAACGCCAGAACGCGCACTCGCTCCGGGTAGGCGTCCACCGTCCGGGAGCGGGTGGTGGCGCCGGTGAACTTTGAACCGCTTTTCGTAGAAAGGAACGGTATCTCGATGAAACAGCTTACGGTTGAAGACCTGCGCGCGCTGATCCGCTTAATTCCGGCGGCGCGGGCGCTGAGAGACGAACTCGAAAAGAGTATCCACCTTGAAACTTACGGCGGCACAGGTGAACTCGCCGTGCGCAGTTTTCTCGGCTTGCGGGCAAGCGTCTACGCCATCAGCGAAGACCCTTATCTCCAAGCGTTCGAAATCACGATTCCGGCTGAGCGGCGCGATAAGCAGTTGGTGTCACAAGTCATGCTGGCATCAGGGCAGCTTTTGGCGTACATGGAAGGGCAGGCGGGCGTCGTTGGGCTGAGCGCCAAGCAGAACTATTCCGTGCAGACCGCACCGCACATCACGCTCAATATGGACGGCTTTAGCGGTGACCCGATAGCGCTTGAGCGCGTCATGGAGACGGTGGATCGAACGGTCAAGTTCAAGCCGCCGCAGCCCCCGAAACCGCCGCAGCCGCCCGAACCGCCACGTTTCTTCCGGCACGAGCATCACGAACCGAACTTCGACATTGAGATTGACGACGAGGACTTCGACATCGACACCGACGATTTAGGCGACGTTTAGGCTTACCAACCAGCGGCTTACCAGCGGTTGGCGGATTTGATCAGGCTGTAGGCGTCGTAGATGACTTTGAAGCGAGCTTCGGCTTCGTCTTTGGGGAGATTGCTCACGTCGGGGTGGACTTCGCGGGCGAGGCGGCGAAAGGCGGCTTTGACCTCGTCGCCGGACGCAGCCCGCGTCAGCCCAAGCTGGCGGTATGAGCGGTCGAGATCGGTTTCCGGCGGCGGGGCGGCAGGGGTCGTGTAGGTCTGTCCGCCGCTCTCGTTCCAGCCATTGCTCCACGTAGAGTAGTGCGTCTCACCTGACGAACGGCGCTGCTGCTGGCGGAAAGCGCTGCGTCCTGCCGTGTAATCTGCCTGCTTCCAGAACGCTTCGGTGCCGAAATTGGCGATCAGCCAGTTGCCCTTGATCGACTGCGGCGCGCTGATCCAGACGCGATAGCTCGGTAGATGGCTGACAGGCACGTCGGGGCCGTACCAGACTTCGCGCTCGTCGCCCCGATTGAACGCTTTGAAATGGACTTGCCCGATCAGGATAGTGTCGCCCTGCTGACGGTAGGTATAGAGCTTATCCTTGAACAGCGCGTGCAGCGCCAGCAAGCCTTCATCGGGCGTGACCTGCACCCCATCTTCGGGCACGAGGTCGGCGTCAACGATCAAGAGCGTGCCGACGCCGATGCGGGTATTGTCCTGCAAGATGCGCTTGATCGCGCGCGCTTTGATCGGTTTGGAGAGGACGTAGACGTAAATGATCACGCCGCTCCACGTATAGACGGCGATCATGTCTTCGCGGCTGAGGCGCGCCGAACGAACGCTGTCGATAGCGTGAAAACGGTCAGCCAACCAGCGCTTTACATCGACGTTCATCGACATAGGGTAGGGTTCCGTAACGGATAGCGAAACATAACCTCAAGTCTAGCGCAAACCATTTGGCTTGAATAGAGAAGCGCCTATTCAGCGCGCTGATGAGACTTATAGCGCCCTCCGTTGGTATATTATGCCCAAATCTAGTTGTATGGTTTGCAAGTTATGTCATTCGTAGTTATGATAAAGATTGTATTTCCGAAACGTTACGGATATAGCGTAAAATATTTTAGGAGATGAAACATATGAAACGAATACTTGGATTAATCCTTATGTTGGCACTCGTGCTGACAAGCTTCGGCGTTGTCGCCGCGCAGGATTCGACCGAGATGCCGATGATGGGGATGTCTTGTCCCTCCGGCGATGCAACGATTCGCGTTGCGGGTGGTGCTGTGGGTGTCGAATATGACGTCCTGCAGCAAGGTCTGGCGCGGTACATGGATATGTGCCCGAACGTGACCGCAGAAGCGGTTGAAATGCCGGACTCCTCGACGGATCGTCTGGGGCTGTATCAGCAGTTCTGGCAAGCACAGAGCGGCGACGTTGACGTCTATCAGACCGACGTGATTTGGGCGGGTATCATCGCCGAGCACGTCGTCAACCTGAAGGACTATCTGTCGCAGGATTACATTGATCAGTTCTTCCCGGACATGATCGCCGGTCAGACGATTGGCGACAGCTTGGTTGCGCTGCCGTGGTTCACGGATGCGGCGGGTCTTTACTACCGCACCGACCTGCTTGAGAAGTACGGTCTTGAAGTTCCGACCACGTGGGACGAACTCGCAAGCGCAGCACAGACCATTCAGGACGGCGAACGTGCCGACGGCATGAGCGAGTTCTATGGCTACGTGTGGCAGGGAAACTCCTACGAGGGTTTGACCTGCGACGCCAATGAGTGGCTAGTTTCTGAAACCGGCGACACCTTCATCGAAGCCGATGGCACGGTGAACGTCACCGACGAGAAATTCGTCAACTTCCTTGATATGGCAGCAGGCTGGGTCAATGGTATCAGCCCGGAAGCAGTCACGACCTACGGCGAAGAAGAATCGCGCGCGGTGTGGCAGGCGGGTAACGCAGCTTTCATGCGCAACTGGCCCTATGCTTACGGTCTGGGCAATGCTGAAGACAGCGTGATTGCTGGCAATTTCGGTTATGCACCGCTGCCGCAAGGCGATGCCCGCGCTGCGGCGTGCCTCGGTGGTTGGCAGTTGGCAGTCTCGAAGTACTCGGATAACGTCGAAGCAGCTGTTTCGGTCGCGGCTTTCCTCGCCTCGCCCGAAGAGCAGATGATGCGTGCGCTTAGCCCGCAGGGTGCAAACCCGACCATCCCGACGCTGTACGATGATCCGGCGCTTGCTGAAGCGAACCCGCTGTTCGGCGCGATGGGGCCGATCCTCTCGACGGCGTATCCGCGTCCGTCCGGCGTCACCGCCGAGCGTTATAACGATGCTTCCCAGTTGTTCTACAGCGCGGTTCACTCCGTCCTAACGGGTGAAACCGACGCACAGACGGCGATGGAAGATTTGCAAGTTGACCTGCAAGACATGGTCGACTCGATGAACAGCGGCATGTAAGACTCACCAACAGGCGGTCGTAGGGTGCAGCCCTACGGTTCGCAACAGGAGTGGCTCACGGGGCTATTGGCTTGGTGAACCGCTCCTCGTTTTGTGGGGGGAGGGCAGTGCGCCCTCCCCCCTGTTTTTAAAAAATAAGGGTCGCTGTGTGGGTTAGAAACCTTATGGGAGTTAATGCTTATGGCTGTTGAAACGCGAAGGGATGCCACAACTTCGACTTCGCTCCCGGTGATGCTGGTGGGTACGCTTTTTCTGGCGTTAGGGCTTGTCGCTTTTGTACTTCTCCTCAACAACATTATTACTTCACTGAATTTACGTGCAGACGGCGAAAATTTTGGCACGACGCTGCTGCGCTTTTTAAATGATTACGGCATTATCGTTCCGTTGATCCTCGTGGCAGTCGGCTACACGGTGATCCGCATTGGTCTGCGGATTTATAATCGCAACTCGACGGCGGCGGCGTGGGGACGTCAGATTCTGCTGTGGCTGACTATCGCGACGGTCGTGATCGCGATTCAGAGCTTCACCAGCGGTTTCCAGAATACCTACAATTCCTTTAGCGGCTTAACCGGCGGCGTGATTCTGCTGGTTGTCGCGGGCGTCTTTATATTGGGCTATATCTGGCTGGGCAATAACGCAGATGAATTCTCCGGCGAAGAGACGCTGAGCCAAGCCAGTTCGCGCGCGGCGTGGAACCTGCTGCTGCCGACGATTGTCGTCCTCGTGCTGGTGGCGGCACGCCCCTTAGAGGCAACCTTCATCGCCAGCTTGACCGATGCTCGCTTTGCCAGCAGCCAAGAGTCGCACTTCGTCGGCTTGGACAATTACGCCCAACTGCTCGGCGTGCGCTTGGACACGGTCGATTGCGAACGTGATGATGCAGGCGCGTGCGTCCTTGACGCCAGTGGCGAAATCAGTTTCCCGCGCGCCCGTGACGTGCTCGACCCAAGCTACCAAGACATGCGTTTTCGTGACGTGACCAGCATCCGCATCGGTGAGTCGCAGCTCATCTTCAGCGCGCGTGACCGCGATTTCATCAACTCGGTGGGCAACACGCTGCTGTTCACGGTGCTGTCAGTTACCTTTGAACTGATCCTCGGCATGTTCGTCGCGATGGTGATCAACTCCAAGTTCACGGGACGCGGCTTGATGCGTACCGCGATGCTCGTCCCTTGGGCGATTCCGACGGTCGTTTCGGCGCGCTTGTGGGAGATCATGCTGCGCGATAACCAATCGGGGGTGGTCAACCAGTTCTTCACCCACGTGATCCCCGTATTAAACAGTTCTCAGGCGTGGCTGGCGAACTCGAATTTGCAGATTCCCGCGCTGGTCGCGGTAGATGTGTGGAAGACGACGCCGTTCATGGCGCTGATCCTGCTGGCGGGTTTGCAGGTGATTCCGTCGGACGTGTACGAGGCGGCAGAGGTGGACGGCGCGAGTAAGTTCCGCCAGTTCACGAGCATCACGCTGCCGCTGCTGCGCCCGACGATTGCCGTCGCGCTGGTGTTCCGCACGCTCGACGCCATTCGCGTCTTTGACGTGTTCAACGTCCTCTTGGGGCGGCAAAAATTGTCGATGGCGACCTACAACTACGAGACGCTTTCGCAAAATCAGCAGCTTGGCTACGCCTCTGCTATCGGCGTAGTGATCTTCATCATCATTCTGCTGTTTGCCGTCGCCTATGTTAAGATTTTGGGAGTGAATGCCGAATGACCACCCAAGCTGTTCATTCAAGCACGTCTGCTCAATCGAGCGGCATGACCGCTAAACAGATGCGCCATATCTTGGGACGCATCGGCTTCTGGTTCCTGATCATCATCATTCTGCTCTACACGTTGTTCCCGTTTTACTGGGCGTTGAACTCGTCGTTCAAAGGCGAAAATGAAATCATCGCCCCGGCGACTTATTTCCCCGCTCACCCGACGCTGATCAATTACCAGTCGGTCTTTTCGAATAACCAGTTTATCCAGAGCCTCGGCAACAGCGCGCTCGTCTCCGGCACATCGACGCTGCTGGCGTTGGTGGTCGGCGCGTTCGCGGCGTATGCGCTCGGTCGGCTACAGTTTGGCGGTCGCACGCTGATGCTCTATGCCGTATTAGCGATGACGATGTTTCCGCAAATCTCGATCCTGTCGGGCGTGTTCGCGATTGTCAACCAACTGGGCTTGTTCGGCTCTCAAGCGGCGCTGATCCTGACCTATCCGTTGATTACGCTGCCGTTCACGGTCTGGACGCTGACCAGCTTCTTTAGAGGGCTGCCCGGTGAACTCGAACAGGCGGCGCTGGTGGACGGCGCGACCTCGTTCCAGACTTTCTATATGATCCTGCTGCCGCTGACCGCGCCGG